>CALBUZ010000096.1 GCA_937969105.1 uncultured Collinsella sp. | reverse complement strand
CATATATCAGAAAGAACCGATCCAACGCCAAACCGTCGCATCGACCATGTAGTGCAGGAGCGAAGCAACTGCAACCGGGATAGAACTCAACCGAGGTCCCGTTGTGCGGGAGCCCCGGGGAGGGCAAATATATAAGGTCGATCGCGAGTTCCGCACGAGCCGGAGAGCACTTAATGTGCTCTCCGTGCGAGTCAGGACTGTCCGAGCAGGCGACCTTATATATTTGCCCTCCCCGGGGCTCCTCGCCCGAACTCCTCAGCTAGTTCTTCAGCGAGTTCAGCGGTGCCGGGAAGCGTCCACCACGGTGGGCAAGCACGGTGCCGGCGTTGGGGTTCACCGGCATGATGGGCGCACGGCCAAACAGGCCGCCGTACTCGACGCAGTCGCCCACGCCCTTGCCAATGGCGGGAATCACGCGCACGGCCGTGGTTTTGTTGTTGATGACGCCGATGGCCATCTCGTCGGCGATGATGCCGGCGATGGTCTCGACCGGGGTGTCACCGGGGATGGCGATCATGTCCAAGCCAACGGAGCACACGCAGGTCATAGCCTCGAGCTTCTCGAGCGAAAGCGCGCCAGCCTCGACGGCGGCGATCATGCCGGCGTCCTCGGACACGGGGATAAAGGCGCCGGAGAGACCGCCCACGCTGGAGCTGGCCATGACGCCGCCCTTCTTGACGGCATCGTTGAGCATGGCGAGTGCGCAGGTCGTGCCCGGGCCACCGCAGGTGCCAACACCGATGATCTCGAGGATGCGGGCAACGGAGTCGCCGATGGCAGGCGTGGGAGCCAGCGACAGGTCGACGATGCCCTTCTCGACACCCAGGCGATGGGCGGCCTCGCGGCTCATGAGCTCGCCGGCACGGGTGATCTTAAAGGCGGTCTGCTTGATCTTCTCGGCGACTTCCATCATCGATGCGGAATCGGGCAGTGTCTCCAAGGCTGCGGCCATAACGCCGGGGCCCGAGACGCCTACGTTGATGACGGCGTCGGCCTCGCCACCGCCGTGGACGGCGCCCGCCATAAACGGGGAGTCCTCGACCATGTTGGCAAAGCAGACAAACTTGGAAGCACCGACGGAATCCTGGTCGGCCGTGAGCTTAGCGGCGTCGATGATGGTCTGCGCAGCCATGAGTACGGCGTCCATGTTGATGCCGGCACGCAGACTGGCGACGTTGACGCTGGAGCAGACGCGGCTGGTGGTAGCGAGCGCCTGGGGAATGGACTGGATGACGCGGCGGTCGGCGTCGCCGATGCCCTTCTGGACGAGCGCGGAGAAGCCGCCCAGGTAATCGATGCCGAGCGTCTCGGCCGCGCGGTCGAGGGCATGCGCGATGGGGGTGAGGTCCTCATCCTTGCAGCACGCGGCGATCTGCGCCACCGGGGTGACGGAAACGCGCTTGTTGACGATGGGGATACCGTACTCGCGCTCGAGGTTCTCGGCGGTCTCGACCAGGTGCTCAGCCGTGTGCGTCACGTGGTCGTAGATCTTCGTGCACATGCGGTCGAGGTTCTCGTCACCGCAACCCATGAGCGAAACACCCATGGTGATGGTTCTGATGTCGAGGTTCTGCTCCTCAACCATGCCGCGGGTTTCCGCGATTTCTGCGGGCGTGATCGCCATCCTTGCGCTCCTATCTGCCAAAACGAGCATAGTCCTCTATATTTTAACGTGCCGCACGTGCCAAGTGGCGCATGCGGCACGTTTTGGTGCTCGGTTGTTTCCGTTGTGTTACTGCCCAAAGACCTCTTCGGCGATACGCGCGCTCTCGGCGGCATCCTTGGCGTAGTAGTCTGCGCCAATCTGTTTGGCGTATTCGGGGGTGAGCACGGCGCCGCCCACGATGATCTTGACGCCCGGCACCTCGGCATGAAGCAACTTGATGGTCTCTTCCATGGCCACGACGGTAGTAGTCATAAGCGCCGAGAGGCCGACAAGCTTGATGTCGCGCTCCTGTACGGTCTTGAGCACCTCCTGCGGATCGACGTCGCGACCCAGATCAAAGACGGTATAGCCGTAGTTATCGAGCAGCATCTTAACGATGTTCTTACCGATATCGTGGATGTCACCTTTAACGGTGGCCACGCAGATCTTACCCTTGTCGGCAATCTCGCCGGCGGGCATCAGGCGCTTGATGGTGTCGAAGCCCACGCGTGCGGCTTCGGCCGAGGCCATGAGCTGCGGCAAGAAGAACTTGCCCTGGTCAAAGAGGACGCCAACCTCGTCGAGGGCGGGGATAAAGTGGTTGTTGATGAGGTCCATGGCGTCGTGATCTGCCAGCAGACGCTCGGTCTCGGCCGCGATTTCGCCCTTGCGGCCCGAGACGACCATGTGGCGGATGGGGTCGTCGTTGCCGTCGGTGCCAGCAGCGGGCACAGTGTCGGTCGATACTGCCTGAGCCGCCGCCGGGTTCGCGGCGATCTTGTACGGATCGGTCCAGCCGGCGTAGCGCTCGATGTATCCGGTCGAGCCCTCGTCCTCAACGCTCAGGACGCGATAGCTGTAGACGGTATCCATAAAGCGCTTGGAACCCGGGTTCATGATGGGGGCATCCAGACCTGCACCAAAGGCGGCGGCCAAAAAGACCGAGCCCAGCAGCGGCCGCGCGGGCAGGCCAAAGCTGATGTTCGATACGCCGAGTGCGCACTTGACGCCCAGGCGCTCCTTGCACAGAGACATGGCACGTAGAATCTGCTCAGCCTGGCGCTGGTTGGTCGAGGCGGTCATGACCAGGCAGTCGATGAGGATGCGGTCCGGGCCGATGCCGTAATGGGCGGCCTCGGCCACGATGCGCTCGGCGATGGCGAAGCGGGCCTCGGCGGTATCGGGGATGCCGCCCTCGTCGAGCGTAAGGCCGACGACGTTGGTGCCGTAGTGGGCCACCAGCGGAAAGATCTCATCCATGATCTGTTGTTTGCCATTGACCGAGTTGATGATGGGCTTGCCGGCGTAGCGGCGCACGGCGGCCTCGACGGCTGCGGGGTCGGTGGAGTCGATCTGCAGCGGCAGCAGCGTGGAGCCCTGGAGCTGCTCGGTGGCCTGCTGGATGACCTTGACCTCGTCGATCTCGGGCAGGCCCACGTTGACGTCCAGGATGTCGGCGCCCTGCTCCTGCTGGCTGATGCCCTGACTCACGACGTAGTCCAGGTCGCCGTCGCGCAGGGCCTGCTGCAGGCGCTTTTTGCCGGTGGGGTTGATGCGCTCGCCGATGACGGCGATCTTGTGGCCGTCGCAGGGGAGGTCCACGACCGTCTGGGCGCTCGTGACCGACATGCTGGGCTTGCGGTGGCGCGGGCTGGGCGTGTGGTTGTCGATAAGCGTGCGCAAGGCCGCCATGTGCGCCGGCGTGGTGCCGCAGCAACCGCCCACGACGCTCACGCCGTCCTCGATCATGCCGGCGACGGCCTCGGCGTACTCGGGTGCCTGGATATCAAAGACGGTATTGCCGTCATCGTCCACGCGGGGCAGTCCCGCATTGGCCTGCACCATAACGGGCTTGTCGGTGACGGTGAGCATGCGCGCGGCGAGCCCTCGGAGCTCGGCCGGGCCCTGGCTGCAGTTGATGCCCAGGACGTCGGCGCCGATGGCGTCGAGGGTGATGGCGGCGACCTCGGGGCTCGTGCCCAAGAAGGTGCGGCCGTCTTCCTCAAAGGTCATAGTGGCAAAGACGGGCAGGTCGGAGTTCTCGCGGCAGGCGAGGACGGCCGCCTTGATCTCGGCCAGGTCGGTCATGGTCTCGATAATAAAGAGGTCCACACCCGCATCGACGCCGGCGCGCACCTCCTCGGCAAAGAGTTCATAAGCCTCGTCGAAGCTGAGGGTACCCAGGGGGCGAAGCAGCGCGCCGATGGGGCCGATGTCACCGGCGACGTAGCGGGCGCCGGCCGCGCGGGCACAGGCGACGGCCGCGGCAAAGACGTCTGCCACGGTGGCGGCACCGTCGAGCTTGTGGGCGTTGGCGCCAAAGGTGTTGGCGGTGATCACGTCACAGCCAGCCTCGACGTACTGACGCTGAATATCGGTGATGACCTGGGGCTCCTCAAAGTTGAGCAGTTCGGGCAGGGCGCCGGCCTTCATGCCGGCGGCCTGCAGCATGGTGCCCATGCCGCCGTCGAACAGCAGGTGCCCCGTGCCCTCGATGGCGGCGCGCAGGCGATCGTCCTTAATGTGCAGGTCGTCGATCGTGCGCGTTTTGTACGCGGCACCGTTGCAGCGCGCAGCATTGACAGGCGCCGCCAGCGCGGCACCGTCCAGATCATGAGTGATAAGCGGAGTAAACATCGATGGCTCCTAATGGCTGGAATAGCAGGTGGTGTGGGCGGCGCGGAAGCGGCAGTGCTCACGCATGCGGCAGATATTGCAGGTGGGGCGGCTCTGGGCGTCGTGGACTTCGCCGTCGAACAGGCCAATCACCGCGGTCACGCTCTTGGTGGGCATGAGCAGGCTGGTCGGCGTGACGGTAAGCCCGATGAGCCGCGTGGCGTTGAGCGCAGCTACGATTGAGCGCTGGGCCGTAAGCGGGCAGTCGCCATAGCCGGGACTGAAGCGCCAGTTGCCGGCGAGCCCGTGTGCAGCGGCCGCAGCCTTGACCTGCTGGTCCATCTGCTCGACGGCGGCTTCTACATAGGCAGAGCATGCGGCGTCGAGCACGGCGCCTTCCAGGGGTTGCTGGGTTCCGGTGGTTCGCAGACGGCGTTCGGCAGACATCCCGAGGGTACATGCCATGAGCGCCGCCAGGCGGGCGTCCTTAAGGTGGCGATAGATATCACGACCCCGCAGCTCAACATTGGTGCCAACCAAGCGGATGCAGGGCTCGCCCTGCTCGTCAACGCCCGTGGCATCGACGGCAAACACGCGTCGCACGCCGCGGGGCTCGATATCCAGCTCTAGGCGCTCGACCACAAGCTCAATTCGTCGTGACAGCTCGGGCTCAATCTGCTGGCCGCCGTAGCCCAGATACCGCAGCATCTCGGCACGGTCGACACGAGGGTGGTGGGCAGCGTCGATACGGTAAAGCGCCGGCGACGCAAGGTCGGCCGGCACTTCAACAACGGTTGTATCGACGTGCGGTTTTTCCATTACCCCAGGCGCTCCATAATGGTCGCGGCGATTGCAGGACGGTTCATAGTGTACAGGTGCAGACCGTCGGCGCCGTGCTCCTTAAGGTCGCAAAGCTGACGAGCAGCATAATCTACACCGGCTGCCTGCAGGCTCTCGGGGTCGTTCTCGTACTTGGCGAGGATTTTGATGACGGGGGAGGGCAGCGACGCGCCGCACATAAAGACCATGCGGCTGATCTGCGACTTGCCCATAAACGGCATGATGCCCGCGGTAATGGGCACGGTGATGCCGGCCTTGTCGGCAAGCTCGCGAAAACGGTAGAAGCACTCGTTGTCAAAAAAGAGCTGCGTCACAAAGAAGCTTGCGCCGGCATCTTGCTTTTGCTTGAGGTGCTCGACCGAGACGTTGAGGTCCTCGCAGGCAATGTGGCCCTCGGGGTAGGCTGCGGCGCCCACACAAAAGCCGGCGTCAACGAGCTCGGGGATGAGGTCGCGGGCGTAGGCGTAGTCCGAGGCGGGCTTGTCGTCCTCAGTCGCGCCAGCGGGAAGATCACCACGCAGGGCCAGGATGTTTTCAACGCCGGCGGTGCGATACTCGTCAATCTTGGCGGCGATGTCGGCGTGGGTGCGGCCCACGCAGGTGAGATGCGCTACCGAGGGCGTATCGAATTCGCTCGAAATCATATGCGCGATGGGGGCGGTGGTGGCACCGTTACCCGAGCCGCCGGCCGAGCAGGTGACCGAGACAAAGCTCGGCGAAAGCTTGCACAGATTGCCTGCCACTTCGCGAGCCGTGTCGAGGGTTAGCTCGCCCTTGGGCGGGAACATCTCAAACGAAACGGGTGCGGTGCCCTGGGATGCTGCCTGCTTAAAAACCTCGTCGACGCGCATATCGTGCTCCTTTAGATGCCTGGGTGCGATGTTTTGTTGCAAGGATTCTACAGCACCACTGCGCTAAGGTGGAGTTTCTCTCGCTATTTGGGGATACCAATCGAAAATGCTTCGCTATCGGCATTTCCTATAACAGGGTAGTCAATCTAAGATGGGGCTATATTGAATGATATTTGATGCGAAATACCAGTTAAGAAAGCCCCGTCCCAAATTGACTACCCTTAAATCATGGGGAGAGGTCTGCAATTTATACAGTTGATTGGCCATTAAGGGCGGCAGCGCCGCTGTGATGCGGTAACCTCATTGATTGGTTTCGTGACAGCAACATAACGGTAATGTTGCGGAAACACGGCGAGTCTAGGCTATGACTCGTTCGTTAGTAATCAACACCGCTTCTCACGCGGTGCCGATACGAAGGGAGTTCCGTATGGCCGAACTTACTGACCGCTTCGGGACCATGGTGTTCTCTGAGGAAGTCATGAAGGACTACCTCCCCAAGGACATTTGGAAGCGCCTTGCTGCAACCCTCGAGGACGGTGAGCCGCTCGACCTGGATGTGGCCAACGCCGTTGCCCACGCCATGAAGGTCTGGGCCATCTCCAAGGGCGCGACGCACTACGCGCACTGGTTCCAGCCGCTTTCGGGCATTACTTCCGAGAAGCACGACAGCTTCCTCGAGCCCAACCACGACGGCACCGCCATTACCAAGTTTACGGGCAAGAACCTCATCCAGGGCGAGCCCGATGCCTCCAGCTTCCCCAACGGCGGCCTGCGTGCCACCTTCGAGGCCCGTGGCTACACCGCCTGGGATCCCACCAGCCCCGCTTTTATCAAGGACGATGTCCTGTGCATCCCCACGGCTTTCTGCTCCTACACGGGCGAGGCCCTGGACAAGAAGACCCCGCTGCTGCGCTCCATGACCGCGCTCTCGCGTGAGTCCAAGCGCGTTTTGGCGCTGTTTGGTAAGACCCCCAAGAAGGTCGTTCCTTCCGTGGGCGATGAGCAGGAGTACTTCCTGATCAAGAAGGACGCTTACCGCAAGCGCAGGGACCTGGTCATCACCGGCCGCACCCTCTTCGGTGCTGCTCCCTGCAAGGGCCAGGAGCTCGAGGAGCACTACTTTGGCGCTATCCGCCCCACCGTCTCGGCCTATATGAAGGACCTGGACGATGAGCTGTGGGCGCTTGGTATTCCCGCCAAGACCAAGCACAACGAGGTCGCTCCTTGCCAGCATGAGCTCGCCCCTGTCTATGGCGAGGTCAACGAGGCCATCGACCAAAACCTGGTCATGATGGAGAAGATGAAGCTCATCGCCTCCCGTCACGACTTGGTCTGCCTGCTGCACGAGAAGCCCTTCGAGGGCATCAACGGTTCGGGCAAGCACAACAACTGGTCGCTTGGCACTGAGTCCGAGAACCTGCTCGACCCGGGCGACACCCCGCTCGACAACCTGCAGTTCATCGTCTTCCTCACCGCGGTGATCGAGGCCGTCGATAACTATCAGGAGCTCTTGCGCGCCTCCGTTGCCTCGGCCGGCAACGATCATCGTCTGGGCGCCAACGAGGCTCCTCCGGCGATTATGTCCATCTTCCTGGGCGACCAGCTTACCGAGGTCGTCGAGAAGATCATCGATGGCAAGGCTTCCGTCCATGCCACGCGCGGCGTGCTTGACCTGGGCGCCGATACCCTGCCCAAGCTGATGCAGGACAACACCGACCGCAACCGCACCTCCCCGTTCGCCTTCACCGGCAACAAGTTCGAGTTCCGTGCCTGCGGCTCCGAGCAGAACGTCTCCGACTCCAACCTGGTGCTCGATGCCGCCGTGGCCAAGTCGCTCAAGTCCTTCGCCGACGCACTCGAGGGTACGCCCGAGGATAAGTTCCAGGACGCCGCGCTCGAGTACTGCAAGAAGGTGCTGACCGATCACCAGCGCATCCTGTTCTCCGGCGACGGTTACTCCGACGAGTGGCCCATCGAAGCCGAGAAGCGCGGCCTTGCCAACAACAAGACCACGGCCGACGCTCTGCCCGCCTTTGTTTCCGATAAGGCTATCGCGCTCTTTGAGGAGACGGGTGTCCTGACCAAGGCCGAGGCCCAGTGCCGTTACGACTGCAAGCTCGAGAAGTACAACAAGCTCATGAACATCGAGGCTACCACGATGGTTCGCGAGGCGCGTCGTACCTATCGCCCGGTCATTACCGCCTACGCCACCAAGGTCGCTAAGGGCCTCGAGACTATTCGTGCCGCCGGTGCTGAGGCCGCCATGCAGTGCGAGCAGAACACGCTCAACAAGCTCTGCAACGGCATCACCGCTATCAACGACTCCATCAAGGCGCTCGACGCCGTGCATCAGAAGGCCGAGGCCCTCGATGGTCAGGAGCAGGCCAATGTGTATGCACACGAGGTCGTTCCCGCTATGGATACACTGCGCGCCGCCGTGGATGCCATGGAGGAGATCGTGGCCGCCGACTACTGGCCGGTTCCGACCTACGACGACATCCTGTTCTACGTGTAACAGACGCGTTTGATTTTGCGCTCGAAGGGGTCTCGCCTGTGCGAGGCCCCTTTTTTGTCGCCCGGGTCGTCTTTGAACATGCTGTCGAGCGAGCGCTTCGCGCGGGGCATCTTGAAAGTTGTAACCTGTTTTGGCATGCGGATGTTTCGGGCATTTGTTCATAAAGGGGAGGATTATCTGATGAAGGTATTCGATATCGTGTTTAGCCCGACGGGTGGAACGGAAAAGGTATCTAACTACATTGCCAATGCGTTAGAAGGGGAAACAGTTGTCGTAGATCTGACAGATAGTGGGCTTGGTTTTCGTACGGTTGCGATGACAAAAGAGGATGTAGCCGTAATCGCGGTGCCCTCGTATGGCGGGCGAGTCCCAGCCGTGGCCGTGGAGCGCTTGGGTATGGTGCGAGGGAACGACGCACGGGCGGTTCTGGTTTGTGTTTACGGAAATCGCGCGTATGAGGACACGCTGGTCGAGCTTGAGGACGCGGCAAAGGACGCGGGCTTTCGGGTGATCGCGGCGGTTTCTGCCATCGCCGAGCATTCTATTGTTCGCCAGTTTGCCGCCGGCAGACCAGATGCGCAGGACGCGGCACAGCTTGCTGGGTTTGCGGATCAGATTCAGCAAAAGATATCTGCAGGAGATGCTTCTGAGCCGGCTATTCCGGGTAATCGTCCCTATAAGAAGGTCGGGGGCACCGGTATGGTGCCTAAGGCCACAAAGGAATGCACCGCTTGCGGGGCTTGCGCCACAGCGTGTCCCGTTGGCGCTATCGATAAAGACGACCCCAAGCGGGTGGACAAAAAGGCCTGCATTTCATGCATGCGCTGCGTTGTCGCGTGCCCGCATTCCGCTCGCGCGGTAAGCCCCATCATGCTCTCTGCGGTTACCAAGATGTTGAGTAAAGCCTGCTCTGAGCGGAAGGAGTGCGAGCTGTTTATCTAGCGCAAGGGCATTGAGTACTTTCGGTTTTATAACGGCAAAAAACGAACCCGTCGGACATTATATCCGGCGGGTTCGAACATTTTAAAATTGGTGCCCCCAGCGGGATGTCCGCGTGCGGCTGGCGCCGCCCGCTTCCGCTGCGTCGCTCCGCTCCTTGCGTGCTGCGCTGGAAAACGCTTGCGCGTTTCCTCAGCTCCGCACCCTTGCGGGTTCGAATCCCTCCGCGTGCCCACAAGAAAGCGCCCCGGGCTGATGAAAGCCTGGGGCGCTCAGTTACCTTGGCTGGGACGGAGGGATTCGAACCCCCAACAGCCGGCACCAAAAACCGGAGTTCTACCGTTGAACTACGTCCCAGTATGGGTGTTGCCAAAAGCAACTCGTCTAGTTTACCTAATCTGCGAGGGCATCGCAAACGCCATCGAGCAGACGTACGGCGAGTGTCTGGGCGTCGCTGGCAGTGAAGGTGCCGTTGTAGCGCGTCATGCCGGTGAGCTCAATGCGGATGCGTGCCGGCTTTTGCTGCGCGGCGACATTGGCGGTGCGGATGCGCTGGGCCAGGTTGTGGCACTCGGCGAGGGCAATCGTGGCGCGCGGAGCGGCGTCGGCGGGTAGCTCGTCGCTTGCGATCTCGAGCACCAGATCCACGTCGGTCGGAACCTCGGAATCGCAAAGCATCATGCCGCTGCTGTCGGTCGTCGCCGTGGCGATGTTCCACATGCGCGATGCAACGCTACGCGCGATGGGGTCCTCGCCAATGACGGCAATCTGGAAACGCTCGAGTACGTTGGCCGCGCGGGCAAAGCCGATGCGCGATTCGGCCTCGGTCACCGAAGGCTTACCCTCCCACACGTGGTGCAGGCGGTTGATATAGGCGTAGGTATCCTGGAAAGCCATACCGTCGGCAAACAGACCGACGTTTTCCTGGAACTGCTGAAGGGCCGCTTCGGTGTGAGGGCCAAAGTAGCCATCGTCCTCGCCGCAGGCAAAGCCCAAAACGTTGAGCGCCTTCTGCAGGGCCTGCACGTCGGCGCCATGGAAATTGGGCATACGCAGGTAGAGGGTGCGGTCGCCCAGCTTATACGAGGCGTCGACCAGGGCACTCCAGCAGGGGATGTCAACGGCGTGGCCGGCGGCAAGACCGCTGTCGAGCCTAAAGGTGCTAACGGCCTGCTCGGTGGTGGCACCAAAGTGCTTGTCGGCGACCTCGGTGGCATCAATCGTGTAGCCGAGCTGCAGGAGACGAGACTGCACGTCCTCGACGGCTGCTCCCTGCATGCCCGTTGTAATAGGTTCCATGAACGAACCCCTTTCGGCGTATCATTCGTACTATTTGAGCGCCTGTCGGATAGACGACGCAAAGGGATGCATAAACATACATTCAACAGTGTAGCAACTTGTACCCAAATGCGCTGCCGACAGGTTTTGCAACCCCCGCTAGTTGAGTCGCTCCACAAAGAAATCTGCCATGGAGAGGAACAGTTCGCGTGCGTGCGAATCAAGCTCAACGTCCTCGATGGCGGCCTTGGCTTTGGCGGTTAGGTCCAGCGCGTAGGCGTGGGCGTAATCGATAGAGCCGGTCTCCTGGAAGATTTCCACGGCGCGCGCGAGCTGCGCGGGATCCTCGGTGCCCGAGGAGAGGATCGCTTCAATCTCATCGTGATAGCGCTCATCAGACAGGGCGTGCACGGCAACGAGCGTGCGCTTACCCTCGGTGATGTCGGTACGGAAGTCCTTGTTGGCGGCCTCCTTGGTACCGATCAAGTTGAGCAGATCATCTTGGATCTGGAAGGCAAGGCCCGTGTGCAGGCCAAAGGCGCGCAGCGCCTCGACCTGCTGTTCGCTGCCTCCGCCAATGATGGCTCCGGCGGCAAGCGGCGTGGCTCCGCTGTAATACGCGGTCTTGTGCGTTGCCATGTCCAGGTAATCGTCGACCGAGATGTCAAAACGCCCGTCACGGACCCAGCCCAAGTCGAGCGCCTGACCCTCGATGGTGCGGACGATCATCTCGGTGAGCTCGTGGAGTACGCGCAGCTTTACGTCTGCCTCAAGCGTGGGATCGTCGAGAACCGTCTTGGTGACCATGGTAAGTGCCAGGTCGCCGCAGTTGATAGCAAGCCCCGTGCCCTCGGTGAGGTGCATGCAGGGCTTGCCGCGGCGCAGCTGGCCGTTGTCGGCGATGTCGTCATGGATGAGCGCACCCGACTGAAAGTGCTCGATAGCCGCCGCCGCGCTGCGGGCGCTCTCAAAGCTG
Organism: uncultured Collinsella sp.; assembly: GCA_937969105.1. Taxonomy (GTDB): domain Bacteria; phylum Actinomycetota; class Coriobacteriia; order Coriobacteriales; family Coriobacteriaceae; genus Collinsella. The sequence continues at coordinate 21,680 of CALBUZ010000096.1, read as the reverse complement.
CCGCCCACTGCGGTTGCGGCGAGCATGCAGATAAGCGGGCGGTGGCGCTTGCCGGCGTTGGCGGTAAATGCCGAAAGCGGGGTATACAAGTAGCGCTCGATATCGGCAGAGGTCGCCTGTCCGTCAAAGAACGTGGCCAGATAGTCGTTAATCTGGTCAAAGTGCTGGGCTAAAAAGCTGGTAAACGGACTGGACACGGGTTCTCGCATTCTTTCTTAGGTTGCATCGTTGCATTATGCAGACAACATATTGCCACATTAGGGCGTCGAGCGCGGCGGTTGAAGACGATTGAGTCTTGCGGCTGCAAACGCGGCAAGGGGCTCGGCTAGATAAGCCCAAAGTGTTCGAGCGCGGTGACGACGCCGTCGTGGTCAAAGCTGTCGGTTACGTAGTCGGCTTTTTCCTTGAGGAAGTCCGGCGCGTTGCCCATGGCGATGCCAACATCGACCGCCTCCATGAGGGCGATGTCGTTGCTCGCGTCGCCAATGCCGTACACGGTGCCGTGATCTGGCCCCAGGGCGTCAAGCACGGCACTGATTCCGGCCCGTTTGGTGCACTCACGAGGCGAGATTTCTGTGACCTCGAGCTCGAGCTCGTTGAAACAGAGTAGGGGTCCAAGCTCTTCATCTTGGGCGATGCGGTTGGCAAGTGGTGTGGACATAAGAATTTTATAGGCGTTGTAGTGCTCAAGTTGCGTGACGGCGTCGCCCACGGTGCGTGCGTATCCGTACGTCTCGGGGGCATCTGCACTCATGCGCACCACGCGATCGATGCCCTCAAAGCGAATGACCTCACCCGATTGCTCAAGATAGGGGGCGAGGCGCTGTAGCAGACCAGGGTTTATGGCTGCATTTCGCACAATGTGTCCCTCGAGTTCGGCGTAACCGCCCGCGAGACACACGACGCCCGTCCACGGCAGCTCGAGCAGCTTGGGATGGATGCAGCTGAGGGTGCGTCCTGTGCAGATAAAGGCCATGTTGCCATTTGCAACGAAATCGCGGATGGCCTGCGAGACCGCCTCGTTGGGATAGGGGGACAGGTCACGCTCGCTCTCGGGAAGCTCTTGTGCCGCTCGAGGGTCTTGCCAGGCGAGCGTTCCGTCGATATCGAAGAAACAGATATCGCTGCGATTATGGGCTGCGCTGGCGGCAGAGGAGGCCAAGGTGGTGGGCACAAATTCCGGTTCGAGGCCCATGATCTGGTCAAAATGCTCTTTAACGCGGGGAACGGAGATGCCGATGATTACCTGGGCGGTCTTGCCCGTAATGATGAGGCCCTTGGCGCCCACCGCGACAAACGACGCGTTATCTGCAACGATGGAAGGGTCTGCGACCTCGACGCGCAGGCGCGTGGCACAGTTGGTTGCGCCCACAATATTGCCAACATCACCTAAAAGCTGAATTACCCGCTCAGCGAGGATGTGATCTTGATCGGATCGACTATTGACTTCGTCATTGGGAGATTGCTCTTTGGCAAAGCCGCTTTCCGTTAAACGATCGATTGCCGCGCGATTGGCGACATGATCCTCGCGGCCCGGCGTCTTAAGGTCATAGATCAAGATGAGTGCTCGAAAACTAACAAAAAAGATGAGGCTAAAGGCAAGGCCGATACCGAGCGCCAAAAGATAGGCACCGGCATGCGTGCGCATGAGCGGAATAAAGTTGAAGGCTGCCATCTCCATGAGGCCGCCCGAGAAGATGCCGACGATGCCAAAGAGATTCATGGTTGTGGCAAGGCAAGACGATAAGACGGCGTAGAGAAAAAAGAGCCCGGGGTGGGTGAACATAAAGAGAAACTCGAGTGGCTCGGTAACGCCGCAAACCACCGAGGCGATGATGGCGGGAACAAGGATGACCCTGAGGCCAGCGCGGCGTTCTGGTTTTGCGGTGGAGTAGAACGCGGCTGCGATGGCGGGAAGGCCAAAGAGCTTGACCCAGCCGGTGGCGGTAAAACCGGCCCACGGCGCAAGTTCATTAAGGGGGCGCGTGCTATGGGAGAGGATGGGGAGCAAGCTGCTCCACGTGGCGTAGATGCCGTCGTTAATGACCAGGTTGTCGTAGTAGATCGGCATGTAGAGCAGGTGGTGCAGCCCCATGGGCTCGAGCGCTCGCTCCAAAAACACAAAGATGCCCACGCCAAAGGGGCCGACGCTCGTAAGTGCATGGCGCAGCGTTTCGGTCATTGCGTATACGGAGGGCACGATGGCGGCCGAGATAGCGGCAAGGGCAAACACGGCAAAAAAGCTGATGAGGTAGACCAGCGAGGAGCCCGAGAAGGTGCCGAGCCAATCGGGAACCTTGGCATCGTAGAAGCGGTCATGGATGGCGACGACGGTTGCCGATACCACCAGCGGGCCGATAATGCCGGTGTCGAGCGTCTTGATGCCGTCGATGACGGTGATACCGTTGGCGGGGGTCAAAGATGACGGGTACTTAAGCCCAAGGTTGTCTCCGCTCAGCTTAATGATCTCGCTCAAAAAGAAGCAATAGGCAAAATAGGCCACGAGTGCCTCGAGGCAGCAGCGTGCCGGTTGCTTTTGGGCAAGACCGATAGGCAGCGCTACGGCAAAAAGGAGCGGGAGGCGCTTAAAGACCGTCCATGAGCCGCGCTGGATGATGGCCCAAAAAACGTACCAAGGGGTTCCGTATACGGCTAGATCGCCGACGATGTCCGCAGTCGTTGCGAGAGCGGAGACGCCTACCATGAGGCCCGATATAGAAAACAGCATGGCGGGAGCGAACATTGCCCCGCCAAAGCGTTGGATTTTTTGCAGCATGTTCTGCCTTCCGAATATCGAGGCGCGTTGCGCGTGGGGAAACGTTTAAACAATGGATTCATTGTAGAGGACCAGACGATTGTTGTACCGGCAGTTTTGAGCGAAACCGATTTGGGCACGACAGAAACCGTCAACGGTTAAATCCTGTCGCTTTACCGATATTCGGTTTAAACAACTTTAAGAAATGCTATCGTGCCTAGCCGGAAATAAATAATGTAGAGGTGAAACAATGCCAAAAGCGATATACGAAGGAATCTACCGAGAAATACGTTCGCGCATCATTAATGGGACCTATGCGTTTCAGGAGATGCTGCCGACCGAAGCCGAGTTGACCGCGGAATTTGGCTGCACGCGCAATACCGTCCGCCGCGCTTTGAGCATGCTGACAGACGAGATGTTTGTGCAGCCCATACACGGCAAGGGCGTGCGCGTTATTTGGCTCAAGGGCGAAACCGACATGCTGGGCGCACTCGAGGAAGTCGAGTCGTTTGGCGAATTTGCAAAGCGCAACAATGCCGTCGCATCGACCGAGGTCAAGTCTTTTGAACATTTGATTTGCACTGAGCAACTCTCTCGTCGCCTGGGCTTTAAGGTGGGCGAGGAGTTGATTCGCGTGGTGCGTGTCCGAAGCCTTAACGGCAATGCACGCCAAGTAGACCATGGTTACTTTTTGGAGTCGATCGCCAAGGGCCTGACGCCCGAGATTGCCGCAAAATCAATTTACGACTATCTGGAGCACAAACGCGGCGTCAAGGTGATGGCGAGCCGTCGTACGGTGAGCGTCGAGCTTGCCAACGATGAGGACTGCAGTTATCTTGACCTCGGCAAATACAACTGCGTTGCCGTCATGGAGAGCCAGTCGTACACCTCGGACGGCATCTTGTTCGAGGTCACGCATGCCCGCACGCATCCCGAGATCTTCCACTACCGCGTCAACTCCAAGCGATAGCCGGCTAGCTCGCAGCCTGACGAGACTCATGCCCTCAAAGCGAAAACGCCCGGTCAAACCGACGATGCATCGGCTTGACCGGGCGTTTTCTCTGCATTCAATAACAAATAATTGTTTATACAAAACTTGTCAAGTATCAAGTTGAAATTACCGTTCACCGAAGTTTTCCTACCGCTCTAGTAATACTTGTTCAAACAACTAGCCAAATAGCGTATTGTACAAATCAGCAAAAGGGGCAAAGTCCCCGAGCCAATCTCCGAAGGCGGCGGCAAAGGGTGCCGCCACGGTGTGAAAGGGTGGATTGTAATGAAGAACGAAATGAGCAGAAGGCAGTTCCTGGGCTTTGCTGGTTCCGCGGCTGCGGTTCTTGGTCTGGGCCTCGTGGGCTGCGGTGGTTCTGCCGGCTCCGGCTCCTCTGCTTCTGGTGACGCTGCCGAGGTCTACTTCCTCCAATTCAAGCCCGAGGTCGACAAGGAGTGGAAGGAGATCGCCAAGGCGTACAAGGAGGAGAAGGGCGTCGAGGTCAAGATCGTGACCGCCGCCTCCAACACCTACGAGGAGAAGCTCAAGTCCGAGATGTCCAAGAGCTCCGCTCCGACCCTGTTCCAGGTCAACGGCCCCACCGGTCTTAAGAACTGGAAGGATTACTGCGCCGACCTGTCCGATACCAAGCTCCGCGGTGAGCTCATTGACGACTCCCTGGCTCTGCAGTCCGACGGCAAGGATGTGTGCATCGACTGGGTTCAGGAGAGCTTCGGCATTATTTACAACAAGCAGCTGCTCGAGAAGGCTGGCTACAAGGCCGAGGACATCAACTCCTTCGACAAGCTGAAGGCTTGTGCCGACGACATCCAGGCCCGCAAGGACGAGCTTGGTGTCGAGGGTGCCTTCACTTCCGCCGGCATGGACGACTCCTCCAGCTGGCGCTACACCACCCACCTTGCCAACATGCCGCTCTACTACGAGTTTGAGAAGGAGCACAACCAGGAGGACGACGAGATCAAGGGTGAGTTCCTCGACAACTACAAGCAGATCTTCGACCTGTACATCACCGACTCCACCTGCGATCCTTCGCAGCTTGCCTCCAAGACCGGCGACGACGCCACCAACGAGTTCGCAACCGGCAAGGCCGTCTTCTACCAGAACGGCTCTTGGGCCTACTCTGACCTCGTCAAGGCCGGCATGACCGACGATCAGATTGGCATGATGCCCATCTACATCGGTGTTGACGGCGAGGAGAACCAGGGCCTGTGCTCCGGCGGCGAGAACTACTGGTGCGTCAGTTCCCAGGCTTCCGAGGATGCCCAGAAGGCCACCGAGGACTTCATGTATTGGTGCGTCACCGCTGACACCCCGACCAGCATCATCGCCGACAAGATGGGTCTGACCGCTCCGTTCAAGAGCGCCAAGGAGACCACCAACGTCTTCTCGCAGCAGGCCGTTGCCATGGCCAAGGACGGCAAGAAGACCGTCGCTTGGGACTTCGTCTACATTCCCTCCGAGGAGTGGAAGAAGAACCTCAAGCAGGCTCTGATTGCCTACGCTGCCGATAACAGCAAGTGGGACGGCGTCAAGAACGCCTTCGTCGATGGCTGGAAGACCGAGAAGGCCGCTTCCGAGTAAGCAGTTGCTGCCCAAGCTATCTGATTAGCGACAGGGGGCGGGCAGACGTTGGTTTGCCCGCCCCCTGCATATTGAAAGGACCCTTTTATGGGCAAAGCACTCAAGCGCTGGTGGCCGCTCTTTATGCTGCCCACGTGTCTGGCGTTTATGATCGGGTTCGTGATCCCTTTTATCCAGGGCTTCTATCTCTCGTTCTGCCAGTTTATTATCATTAGTAACGCGCACTTTGTCGGTATCGAGAACTACGTGCGCGCGCTGTCCGATCCGCAGTTTGCCACGTCGTTCTTCTTTACCGTGGCGTTTGCCTTCCTGTCGACGGTGCTCATCAACGTGATCGCCCTCGCCATCGCGCAGGCGCTCACCCGCAAGGCGCTCAAAGGCACCAACATCTTCCGTACGATCTTCTTTATGCCGAACCTGATCGGCGGCATCGTGCTGGGCTACATTTGGCAGATTCTGATCAACTGCCTGCTCTCCAACGTGGGCGCCCAGCTCATCGCCCTTAACTCTGCTGCTGGCTTCTGGGGCCTTATCATCCTGACCCTGTGGCAGCAGGTCGGCTACATGATGATTATCTACATCGCTGGTCTGCAGTCCATTCCGTCCGACTACATCGAGGCCGCCAAGGTCGACGGTGCCACGGCATGGCAGACGTTTTGGAAGGTTAAGATCCCTAACCTGATGCCGACCATCACCATCTGCCTGTTCCTGTCCATCACCAACGGCTTTAAGCTGTTCGACCAGAACCTCGCCCTTACCGGCGGCGCCCCCGCGCACTCCACCGAGATGCTCGCCCTGAACATCTACAACACGTTCTATTCGCGTGCCGGTATCGCATGGCAGGGTATCGGTCAGGCCAAGGCGGTTATCTTCTGCATCCTGGTCGTAGCCATCTCCATGATTCAGCTTAAGGCCACGAGGTCCAAGGAGGTGCAGCAGTAATGAAACGCGATAAGGTTATCAATCGCGCGCTCTCGATTTTCTTTACGATTCTGTCGCTCGCGTGGATCTACCCCGTGTTCATGATTGCGCTCAATTCCTTTAAAAAGGCAACTGCAATCAGCACCACCACGGCATTCGATCTGCTCACGCCCGAGACGTTCAACGGCCTCGCAAACTACATGCACGCTCTTAACGAGCAGGGCTTTGCCTCGGCATTTATGTACTCGCTCATCATCACGGTCACGTCGGTCGTGCTGATTCTGGTGTGTTGCTCCATGTGCGCTTGGTACGTGGTTCGTGTCAACAGCAAGATCTCGAACTTCTTCTATTACCTGTTTGTCTTCTCGATGGTCGTGCCCTTCCAGATGCTCATGTTCACGCTGTCCAATTTGGCGGACCGCATCGGCTTCAACACGCCGTTCAACATCTGCTTTATCTACCTCGGCTTTGGCGCGGGCCTGGCGGTCTTTATGTTCGCCGGCTTTGTAAAGAACATCCCACTCGAGATCGAGGAGGCGGCCATGATCGACGGCTGCAACCCGGTCCAGGTGTTCTTTAAGATCGTCCTTCCCATCATGAAGCCCACCTATCTTTCGGTCGGCATTCTCGAGACCATGTGGGTCTGGAACGACTATCTGCTGCCCTACCTTACCCTCGACTCCACCAAGTACAAGACCATTCCTATCTTGATCCAGTACTTCCGCGGTGGCTACGGCCATGTCGAGCTCGGCCCCATGATGGCCTGCATCATGATGGTTGTTATCCCCATCGTCATCATGTACATCCTCTGCCAGAAGTACATCATCGACGGCGTGGTGGCAGGTGCCGTCAAGGGCTGATGCCGTAACTGTTTTGCAAGTTTCTGTGGCGCCCTCAACATGGCGCCGCATATCGAAAGGTAAAGACATGGCCGAGATCGTTCTCAAGCATGTTCAGAAGGTGTATCCCAACACCGAGTCCAAAAAGAAGGGCTTCTTTGGCAAAAAGAAGAAGACCGAGGAGAAGAAGCACAACCTCAAGGTTACCGAGGATGGCGTGCTCGCGGTGGAGGACTTTAACCTCACCGTTCACGACCAGGAGTTCGTCGTCCTCGTTGGCCCGTCTGGCTGCGGTAAGTCCACGACGATGCGCATGATCGCCGGCCTGGAGGACATCACCTCGGGCGACGTGCTCATCGACGGCAAGCGCGTCAACGACGTGGCACCCAAGGACCGCGACATTGCCATGGTGTTCCAGAGCTATGCTCTGTACCCCAATATGACGGTGTACGAGAACATGGCGTTTACGCTTGAGCTCAAGAAGGTCCCCAAAGACGAAATCGACCGTAAGGTTCGCTCTGCGGCCGAGATTCTGGGCATTACCCAGTACCTCGACCGCAAGCCTAAGGCGCTCTCGGGCGGCCAGCGCCAGCGCGTCGCCATCGGCCGCGCCATCGTGCGTGACCCCAAGGTCTTCCTGATGGACGAGCCGCTGTCCAACCTGGACGCCAAGCTGCGTAACCAGATGCGTGCCGAGCTCATCAAGCTGCGCCACGAGATCAAGGGCACGTTCATCTACGTTACCCACGACCAGACCGAGGCCATGACCCTTGGCGACCGCATCGTGGTCATGAAGGACGGCGTCGTCCAGCAGATCGCCACGCCGCAGGAGGTCTTCAACCATCCCACGAACATCTTCGTCGCCGGATTCATCGGCGTGCCGCAGATGAACTTCTTCGATGCCCAGCTGGTGCGCTCGGGCGACGGCTTTACCGTCAAGACCGAGGACATGAACGTGGCGCTCGCTCCCGAGACCTGCGCTCAGCTTGCCCTCAACTGGGACGGCGGCGACGTGAAGGAGATCGCGGCCGGCGTGCGCCCCGAGCAGATTCTGCTTGCCGATAAGGGCGAGGAGGGTGCGCTCCAGGGTACCGTCGAGGTGACCGAGCTCATGGGTTCGACCGAGCACGTCCACGTGACCGCTCCCGACGGCCAGTTTGTCCTGATCATTCCCGTTGTCGACCTTGAGGCCAAGGGTGCGCTCAAGGCTGGCGACACCATCTGGTTCAAGTTCGAGAAGAACGCGACCCACCTCTTCGATAAGGTCTCTGGCAAGAACCTTATCTAGGCCCGGTGCATCCAGGCCCTTCCTTTGGGCGACTGCGGTATTGCCATCCTTTTGCCGCGGTCACATATAAGGCTCCCCTCCCGTCCACTGGGCGAGAGGGGAGCCTTTCTTTGTGCTGGGGTTTCTGACCGGTCGCTTGTCTCGATCTGTAACAGGTAGGGCCGATTTCGGACGCTAGGTGTTATAGATAGAGACGGTTCCGCTGAGCTAACCATTTCATCTAAATCTGTAACACCAAAGGCGAATTTCAGCTGCTAGATGTTACAGATTGAGATAAACCCAAGGGGAGGGGCCGGTATGTCTCAATCTGTAACAGCTGGGATTGTTTTGGTTGAGTAGTTGTTATGGATCGAGATTGTTTGGCCGAGTCGGGTCACAGGGTAACGTGCGGGCACAAAAAACGGAGCCGTGTTGCCACGACTCCGTTTCTCAAGAGGATGGGTAAGGGAAGCGAATTAGCTCAGGTGCCAAATCTCGTCGTTGTACTGGGAGATCGTACGGTCGGACGAGAAGGTGCCGGCGTTGGCGATATTGATAAGCGCCTTGCGCATCCAAGCGTCCTGGTCCTCGTAGTCGGCCAGCACGCGCTCCTTGGTCTGGATGTACTCCTCGATGTCGAGCAGGGCCATAAACCAGTCCTTGCCCTTGATGTCGTCGTGCAGACGCTGCAGGCGCTCTGCGTTGCCGGTCGCCATAAAGGCGGGGTTGGTGATGAAGTCCACCAGCAGTTTGGTGCCGGGCTTGCGGTAGAGCACGCCGGCGTCATAGGTGCCGTCGGCGTAGAGCTGCTCGACCTGCTTGGACGAGGCGCCAAAGGTGTAGATGTTCTCGTCGCCCACGAGCTCGGCAATCTCCACGTTGGCACCGTCGAGCGTGCACAGGGTCAGGGCGCCGTTGAGCATGAACTTCATGTTGGAGGTGCCGCTTGCCTCCTTGGAGGCCAGGCTGATCTGCTCGGAGATGTCAGCGGCGGGGATCACGCGCTCGGCGGCGGTGACGTTATAGTTCTCGATCATGACAACCTGCAGGTAGGGAGCCACGTCGGGGTCGTTTGCAATCCACTGCGACAGCGTCAGGATCAGGTGAATGATGTCCTGGGCGATAGTGTAGGCAGGCGCCGCCTTGCCGCCAAAGATGATGGTGACGGGGTGAGCGGGCTTGTTGCCGTTCTTGATATCGAGGTACTTCCAGATGATGTAGAGCGCGAGCAGCTGCTGGCGCTTGTACTCGTGGATACGCTTGACCTGAACATCGATGATGGCGTTGGAGGGGATCGTCACGCCCTGTTCGAGCGCCATAAACTCGCGCATGATGGCCTTGGCCTCGGTCTTGGTGGCGGCCAGGCGATTGAGGACCTTCTTGTCGTCAGCGAACTCGGCGAGCTTGCTCAGGTCGCCGGTGCTGCGCCAATCGGTGCCGATCACATCGTCGAGCAGACTGGCGAGTGCGGGGTCGGCGCCATGGATCCAACGGCGGAAGGTGATGCCGTTGGTCTTATTGGAGAACTTCTCGGGGTAGATCTCGTAGAACGGATGAAGCTCGGTGTCCTCCAGGATCTTGGTGTGGAGTGCGGCGACGCCGTTGATGGAGAAGCCAAAGTGGATGTCCATGTGGGCCATGTGGACGGTGTCGTACTCGTCGATGATGGCGACACGCGGGTCGTCGTGCTCGGCCTTGGCGACCTCGTCGAGCTTGACGATAATGTCGGCGATGGCAGGGGAGACTTTCTGCAGGCTGGTGAGCGGCCACTTCTCGAGTGCCTCGGCAAGAATCGTGTGGTTAGTGTAGGCGACCATGGAGCGCACGATGGCAATGGCCTCGTCAAACTCGATGTCGTGCTTGGTGGTGAGCAGGCGGATGAGCTCGGGGATGACCATGGTGGGGTGCGTGTCGTTAATCTGGACCACGGCGTAGTCGGCCAGGTCGTGCAGATTGCTGCCGCGCTCGATGGCCTCGTCGATAAGGAGCTGGGCGGCGTTGCTCACCATGAAGTATTCCTGGTAGATGCGAAGCAGGCGGCCCTGCTCGTCGGAATCGTCGGGGTAGAGGAACAAGGTGAGGTTCTTGGCGATCTCGGTCTTGTCGAAGTCGATGGAGCTGCCGGGGACCAGGCCGTCGTCAACACTTGCCAGGTCGAACAGGCGCAGGCGGTTCTTGGTGGGCTGGCCATAACCGGGCACATCGATGTTGACGAGCTTGGAAGTAACGGCAAAATCACCGAACTCGACGGTGTAGGAGCGGTCGTCGTCGATCAGGATGTCTTGCTCGCCAAGCCACTCGTCGGGGACGGCCTTCTGCTGGTTGTCGACAAAGCGCTGGCGGAACAGGCCGTAATGGTAGTTGAGGCCCACGCCGTCGCCGGTAAGGCCCAGCGTGGCGATGGAATCCAAGAAGCACGCAGCCAGACGGCCCAGGCCGCCGTTGCCGAGCGAAGGCTCGACCTCGAACTCCTCAATCTTGTTGAGGTCGTGGCCGGCGGCGACGAGCTGGTCCTTAACCTCGTCATAGATGCCAAGGTCGATCATATTGTTGATGAGTAGCTTGCCGATCAAAAACTCGGCAGAGATGTAGTAGAGCTTTTTCTTGCCATTGTTGAGCGGACAGGCAGCAGAGCGTTCCTGCACGAGCTTGACCAGCAGCTTATAAATATGACGGTCATCGAGCTGCTCGAGCGAGGTTCCAAAGGACTGCTCGGCAAGAGCCGCAAGATTGATGCGGGGCATGTTTCCTCCTGTGGTGAGTTGACTACATGTCAGAAATTCAAAAGAAGCCCGCGCGAGGGGATTGGGGTGGCCTCGCGCGGGAAAAGCGGTCGCGTCCGCACGGTGGGGTGGGGTCGGACGCGGTGGCTCCTATTGGGGAAGCTCAATTTCGGCTTCAGACGGGATGCGGAAGTAGGTCTCGGTCCAGTCGGTGAGCTTGTGCTCGAGCTCACGGGTGATGGCGCCATCGAGCATGCGCCAGGTCCAGTTGCCGCCCAGGGTGGCGGGAGTGTTGATGCGTGCCTCGTTGCCCAGGTTGAGCAGGTCTTGCATGGTGTAGATGCAGGTATCGCTCACGCTGGCGGCGATGGTGCGGTTGAGTGCATCGGCCATGGGCTCGCCGGCCTGCTGGTGGGTGTACAGGGCCGCCTGCTCGCGCTGACGCGGGGTGGCCGTTCCCTCAAACCAACCGCGCGCCGTCTCGTTGTCGTGCGTGCCCACATAGGCGACGGTGTTGGCAATGTAGTTGTGCGGCAGATAGTACGAGTTGGTGCCCTCAAAGGCGAACTGCAGGATCTTCATGCCGGGGAAGCCCGAGTTATCGCGCATGTCGATGACGCCGGGGGTGAGGAAGCCCAGGTCTTCGGCGATGATGGGCAGCGTGCCGAGCTTTTCCTCGAGCGTCTTGAAGAACTTGAGGCCGGGACCCTGCGTCCACGAACCGTAGGACGAATCGGGCGAGGAGAACGGCACCTCCCAATAGGCCTCGAAGCCGCGGAAGTGATCCAGGCGGATGACGTCGTACATGTCGAGGGCGGCGCGAATGCGGCCCTCCCACCAGGAGAAGTCGTCGGACTCCATGGCGTCCCAGTCGTAGATGGGGTTGCCCCAGTACTGGCCGGTGGCCGAGAACTGGTCGGGCGGCGTGCCGGCGACACTCACGGGATTGCCGGCGGCGTCGATCTTAAAGAGCTCAGGCGTCGCCCACATCTCGACGGAGTCACGCGAGACATAGATGGGCAGGTCGCCGATGATGAGAATGTCGCGCTCGTTGGCATAGGCCTTGAGGCGGCTCCACTGGCGATCGAAGAAGTACTGCGTCATCTGGTGGTAGAGCATACGCGCCGGATGGTCGGCGCAGACCTTGGCGGAAGCCTCGCCGCGGGTGCGTAGCTCCGCGGGCCACTCCCAAAACGCCTTGAGACCGCACTCCTCTTTGACGGTCATGAACTCACAGTAGGGGATGAGCCAGTCCTCGTTGGCCTGGATAAAGTCATCGAAATCGGCCGGCTTGTCGGCAGCAAAGCGCTCGGCGGCGCGGTCGAGAATCTGACGGCGGCCGCCAAAGATAGCGCCATAGTCGACATTGCTGGGGTCGGAGCCCAGGTATACACCGTCGATATCGCGCTGCTCCAGATACCCTGCATCGATAAGCTCGGCAAAGTCGATGAAATTGGGGTTGCCCGCGCGGGCCGAGAACGACTGATAGGGCGAGTCGCCATAGCTCGTCGTCGTAAGGGGCAGAATCTGCCAATAATGTTGTTTGCACGAGGCGAGGAAATCGACAAAGTCGTAGGCGTTCCAGCCAAAGCCGCCGATGCCGTACGGTCCGGGCAGGGACGAGATGGGCATGAGAACACCGCTTGCACGCTCCATGGATGTGCTCACCAACCTTCTTGTTGTGGGATCGGCCTGCAGATGGGTGAACAGCCCGTCCCGAGTTTTTAGAGTCGATGTCCCTATTGTAGAACATGTTGTTTAAACATGTATAGGCGAGATTAAAAAGTTGGCCTATTTTCGGTAAATGGTTACGCGCCATGAAAAAAGCCCCGGTCTCACATCGTGAGACCGGGGCAAGAACGCTATGTAGGGTTTTTCTACTCGGCGTCGGCGAAGCCGTTGGGGTTATGGCTCTGCCAATTCCAGCTGTCGCGGCACATGTCCGCGATATCGTACTGGGCCTTCCAGCCCATCATGCGTTCGGCCTTGGAGGCATCGCACCAGTTGGCGGCGATGTCGCCGGCGCGGCGCTCGCGGATCACGTAGGGCAGCTCCTTGCCACAAGCCTTGGAGAAGGCGGCGACGACCTCGAGTACCGAGGTGCCGGTGCCGGTGCCCAGGTTAAAGATCTCGACGCCGGTTTTGCCGTTCATCCAGTTAAGGGCGGCAACGTGACCAGAGGCCAGATCGCACACGTGGATGTAGTCGCGCACGCCGGTGCCGTCGGGGGTGGGGTAGTCGTTGCCAAAGACCTGAACGGCCTCGAGCTTGCCCACGGCGACCTGGGCGACATAGGGCACCAGGTTGTTGGGGATGCCCTTGGGATCCTCGCCGATCAGGCCCGACGGATGGGCGCCGATGGGATTGAAATAACGGAGTAGCACGACGTCCCACTCGGGGTCGGCGGTGTGGACGTCCATAAGGATCTGCTCGATCATCCACTTGGTCCAACCATAGGGGTTGGTCGCGGGCTTCTTGGGGTCCTCTTCGGTGACGGGCGGATTGTCCGGATCGCCGTAGACGGTCGAAGAGCTCGAGAAGATGATGGACTTGCAGCCGTGGTTGCGCATGACATCGATGAGCACCAGGGTGTTCTCGATATTGTTGTGGTAGTACTCGACGGGCTTGCTCACCGACTCGCCAACGGCCTTAAAGCCGGCGAAGTGGATGACACGGTCGATCTGGTGGGTATCGAAGATCTTGTTCATCGCATCGCGGTCGAGCACGTTGGCCTCGTAGAAGGTGAGGTTCTTGGCGGCCTCGTCGCCCACGATGGTCTTGACGCGGTCGATAGCAACGGCGCTGGAGTTGGAGAGGTCATCGACGACGACAACCTGGTAGCCACCCTCGAGCAGCTGAACGACGGTGTGCGAGCCGATAAAGCCGGCGCCGCCGGTAACGAGGACGCAGGTGTCTTTGGGGTCGAGTGCTTTGGACATGTAGTCTCCTATCGAATCAGGAACACTTCTTGAGGGGAGTATAGCGCAGCTGGGGGCGCCCAAAACACGCGGGGCAGGAAAACCAGAGGATTGATGTTAACGTACTCATAGGGTGTTATTTGCATAATCCTTACCTTTGGTGTGGGATGTATTTGCGAGCCGCTGACCATACTTTTCCAGCCGTTCGTGGAAATAGTTGGGACAAGCGCGATGTGCGTTAATATGTTTGAGTTGAGCGACATATAAATAAGCATGTAACGGAGTACATATGTCACCGAACAACGATTCCATTTTTACGCAGGAGCTTTCGCGCCGCACTGCCCTTAAGGCTCTTTTCGGCGCTGCTTCCGCGGCTGTTCTTTTTGGCTTGCCTGCTCGCGCCCATGCGGCGGAGGCTTCCAAAGAAACCACCGATAAACTGAATGCCGCCCAGGCCCAGCTCGACGAGGTTCAGGCCCAGCTCGACAGCATCGCAAATGAGTATGCGGCGCTGGCCAACAAGAATGCCCAGACCCTCAACGACATCGAGAATGTCCAGGGCAAGATTGAAGACACGCAGGCCCAGATCGATGAAAAGAAGGCCGAGCTCAAAGAGAAGCGCAGCGACCTTTCCGATCGCGTTGCCGCCAGCTACAAGTCGGGCGGCACCAACATCCTGTCGTTGTTGCTCGCTTCTGGCTCGTTTGAGGAGCTCGTCGCCAACGCGCATTACGTCGAGAAGATCAACAAGAGCGACCGTGACGCCATCGAGGACATCCAGACCATCCAGAAAGAGCTCGATACGCAGAAGTCCGAGCTCGAGTCGCAAAAAGCCGACTTGGAGAAGCTCAAGGACCAGCAGACTGCTCAGATGCAGGACATGCAGGCCAAGCAGCAGGAGGTCCAGACGGTTCTGAACGGCCTCTCCGACGATGTCAAGGAGCTCATGGCCCAGCGCGATTCCGAGATTCTTGCTGCCGCTCAGGCCGAGGAGGCTGCCAAGAAGGCTGCCGCTGCCGCGGCTGCCGCAAACAAGAACAATTCCTACTCGGGTGGTTCAAGCTCGGGTGGCGGATCGTATGCGCCCGGAACTCCGCAGCAGAATGCCGGCTCGGGCAAGCAACAGGCCGTCGTCAACGCGTGCTACTCCACGCCTTCGCCGGGTCAGAATTGGTGCGCGGCGTGGGTTACCAACGTGTTCCGTAACGCCGGCGTGGGCTACTTTGGCGGCAATGCGTGCGACATGTTTAACGCCTGGTGCTACAGCTCCAATCGTTCGGCGCTGCAGGTGGGCATGATCGTGGCCGACTCGTCGCACAGCGGCACCGGTACGCCGGGTCTGCTGTACGGACACGTGGGCATCTATGTTGGCGGCGGCATCGTTATGAGCAACGAGGGCGCCATCACGTCGAGGTCGCTTGACTCGTTCATTGGGTTCTACGGCACTGGCTCTGGCGTGCGCTGGGGCTGGCTTGGCGGTATTGCGCTGTCGTAAAGCCGGCTGGGCCGCGTGCCCGCCCGCAATATATTTGATTGCCTGCTCGGGCAGTCCTGCGCAAGACGAAGGCCACATTAAGTGGCCTTCTTTGCGTGCGGAACTCGCGATCAATCAAATATATTGCGGGCGGGCACGCGGCCCTCTCGGGTTCGGGGCGCTGCACACCGGACTGGTTGTCTGAATTAAAGAAAGTGAAGGCCCCTTTCGGGGCCTTCTTTTTAGAGGAATTCGCCTACTCGGTGGACTTCGGGTTGTAGGTCTACGCCGAACTGCTCTTTGACTTTGGCTTGGATGTCGCGGATGAGTTCGTCGACGTCGGCGGCGGTGGCGTGGTTGGCGTTGACGATGAAGCCGCAGTGTTTTTCGCTCACCTGCGCGCCGCCGACAGCATGGCCGCGCAGACCGGCATCCATGATGAGCTTGCCGGCAAAGTAGCCCTCGGGGCGTTTGAAAGTGGAGCCGGCGCTCGGCATGTCGAGCGGCTGCTTGTCCTCGCGGCGCTGGCGGTAGTCGTCCATGTCGGCCTTGATCATCGCGGCGTTGCCCGGGGCGAGGTGAAAGGTGGCAGAGAGCACGATAAAGCCGTCGTCGGCGATGCGGCTCTTGCGATAGCCCAGGTTAAGCTCGTCGACATCGAACTCAATGATATTGCCGCTGCCGCGGGTGCCGTCGTCGAGCGCGCGGGCGGGCTTATAGACGCGCACGGACTCCAAAACATCGGCCATGCAGGCGCCGTAGGCACCGGCGTTCATATAGCAGGCGCCGCCGACCGAGCCGGGGATGCCCGAGAGGGGCTCCATGCCGGTGAGGCAGGCTTCGGCGGCAGCCGCGGCGACATCGGAAAGCAAGGCGCCGGCTGCTGCCGTAACATGCGTGCCGTCGACGGTGATGTTAGAGAGGCCTTCGCCCAGTGCCACGACGACACCGCGGATACCCTTGTCACCGACGAGCAGGTCGGAACCGTTGCCCACAATGGTGAGCGGCAGATCGCAGCGGTAGCAGGTGTCAAGCGTGGCGACGAGTCCCTGCTCGGTATCGGGCGTGACAAAGACGTCGGCCGGGCCGCCGATCTTAAACGTGGTGTGCTCGCGCATGGGCTCGCTCATGAGCACGTTGTCCTCGCCGGCAACACCGGCGAGCGCGCAGAGCAGGTCCTCGTTAAAAAAGTCATTTTCGTGCATACGAATATCCGCCTTATGGTGGTCGTTTTCATTAATCGAATGCAATATACCCCACCCGGATGGATTTGGTGCAAAGTAACCTGACCCCAATGCATCACATGGCGCAAAGGGGTTAGGTTGCTTTGCGCCAATCGCGGCGATAAAACAGCCGTCTACCGGATTGGTAAAGTGTTTATCATCAAGGTAGAGGGACGGTCGCTATACTTTCAAGAGATTGCGCGAATACTCGGAAGGAGCGAGATGGGCAACAAAGTTACTCTCAAGCAGATTGCCCAGGAGGTGGGGCTTTCCCCCTCGTCGGTCTCGCTTGTCCTTAACAACCGGCCCTGTCGAATCTCGGAAGAAAACCGCAAGCTCATCAAAGAGGTCGCGGCGCGCAACCATTATGTTCCTAACCAGATCGCGCGTAGCCTGGTCATGCGCGAGTCGCGCACACTGGGCCTTATCGTCCCTAACATCGAGAGCCGCTTTTTTGCTTCGCTCGCCGGCAGCTTGGAAAAGCGCTGCCGCGAGGACGGATATGCGCTCTTTATTACCAGCTCGGGTGGAAGTGCCGAGGACGATCTGGAGCTCCTGCGCCAGCTGGTGACGCGCGGCGTCGATGGCGTCTTTTTGGTGGTAGGCGACGAGTTCTCTGACGACCGCGCCCTGCGCGAAGCGGTCAGCCATCTACCCATCCCGGCGGTAATGGTCGACCGTGCCATTGAGGGGCTCGAGTGCGACAAGGTGATGTTCGACCACGAGATGGGTGGCTACATGGCCACCCGCTATCTGATCGAGCAGGGCCACCGTCGCATTGCCTGCTTGGTTAATGCGCGCCGTTCCAATACGGGTCGTAAGCGTCTTGCCGGCTACGAGCGTGCGCTGCGCGAGGTGGGGCTGCCCATCGATGCGCGTTTGGAGTTTGAGAGCGAGTACTACATTCCGAGTGCCTACGAGGCCTCGGAGGCGGTGCTCGCAACTGACGCCACCGCCGTGTTCGCAAGCTCGGATAACATTGCCCTCGGTCTGCTCAAGCGCTTGCACGAGATGGGGAAGAGCATCCCAGGCGATATCTCGGTCGTAAGCTATGACAACTCGGCGGCCGACGTTCTCTTTGAGCCGGCGCTGACCGCGATCGAGCAGGATCCTGGTGTCCTTGCGGAGCATGCTTTTGGCTGCATGTCCAAGCGTCTTGCCGGTAGGGGCGGTAGACGTGCCGAAGAGGTCGTTCTGGAGCCGGCGCTTATCGTTAAGGACAGCGTGCTCGAGCTTACCGAATGTAGCTAAGCGTACTTGCTTGTTTGCATAGATTGCATGCGGAGTGTCCGCTATTTGCCGGCAGGCACCCCGGCCCTCGTCCGTGAACTCTTCCGCTGGGCGAGCCATAGACGCCGCGCACCGATAGGGTAAGGCGGCGGCTTGAAATTGGTGCTATATTCAGCTTGAGTTGTTTAATACTAGTACGGGAGGCTGATATGGGGCTGTTCAAGAAGAAAAACCCGCAGGATGCCTTTGATCCCGATGTGTTTACCATCACGGATACGATTTTGGACCCGCCGCGGTTTACGTTTTTGCCGGCTATCTACCAGGATGCCACGCATCGCAAGTGGGCCGTACATCAGCGCGGCGGCGAGCCGAAGATTTTTGACTATGCGGACGTGTTGCAGTGCGAAGTGGCCGAGGCGGGCGATCCGGAGGCCGAAGAAGCGGTCTCTAAACAGGAATTTGCCCAGCGTATCCTGGCAAATCCTGCCAAGGCGGCGAAAATAAACGCTGCCAAGCGTAATATGTGTCTTGGTATGGGCGTTGTTGTGGCGGTTCAGACGGGAAAAGACGAGGTTTCCAAATTAGAGATTCCCGTTATGACCGACGAAGTCAAACGCGATTCAAGTCTATATAAGTCGTATCGGAATGTCGCCGAGAAGATCAAGGCCGAATTTGATGCCATGGGAGGGCTGGCCTAATTTTGGCGGCATACGTTTCTGAATGAGGAGTCTGTGCAATGGCAGGCGAATCTTATGCAATTCCCCCCAAAGATCGTGCTGTTGAGGGAATTCTTTGGTATATCCAGCACCATCAGCTTGCCGGCGGCGATCGCCTGCCGGCCGAGCGCGTGCTGTGCGAAGAGATTGGCGTTTCGCGTACGGCGTTGCGTGCCGGTATCACGCGGCTCATCTCGTGTGGAACGCTCGAGAGCCGTCGCGGATCGGGTACGTATGTGTGTCCTCCCAAGCCGTTGAACATCTTCCAGGAAACGTATAACTTTTCCGATGCTGTACGGACTGCCGGCCTGCACCCCTCTTCTCGTCTGGTTTCCACCGGGACCATCGAGGCGGATGAGGCGCTTGCCGACAAGCTTGGGGTGGCTGTAGGCGCTCCCTTGCTCCGCATGCAGCGCGTTCGACTTATTGAGGGCGAGCCGGCGTCAATCGAGACCGCTCACGTTAACCTGTCCCTGTGCCCATCGCTTCCCGAACACGATTTTGAGTGTGAGAGCCTTTACGATGTCTTGCTCAAAGAAGGTGGCGTGCGTGTTGAGCATGGACGTGAGCATATCTCCATCTCGCGTTTGGACGTCGAAGAGGCCGAGCTGCTCCAGCAAGAAGAGGGAACGCCGGTGTTCTATGAGAGCTCGATCGAATTTGATAAGGACATGCGTTTTGTGGAGCATTGCAAATCGGTGATTTTGCCCACAAAGTTCCGCTTTGCCGATAACGGCGAAGAGAACGGCATGAGGAGCGTGGCAGGTGAACAATGGCTGAAACAGTAGATGCCACCCCGGTTTATATGCGCATTCGACGCCGCATCGAGGAACGTATCGAGCGCGGTATATATCCCACGGGTTCCATGATTCCGTCCGAAAAAGACCTCGCCGAGGAATTTGGTACGACACGCTTGACCATCCGAAGCGCTGTCGATGAGCTGGTTCGGCGCGGGCAGATTCGCCGTGTTCGGGGAAAAGGTGCCTTTGTGGCGCAGAAAGTACCTGCTTTTTTTGAACGCACGGTCGGTTTCCGTGAATCGGTCCGTGCTTCGGGCGGCGAGCCGTCCGTCCGTATTCTCGCGCGTTCCAAGCGTTATGCGGGGCCATATTACGCCGACCTGTTTGGCATCGCCGAGGACGACCTGCTCTATTCCGTTCGACGCCTGAACTGCATAAACGGTAGCCCCGTATCGATTGAGACGGCGCTGATTCCCTGCCTGCTGTTCCCAACCATCGAAGATATTGACGTGTCGGTCTTCAGTTTGTACGAGACCTATGAGATGCTGGGCCGAAAGCCAGCCATGGCACAGGAAAAGCTCGATATCGAAGCGCTGGGCGCACGAGATGCCGGCCTCCTTGGACTGGAACAGGGCGATCTTGTTTTGCTTTTGGAATGCGTGAGCTATGACGCGAGCGGTCAGGCTATCGAGTATGTAAAGTCCTTCAATCGTGGCGATACGGGCGGCTACACCTATACGTACTAGCTGGTATTTTGTGAATAACGGCTGGGAAACTAACCAGTTTTGATCGTTGGGTCAGCTGTATATACAACCTTACAGGGCTCAAAATCGACCGTTCGCCGATGGGGATAAATTAATCGACAAAGAAGTATCAAAAAGCCGTAACCTGTAACTGTGATTGGTATCAAATACTAATGATTTGTTACGAGGTGAGACGATGAAGATGCTCGATTACGTTCAGCTTGCCCATGTGCGTATGGGGGAGAACCTCGAGCGTTCGTCTGAGCTGGTAGCGCAGCTCGTTGATATTTTCCAGTCCGGTTCTTTTGACGCGCTGCGCATCGTTGCTTCGGGTTCGTCGCGCCATGCCGCCGATTGCGCCCGCGATTACCTGCAAGATGCCCTGCAAATGCAGGTGTCCGTTGTGACGCCCGAGGCCTTCGTCGATTTTGAACACACCTATCCGCAGCATGCGCTCAACATCGCCGTCTCGCAGAGTGGCTATTCGACCAATACGATTGCGGCGCTCGATTACATGCGCGCACACGATATGGCTGCAGTTGCGCTCACGGCAAACGTCGAGGCGCCCATCAAGGAGCACACTGACATCGTTCTTGACTACGGTGTGGGCGTCGAGTCGGTGGACTTTGTGACTCTGGGCGTCGAGGTGCTCGTTGAGTACCTGGTGCTCTTTGGTATTTACGGCGGTCAGGCGCGCGGAACGATTGACGCCAAGGGCGTTGCCCAGCGTCTTGACGACCTGCGCGAGGCCATCCAGGCCAATGCCGTGATGTGCAAGACCGCCGAGGAATATGTCCAAGACCACATGCTCGAACTTTCTGAGCACATGCCCGCCATGGTCGTCGGCAACGGTCCCAACTACGGCGTTGCCGAGGAGGCGGCGCTCAAGCTGAGCGAGACCATCAAGATTCCTGCCATGCATCACGAGGGCGAGGAGTTCATTCACGGTCCCGAGATGCAGATCGTTCCGGGCTATCTGGTGTTTATCGTCGACGATCCGCAGGGGTCGGAGCGTCTTGCGAATATCGCCGATGCGCTATCGAACGTTACGACAAAAACGGTGCTGCTCACGGCCCATCCCAGGGGTAAGGCTCACGAGGTTGCGGTGCCTCAGGTGGCTCCGCTGCTCAGCGCAATTCCCAATTTGGTGTTCTTCCAGACGATTGCGGCAATGATCGCCGAGCGTCTGAAGTCATGGGACGTGCACCCGTATCTTGATGCCGTCTCCAAGCAAATGGAGGTCAAGGCAGAGGGCTACGAAGAATCAGTCAATGCGCTTAAGGCCAAAGCGGCCGAGTGTTACGGAATGTAAGCGGGTTTGATGCCCGTTGGCATGGGGGATGTGAAGACAACCCCAGAAAGGAGAGACAAATGAAGGAAACCGAGAAGATCGAGATCATGCATTTCGACCAGGAGGGCTATCTCGAGGACGGCAAGGCGCTCTACGAGACCGGCAAGAAGATGACCGCGCTCGCCGACAAGGTCGCCGACGAGGGCTACGACGCCGTGTTCCTGATGGGCGTCGGCGGCACCTGGGA
>CALBUZ010000095.1 GCA_937969105.1 uncultured Collinsella sp. | reverse complement strand
CGGTATTTCTTCACCTATTGCGTCATCTCGCTTCGTGAGGCCATTTTGCCTCGTGGCGTCAAGTGAATGTTGACGCCTTGTAACACATGACTGACGGCTTTGCCTTCATGCTTTTCCAAGATTTCGGCTTGGGTTATTGGTTCTTGGAGGGCGGAGTATGAAAAACCGTACGGTTTTGCTTTATATGGCGTTCGTTTTTCTGTCGAACTTCAGCACCATTTTGTATTTTCTGACGGTTTACCTTGAATTCGTCGGATTCTCGATGGTAGCGATTTCTAGCATGATGATTGCATACCAAGTGAGCAAGTTCATCCTTGAAGTTCCCACTGGCTATATTGCTGATAGGTTTGGACGAAAGACCAGCGGTCTCGTTGGCGTCGTGGGAATGCTTGGATACTACGCCGCCCTGCTTCTCGTCCGTTTTCCTCTGCTTTTAATCGGCGCGTTTGCTCTTAAAGGTTTTGCCGTTGCATGCGTGAGCGGATCCATCGAAGCGATTTACATTGACAGCGTCTCTCAGGACCAGCTCGTAAGACTTAATGTCCTTGAGCGATTTGTTTTCTATGCCTCTTGTGCCATCTCCGCTTGCGTGGGCGGTTTCATTTCGTCTGTCGGTGCATATCTCATTGGTCTTTCGGCAGATATCATCGCAATGGTGTTGACGTTGGTTGTTGTTGCCTGCATTCCTGGGATGCGAAGAGAGAGCACTGCGGCGACACCTGAACGTGGAATGAGCCCGAAGATGATCGGTGCCGCTATTGCGTGTAATGGCATTCTTCGTTCGGCGTTCATCATGGACTGTCCTCAGGCATTTGCTTTTGTCGCCCTGGAAGACTTTTTCTCACTGCTGCTTGCGGGTCGCGGAATGAATGCCGTCGCTTCGGGCGTGACCATTGCGATCCAGCTCCTTGCCTCCGCCTCCATAGGGTTTATCGTGCCCAGTTTGATTGCTCGTGTCGACAAGGGCCGTTTTGCGCGTATTTGCGGCATCGTGCGCCTTTTCCTGACTGCTCTGTTTTTGATTCCCTTTACTCCGGTCTATTTGCTGCCCGTGTTCTATGTACTGCAGACGGTCGCTTACTCGTTATTTGCTCCAATTAAATACTCAATTTTTCAAAATGCTGTCGATTCTTCGATGCGCTGTTCACTGATTTCGGTCCAAAGCCAGATGGTGGCGGTTGGTGCCATCCTTTTCTATCTGCTCAACGCTGTGTTGAGTAGCGTTGCAGGCATTCGAGTCGTATTGCTTGTTGCACTTGGGATTTCTTCCTTGGCGTATATCCCCGCGCTCTTTCGTCTTACAAGCCAAAGGACATGAGCATTTAGGCTCCGATAACTTATATATCAACGCAATAAACCCGAGCGCGAGGGCGTTTGGGTTTATTATTGAAGCGTATGTAACCTGGCGGCGCCACACCGCCTGTTAGTAGGGAGACACATGAACGTTCTGGTCGTCAACGCAGGATCTTCGACCCTTAAGTATCAGGTCATCGATACCAAGTCCCACAAGGTGTCCGCAAAGGGCTCCTGCGAGCGCGTCTGCTTTACCGGCGGTACCTTCACTCACGCTGCCAACGGTTCCAAGAAGGTGACCGAGAACATCGAGTTCCCCGACCACAAGGTCGCCATCGAGGTCGTCCTGAAGGACCTCGAGGCCAACGGCGTCAAGATCGAGGGCATCGGCCACCGCATCGTTCAGGGCGGTTGGTACTTCGGCGATTCCTCCCTCGTCGACGAGGACGTTCTCGCCAAGATCCGCGAGGTCGCCCCGCTCGCTCCGCTGCACAACAACCCCGAGGCCAACGTTATCGAGTACTGCCTCGAGCAGTATCCCGACCTGCCCAACGTCACGGTCTACGACACTGCTTTCCACTTCAACATGCCCGAGGTCGCCAAGACTTACGCCCTGCCCAAGGACGTCTGCGACAAGCTGCACATCCGTAAGTACGGCGCCCACGGCACCAGCTACCGCTACATCTCCAAGAAGGTTGCCGAGATGACCAACGGCGAGGCTCGCAAGGTCGTCGTGTGCCACATCGGTTCCGGCGCTTCCCTGTGCGCCATCGAGGACGGCAAGTGCATGGACACCACCATGGGCTTGACGCCGCTCGACGGTGTCATGATGGGCACCCGCTGCGGCTCCATCGACCCTGCTACCGTGTGCTACCTGCAGCGCGAAGGTGGCTACACCTTCGACGAGGTCGACGAGATGATGAACAAGAAGTCCGGCCTTTTGGCTGTGACCGGCGGCAAGACCAACGACTGCCGCAATGTCGAGGAGCTCGCCGCTGCCGGCGACCCCGAGGCTCAGCTCGCCTTCGATATGTTCGTCTACAAGATTGCCGCCAAGGCTGCCGAGATGGCCACTTCCATGTGCGGTATGGACACCCTGGTCTTTACCGCCGGCATCGGCGAGCACGCTCCGGCTGTCCGCGCTGGCGTGGCCGATCGTCTGGCCTTTATGGGCGTCAAGATGGATCATGCCCGTAACGCCCTGCGTGGTGACGGCGCTTGGTGCCTGTCCGCCAAGGATTCCAAGGTCAAGATTTTCGTCATCCCCACGGACGAGGAGTTCATGATCGCTTCCGACGTCGAGCGCATCGTCAGCGGTAAGTAATTGATGCAAGGGGAGGGGACTGGATGGCCTTGTGCCGTTCAGCCCCCTTTTATGCTCTTTGGGCGAAGAGCCTAATAGATATTTATTGAAATCTGATAACTTCTTATTAAAGGTACGGCCGCCTTATAGATTTGCCGACCGTACTGTAATCACGAAGGAGTCTCATGAACGTACTTGTTGTCAACGCCGGCAGCTCGAGCCTTAAATATCAGCTTCTGGATACCGATACCCGCGAGGTTTTCGCCAAGGGCAACTGCGAGCGTATCGGATCGGAGATGGGCATCTTTGGTCACTCCGAGAACGGTGGCACCAAGCAGACCGAGGAGGTTCCCTTCCCCGATCATCGCTCTGCTATCGCTCGCGTGCTCGAGGAGCTCGAGAAGACCGACTTTACGATCGATGGCATTGGGCATCGCATCGTTCAGGGCGGTTGGCACTTCGATGATTCCGCGGTCGTCGACGATGAGGTCATGGCTAAGATCCTTGAGGTGGCCCCGCTCGCCCCGCTGCACAACTACGGCGAGGCCGCGGCAATCGAATATTGCCGCGAGAAGTATCCGGAGCTGCCCAACGTGGCCGTCTTCGACACCTCGTTCCACATGACCATGCCCGAGGTTGCCTACACCTACGCTCTGCCCAAGGACGTGTGCGACAAGTACCACGTGCGCAAGTACGGCGCGCACGGTACGAGCCACCGCTACGAGTGGATGATGGCCAAGGAGATTCTGGGTGCGCGCTGCCACCGTCTGCTTTCGTGCCATCTGGGCAACGGTGCTTCGCTTGCCGCCATTGAGGACGGCGTTTGCCGCGATACCACGATGGGGCTCACGCCGCTTGACGGTCTGATGATGGGTACCCGTTGCGGTTCCATCGACCCGGCCACCGTGTGCTATCTTCAGCGCGAGGGCGGCTACAGTTATCAGGAAGTCGACGACATGATGAACAAGCAGTCCGGTCTGCTTGCCATCTCGGGCATCTCCAACGACGCCCGCGACATCCGTACGCGCGCCTCCGAGGGAGACGAGCGCTGCCTGCTCGCCTTCGACATGTTTGCCTACAAGGCCATGCAGCAGGCCGGTTCCATGATCGCCTCCATGGCGGGCGTGGATACCATCACCTTTACCGCCGGCATTGGCGAGAACGACTGGTCGATTCGCAAGGCCTTCTGCGACTGCTTTGAGTGGCTGGGCGTGCGCATCGACAACAACAAGAACCGCGAGGCCGTGGGCAACGGCCCGCAGGTCATCAGTGCCGCCGGTTCTTCCGTCACGGTCATGGTCATCCCCACCGACGAGGAATACATGATCGCCCACGACGTCGAGCGCCTGACCAAGAACAACTAACGCGTTCGCTTGCGATTGAACGAAAGGCCTCCTGAGCAGCAGCTCCGGAGGCCTTTTTGCTAGCAAGCGGAAATCCGATTCCCAAAGTGATCGCCACCAGCAACGTCTGCACTTTCAGCAACGACACCCATCCGTTCAGGATTCTCAGCCCCAGCTCGTAGCCAAGCCGCCGTCCACTCCAGATACCCTGACTGCCACGTGGCGGCAGGGGCCCTACAGGGTAAAGCTCTGAAAACTTTTCGCAGGACGCATGAAACCCCCGCCGCACGAAGTGCGCAGCGGGGGTTTCATGCATGTCCGAGGACGTTTTCAGAGCTTTACCCTGTAGGGCCCCGATGGGATAAGTCCGCTACTCAGCCATCTGAGCCTGGACGGCGGTGATGGCTACGACACCCACGATGTCGTCGGCAGAGCAGCCGCGCGACAGGTCGTTGACCGGCTTGGCGATGCCCTGCAGGATGGGGCCGTAGGCGTCAGCGCCAGCGAAGCGCTGGACCAGCTTGTAGCCGATGTTGCCTGCCTCGAGGTCGGGGAACACGAGCACGTTGGCCTTACCGGCGACAGAGGAGCCGGGAGCCTTGAGCTGGGCGACGGTGGGGACGATGGCGGCGTCGAGCTGCAGGTCGCCGTCGATGGCGAGCTCGGGAGCCTTCTCCTTGCAGAACTTCACGGCCTCCTGGACCTTCTTGGCGACCTCGCCACCGGCGGAGCCCATGGTGGAGTAGGAAAGCATGGCCACGTGCGGCTCAACATTGCCCATGAAAGTGGACCAAGAGTGAGCGGAGGCGATGGCGATCTCGGAGAGCTCATCGGAGGACGGGTTGATGTTGAGGCCACAGTCGGCGAAGATCAGCGTGCCGTCGGTGCCGAACTGCGGGGTGTCGGTGCACATCACGAAGAAGGCCGAGACCAGCTTGGTGCCCGGAGCGGTCTTGAGGATCTGAAGCGCGGGGCGCAGGGTGTCGGCCGTGGAGTGGCAGGCGCCGGAGACCAGGCCGTCGGCGTCGCCCATCTTGACCATCATGGTGCCAAAGTAGGTGGCGTCCATCACCTGGGCGCGAGCCTGCTCGATGGTGACACCCTTCTTGGCGCGGAGCTCGGCAAACTTCTGCGCATACTCCTCGTGCTTCTCGGCGTTGCGCGGGTCGATGACGGTGGCGCCGGGAACGTCGATCTCGTCAGGGTTGCCCAGGATGACGAGCTTTGCCAGGCCCTCCTCGATGATTTTGTTTGCCGCGACGATGGTGCGCGGATCCTCGCCCTCGGGCAGGACGATGGTCTTAAGGTCGGCCTTGGCGGCAGACTTCATACGGTTTAGGAAATCGCTCATGTTACTCCTTACAAGCGTTTTGCTAAGCTCCAGGCCCTCGGCTGTACACGAATAAACCCGCTGCTAGCGGGTTTACCTTTCAATTATGTACGCCGCGGTGCTTGAGCTTTCCTTGTGTGGCAAGCTCATTATAGGACGCATTAGCGCTATAATCGCTCTGATAAATATGTCTCGACGTATGTTCGAGAAAAAGCCCAGTTAAAAAGCGTGTGGCTTTTGACAAGGAGTATCGATGCAGATTACCTCAGGCCTGCCTGAAGGCTTTAATGCCGGTGCGTACGACATGATCGTCGTCGGTGCCGGTTATGCCGGTGCCGTTTGCGCCCGCCGTCTTGCCGAAACCATCGGCTATCGTGTTGCCGTTTTGGAGCGCCGTAGCCACATTGCGGGCAATGCCTTCGACTGCACTGACGAGGCGGGAATCCTGGTCCACGAGTATGGTCCGCACATCTACCATACCTTTAACGAGCGCGTGCATAACTTCCTGTCGCGCTTTACCAAGTGGACGGACTACCAGCACAAGGTGCTCGCCAACATCAACGGTACCCTTATGCCCGTGCCCTTTAACCATGTGAGCCTTAAGCTTGCCTTTGGCGATGAGCGCGGCGAGGAACTGTACCAAAAGCTCGTGGAGACCTTTGGCAAGGACGTCAAGGTGCCCATCATGGAGCTGCGCAAGAAGAACGACCCGGATCTTGCCGAGGTCGCCGATTACGTCTACGAGAACGTCTTTTTGCATTACACCATGAAGCAGTGGGGCCAGACGCCTGATCAGATCGACCCCTCGATCACCGGCCGCGTCCCCGTCTTTGTGGGCGATGACGATCGCTACTTCCCGCAGGCTCCTTTCCAGGGCATGCCGCAGGACGGCTATACCGCGCTGTTCGAGCATATGCTCGATCACGATCTGATCGACGTATTCTGCGACGTGGACGCCCGTGACCTCTTTGAAATTGACGAGACCACCGTCAAGATCGACGGCAAGGTCTATGGTGGCGAGATCGTCTACACCGGTCCACTCGACGAGCTGTTCAATCTCGACCTGGGCGCGCTGCCGTACCGCACGCTCGATATGAAGTTCGAGACGCTCGATATGGACCAGTTCCAGCCCGTGGGCACCGTCAACTACACCACGAGCGAGGACTACACGCGTATCACCGAGTTCAAGAATATGACCGGTCAGGTCCTGCCCGGCAAGACCACCATCATGAAGGAGTACTCCAAGGCCTATACGCCCGGCTCGGGCGAGACGCCGTACTACGCTATCCTGGAGCCCGAGAACCGCGAGCTCTACGAGCGCTATCTTGAGCGCGTCCAGAACCTGACGAACTTCCACCCGGTGGGCCGTCTGGCCGAGTATCGTTACTACGATATGGACGCCGTGACCAATTCCGCCCTCGATCTTTCGGATGAGATTATCGCCTGCCATGCATAAAGTCATAACATTCGGTATTCCCTCGTATAACGCCGCCAAGGACATGGACCATTGCATCACCTCCATCTTGGAGGGGAGCAATTACGCCACCGATATCGAGATTATCGTGGTGGACGACGGCTCCAAGGACGAGACGGCCGCCAAGGCCGACGAGTGGGAGGCACGTTATCCTGGAATCATCCGCGCGGTGCACCAGGAGAATGGCGGCCACGGTATTGCCGTCCTTTCGGGTCTGCGCGAGGCGCAGGGCACCTACTACAAGGTTGTCGACTCGGACGACTGGCTCGACGGTGCGGCGCTTTCGACCATGCTGTCGATTCTGCGTGGCTTTGAGGAGCGCGACCAGCGCGTTGACCTGTTTATCTCGAACTACGTGTACGAGAAGGTTTACGAGGGCACGCATACCGCTATTGGCTACAAGTTTGCCCTGCCGCGCAAAAAGATTTTCTCTTGGGACCAGATCGGACACTTCCGTCCCGATCAGAACCTGCTCATGCACAGCCTGTGCTATCGCACCGATGTGCTGCGCGAGTCCAATCTGCCTATGCCGGCACACACGTTCTACGTGGATAATATCTACGCATACGTGCCGCTGCCGCGCTGCAAGACCATGTACTACGCCGACATCGACCTCTATCGCTACTTTATCGGTCGCGAGGGCCAGAGCGTCAATGAGGCCACGATGGTCAAGCGCCTGGGTCAGCAGTTCCGCGTAACGCGCATCATGATGGAATCGTTCCACCTGTACCAGGACGTTGAGTCCTCGCGTCTGCGTTCGTACATGATGGGCTACTTCACCATGATGATGGCGATTTGCTCGGTGCTCACCAAGCTTTCCGAGGAAGATTGTGCCGATGAGCGCCTGAAGACGCTATGGAAGGACCTGAAGGAGTACGACGAGCGCATGTATCGTCGCGCTCGCTACGGCGTGGTCGGATTCTCTACCAACCTGCATGGACGGGCCGGAGACAAAACCACACTCGGCCTATACCATCTTGCCTCAAAGATCTTCAAATTCAACTAACTGTTGAGTAATCGCTGCTGATAGGTTGACTGGGCCCCTTGGCCTTTAGTTTGCTACTGCGAACAGTCCTGCTCGCACGGAAAGCACATTAAGTGCTTTCCGGCTCGTGCGGAACTTGTAT
>CALBUZ010000094.1 GCA_937969105.1 uncultured Collinsella sp. | reverse complement strand
GAAGGCATGAGCAAAGGAGAAATAATTATATACCAAACAGCCGATGGCAGCACCTCGCTTGATGTTAAGTTGGAACAGGAAACTATCTGGCTAAACCAAAAGCAGATAGCCGAATTGTTCGGGACGAAGCGACCAGCCATTACCAAGCATCTGAAAAATATATTTCTATCGGGAGAATTGGAAGAAAATAGGGTATGTTCCATTTTGGAACATACCACTCCACATGGTGCTATGGCAGATAAAACGCAAACAACAGAGGTGAAATATTATAATCTCGATGCCATTCTATCCGTAGGATATAGAGTAAATTCTAAAAATGCAACCCGATTCCGTATCTGGGCGAACAAAGTGCTGAAAGAGTATCTGATTAAAGGATATGTCGTTAAGGAGAATATCAAGCTGGAGCAGTACGAGGATTTGAAGCAGACCATCAAGGTATTGGCAAATGTTCTCGACCACAAGACGTTGGAATACTCTGAGGCAACCGGATTGTTACGAGTGGTTACTGATTATGCTTACGCTCTTGATACGCTGGACAGATACGATTATCAACAACTTAAGATAGACAAAACTACTAATAAAGAGCAATTTACAGCTACCTACGAAAATGCGATAGCTGCCATTGAAGAATGTGGTGACCCGCTTCGGTGGGGAACAGACCAGACTTGGAAACCTTGTGATGGGACTGATTCTGGCCGCACTGGTGGGCGCGATGCTCCTTGGGGGCGCGAGACGCATCGGTATTGTGGCCGAGCGGCTGGTGCCGTTCATCTCCATTGCATATATCCTGCTCTGCGCGGTGATGCTGGTGCTGCGCTGGTGGGAGGTTCCGGCGGCGTTCGCGTCGATCGCGGCGGGGGCATTTTCTCCCCGGGCGGTGACAGGCGGGGCTTTGGGTTCTGCCTATCAGGCGCTTCGCATCGGATGCAGCCGCGGGGTGTTTACCAATGAGGCTGGCATGGGTACCGCGTCCATCGCCCACGCTTCGGCGGAGGTTTCCCACCCGGCGGAACAGAGGCTGATGGGCATTATGGAGGTTTTTCTCGATACCATCCTCATGTGCACACTGACGGCGCTGGTCATTCTCGTCAGCGACGTGCCGGTTCCCTATGGCAGAGACGTGGGCGTGGAGCTGACGACGAAGGCGTTTGCTGCTGTCTATGGCGATTTTGCCCCGGTTTTCATTGCCGTGTCCCTTGTCTGCTTTGCTTTTGCCACGGTGCTTGGCTGGGGGCTGTACGGTGCGCGGTGCGCCCAGTTCCTCTTTGGCGCCCGGGCGTGGAAGTTTTTTGTTGCGGCGCAGATGGCCGCGGTGGTTGCCGGGGCATGCCTGCAAACCGGTGTCGTCTGGTCGGCGGCGGAGGCCGTCAACGGCCTGATGGTGATTCCCAATTTGACAGCTTTGGCGATACTCACCCCGGAGGTGGTTCGCCTTACGAAAGAATATCAGAAATCCGGCGGAAGTACCGCCGGTGGAGGTAGTTATGCAGATATCCATCAACGCAAACCGGTGTGAACCCTCTCCCATGCGGAAGTTCCATCCCTACGCCGTGGAGGCCGAGAAGAAGGGCAAGAAGATCTATCACCTGAACATCGGACAGCCCGACCTGCCCACGCCCACGGCTTACTATGACGCCGTGCGGAACTTTGACCGCAAGACTCTGGCCTATGCCGAGTCTCCCGGTATGCCTGTGCTCATTGACGCTGTGCGGGGCTATTATCACAAACTGGGGGTTGACTTGGCGCCCAACGACGTCCTCATCACCACCGGCGGCAGTGAGGCGCTGCTGATGACCTGCCTGAGCATCCTCGACCCCTATACCGAGGTCATCATCCCCGAGCCGTATTACCCCAACTACACCACCTTCGTCCATGCGGCCGGCGGCGTTATCCGTGCCCTGCCCACCAACCCGTGGGAGGGCTACCGCTACGCCAAGCGGGAGCGCATCGAGAGCCTGATCACCAAGAACACCCGCGCCATCCTGATCACCAACCCCGGCAACCCCACAGGCGTTGTCCTCGACCAGAAGGAAATGCGGATGATCGCCGACATTGCCAAGGAGCGCGATCTGTTCCTGATCTGCGACGAGGTTTACCGGGAATTCTGCTACGACGATAAATTCGGCGTGCCGACCATGGCGCACTTCCGGGATATCGACGAGAACCTCGTCATCATCGACTCCGCCTCCAAGCGGTTTTCCGCCTGCGGCGCGCGGGTGGGCTGTGTTGTGACCCGGAACAAGGAGCTGCAGGCGGCGCTGCTGAAATTCTGCCAGTCCCGCCTGTCCGTCGCCACCATTGACCAGATCGGAGCAGCGGCGCTGTATACGGTGGATCCTGCGTTCTTCCGTCAGAGCAAGGAGGAATACCGCCGCCGCCGGGATACGGTGATCTCCAAGCTGCGCCAGATTCCCGGCGTGGTGGTGGAGGAACCCATGGGCGCGTTCTAGGTCATGGCGAGCCTGCCGGT
>CALBUZ010000093.1 GCA_937969105.1 uncultured Collinsella sp. | reverse complement strand
TCTCAAGAAGGAGTAATATCGGGACTTGCAGCGACGGACCTCGGGACGCTCTTACACCACGTCTGCGCGCGCCACCCCGGTGCGCTCGGCATGTTTAGAATTTGCCGCATACTTCCGGTTTTTGCCCCTGCGGCAGGCCGTGTCAACTTATATCCTCGATTAGATAATGGCCAGGACAGCCAATTTCGTCTCCAAACTAAAACGCCGGCAGGGGCGAAATTGCTCCTGCCGGCGTTGGCGTGCCTGCTTGTGCTGTTTTCGGCTCGCGCAGAGGCCCTTTTTGGACCCTTACGCCTCCGTGGGCTCCACGCCCAGCTCGTTGCGGACGAGTTCGAAGGCCGCGGCGATGGCCTTGTCCATGTCGTAGTACTTGTAGCCGCCCAGGCGACCGGCAAAGATAACGTCGCCCTCCTGCGCCGCCAGCTCCTCGTACTGCTTGTACAGGGCCTCGTTCTTGGCGTCGTTGATGGGATAGTAGGGCTCGTCGCCGGGCTTCCAGTCGGCCGGGTACTCGCGCGTGATGACGGTCTTGTCCTGTGTACCGAACTCGAAGTGCTTGTGCTCGATGATGCGCGTGTAGGGGATCTCGCGCTCGGTGTAGTTGACCACGGCCACGCCCTGGTGGTCCTGCTCGTCGAGCGTCTCGGTCTCAAAGCGCAGGCTGCGGTACTCCAGCGTGCCCAGCTTAAAGTCGTAGAACGCGTCGATGGGGCCGCAGTAGATCGTCTTGGCGGCGATACCGGGCTCGGCGGCGGCCAGCTCCTTGTACTCTACGCCGCAACGCACCTCGACGCCCTCGAGCATGTTGGCGACCATCTTGGTGTAGCCGCCCATGGGGATGCCCTGGTAGCGGTCGTTGAAGTAGTTGTTGTCGTAGGTGAAGCGGCAGGGGAGGCGCTTGATGATGCTCGCGGGCAGGTCGCGGCAGTCGCGGCCCCACTGCTTCTCGGTGTAGCCCTTCACGAGCGTCTCGAAGATGTCGCGGCCCACGAGGGACAGCGCCTGCTCCTCGAGGTTGGACGGCTCGCCGATGTTCTCGGCGGCCACCTGCTCGGCGATTTTTGCCTTGGCATCGGCCGGCGTGACGACGCCCGGCCACATCTTGGCGAAGGTGTTCATGTTGAAGGGCATGTTGTACATGTTGTCGTGGAAGTTGGCGACCGGCGAGTTGACGTAGTTGTTGAACTCGGCGAAGCGGTTGACGTAGTCCCAGACATCCTTCATGGAGGTGTGGAAGATGTGGGCGCCGTAGCGGTGGACCTGGATGCCCTCGACGTCCTCGGTATAGATGTTGCCGGCGATGTGGTCGCGGCGGTCGATGACCAGGACCGACTTGCCAGCGCGCTTGGCGGCGTTGGCAAAGACGGCGCCCGAAAGGCCGGCACCGACGACGAGGTAATCGTACTGGGACATGGATATGCTCCTTTGTATGTCAATCGAACAGTTACTTTAGATTTGGGACAAACAAACTTGATTATTTTGTCCCATGGATTAGTGTAGCAGATGCTCTTTCAGCAGCTCCAACGCATGAGCGTAGCCTTGGAGGCCTTCGCCGGTGATGGTGGCAAAGCAGGCCAGGCGGGCGTAGCTTACCTGGCGGAAGTCCTCGCGCGTCTCGACGGCGCTGATGTGGACCTCGACGGCGGGGATGGCTACGGCCTTGAGGGCGTCCAGGATCGCCACGCTCGTGTGCGTGTAGGCCGCCGGGTTGATGACAATGCCGTCGACCTTGCCGTAGGCCTCCTGGATCTTGTCGACGATGCTGCCCTCGTGGTTGGACTGGAAGACCTCGACCTCGTCGAAGCCCTGTGCGGCGCCGGCATCCTTGCAGATCTGGATCAAGCGGTCGTAGTTGTCACTGCCGTAGATGCCCGGCTCGCGAATGCCGAGCATGTTGAGGTTGGGTCCGTTGATGACGAGAGCTTTCATGGTTGCTTCCTTTGTGGTTGGTTAGCGTGGCGGGGCTTGCTGTCTGCGACGTTTGCCCAGACAAAACCTGCCAAAATAACCCTGTCCCTTTTTGGCAGGTTTTAGAGGGTGTCGAGGAGAGCTCGGGCGGTGTTGGCTGCGCAGTCGCGCGAGTCGATGATGTGGTCGGCCCAGGCGCGGTAGCGCGGCATGCGCTGCTCGGCCAGCTTGTCGATACCGTCGCGGGCGGTGATGGGCCGACCCTTGTGGGCGAGCTCATCGAGCTCACGGTTGAGCATCACAATCTGACTGTTCTGGTGCAGCAGCGGGTAGTTCTCGTCTCGCGTGACGACGCCGCCGCCGGTGGAAAGCACCAGGCCGCTGCGCTTGGAGATGTCGGCCAGGGCCGCCGTCTCCTGCTCGCGGAAGGCCGGCTCGCCGCGCTCGACGATAAAGTCGGCGCAAGGCATGCCCAGACGCTCCTCGAGGGCGCGGTCCAGGTCGATGTGCTCGCGGCCGGTGAGCAGGGCGACCTGCTCACCCACGCGCGTTTTGCCCGAGCCCGGCATGCCGATCAGTGCGATGTTCTGCTCATGGCGGGACAGGCGCTCCGTCACGTCCAGGATGCGCTCGCGCGGGGTGACCTGGCCGGTATAGCGCTCGACGGCTTGTGCCGCTTGGGCCACAAGCATGAGCAAACCGCCGATGCAGGGGATGCCGCGACGCTCGGCCTCGAGCATGAGTCCCGTGCGGGCGGGATTGTAGACGATATCGATGACGCCCTCGAGCGCGTCGAGGCCTTCGAGCGTGCAGGGCGCGTCGGGGCAGTGGGGGAACATGCCGGCAGGCGTGCAGTTGACGAGCAACGTGGCGTCGGACTGCTGTGCGATGTTGCCGTAGTTGACCTCGCTCGCGCGTCCCACGGGCACCACGATCGCGCCCAGGTCGCCCAGCACCATACTTGCCGTGGTGCCGGCGCCGCCGGTGGCTCCGAGCACGAGGACCTTCTTGCCGGCAATCTCCACACCCAGCTCCTCGACCAGGCACTGGAAACCGAAGTAGTCGGTGTTGTCGCCGCGCAGACGGCCATCGGGCAGGCGCGTGATCGTGTTGACGTTGCCCATGCGTTCGGCGAGCGGGCTCAGCTCGTCCAGATAGTCCATGACGGCGCGCTTGTAGGGGATGGTCACGTTGGTGCCCTCCCACTCGTCGCCTGTCATAAAGGCCGCGAGGTCTTCGGGCTCGCGCTCAAAACGCACGTACTCAAGCCCCGCAAGCTCCTTGTAGATGGTCGGGGTGTAGCTGTGGCCCAGCACGCGGCCCAGCACGCCGTAGGGACGGGTCGTGGCGACGTCAGTCATCTAGAGCACCTCCGTGTAGCTGCCAAAGTAGGTGAAGCTCTCGCATACGTCGTCAATCGAGTCGAGCAGGTCGTCGAGAGCTTTGCTGCCAAAGGGACAGTCCAGATCGAAGTAGAACATAAACTCAAAGTCGCGACCGGGGATGGGGCGGCTCTCGAGCTTGATGAGGTTGATGTTGAGCGCATAAAAGCGCTCGAGCACGCGATAGAGGGCGCCCGGCTCATTGGTCGTGGTGATCATGAGCGAGGTGCGGTTGGCACCGGGGTAGACGCGTGGCTCGCGGCTGATGACGACAAAGCGCGTGTAGTTGTTGTCCGAGTCCTGAATGTTGGGCTCCAGCACCTCCAGACCGTAGAGCGCCGCACAACTGCGCGAGGCGATGGCGGCGACGTCGGTGCGCTCGGAGTTGGCGACCATTTCGGCCGACATGGCCGTGTTGGGATATTTGGTGGCGTGCAGGCCGTGCGCCTCGATAAAGCCGGCGCATTGCGCGATGGCCTGACCGTGGCTATAGACCTCACGAACGTCCTGCAGCTTGGTGCCGGGCTTGACGAGCAAGTTGTGGTCGATCTTGAGGCGCAGCGAGCGCACAATGTGGAAGTCGAACTGCGCGAGCAGGTCATAGACCGCGTTGACCGAACCCGCGGTGGAGTTTTCGATGGGCAGTACGCCAAACTCGCAGAAACCGTCGCGCACAGCGCGCATGACACCTTTGAAGGTCTCGAAAAACGCGATATCGGGCACGGCAAAGAGCTTGCACGCGGCGATCTGGCTGTAGGCACCCTCAACGCCCTGGCAGGCGACGCTGGCGGTCTGGGGGAAGGGCGTGTCAAGGGGAACTGCCGTGGCGTGGGCCTTTTGCGAGACCGTGAAGCCCTTGAGCTCATTGATGTAGCGCTGCTGCTCGGCCTTGCTCATGCTCATGAGGAGGCGGAACAGCGTGATGGTCTGCGCCTCGTAGCGCTCGGGTGCGCGGCCGGCAAGGTTGCTGAGCTTGGAGCGCTCGCGGGCGGGGTCGAAGACGGCCTTGCCCATCTCGATTTTTGATTTGGCGACCTCGGTGGCAATGTCCATGCGTTCGACAAAACTGTTGAGGAGCGTGGTGTCGATGCCATCGATGGCCTGGCGAATGTCAGCAAGGTCCATAGGGACCCCTTTCACTGGGTGGGAGTGGGGGCCGGAGTTGGCCCCCGGAGATTTTTAGCGCTGGGCGGCGTCTTCTAGGAGGGCGTCCCAGATGGCCAGCGCTGCGGCTGCCTCGGCTACGGGGACGGCGCGCGGGACGATGCAGGGATCGTGGCGACCGTGGACCGAGAGCTCGGCATTTTCCATAGCGTCCATGTCCACCGTCTGTTGCTCACGGCCAATGGAGGGCGTGGGCTTTACGGCCATGCGCCACATGACGGGCGCGCCGGTCGAAATACCGCCCAGGATGCCGCCGGCGTTGTTGGACTCGACCTCGATCTGACCGGTCTCGGCATCGATGCGATATGGGTCGTTGTTCTCGCTGCCGCGCATGGCGGCGACGGCAAAGCCCATGCCAAACTCAACGCCCTTCACGGCGGGAATCCCAAACGCGATCTGCGCGATGCGGTTTTCGATGCCGTCGAACATGGGGTCGCCGATGCCCGCGGGCAGGCCGTAGATACCGCACTCCACGATGCCGCCGATGCTGTCGAGCTCGTCGCGCGCGGCAAAGATCTCCTCGCGCATGCGACCGGCAGCTGCGGAGTCAATGCACGGCAGGTCGTTCGAATGGATCGCCTTGCGGTCGGCCTCGCGATAGACCATGTCGTCCATGGGCAGATCGGAGATGCCGCCGATTTGCGCCACGTGCGCCATCACCTTGATGCCGCGGGCCTCGAGCGCCTGCAGCGCGATGCCGCCCGCGATGCACAGGGGCGCCGTCAGGCGGCCGGAGAAGTGTCCGCCGCCGGCGACGTCGTGCATGTTGTGGTACTTCACGCGTGCCGGGAAATCCGCATGGCCCGGGCGGGGCTTGCGGCGCAGCTCGGAGTAGTCCTTGGAACGCGTGTTGGTGTTCTCGATGATCGCGGCGATAGGCGCGCCCGTGGTGTGCCCATCAACTATGCCGGCGATAATGTGGGCGGCGTCGGCCTCGCGGCGCTTGGTCGCGGTCTCGTCGCGGCCGGGGGCGCGACGGTCCAAAAAGGCCTGCAGCTGCTTCAGGTCAACGGCGATACCTGCCGGAGCGCCATCGAGCGAGCAGCCGATGGCGGGGGAGTGCGACTGGCCGAAGATGCTTAAGTGCAAGACGTTGCCAAAGGTCGAGGACATGCTATTCCTCCTCGAGCGTGACCTTGCCGCCCAATAGGCGGTAGTGGTCGAAGAAATCGGGATAGGACTTGTTGACGGCCTCGGCGCCGTGGATCACGACCTCGCCGGTGGCGCGACTCGCGGCGATGGCGGCCATCATGGCGATGCGGTGGTCGTTGTGCGAATCGACCTCGCCGCCGGTAAGGGCATCGACGCCCTTGATGATGAGGTCGTCACCGGCAATGCGCACCTGCGCGCCCAGCGCGGTGAGCTCGTGGGTGGTGGTGACCAGGCGGTCGGATTCCTTGATACGGAGACGGGCGCAATCGCGGATAAAGGTGCGGCCCTGCGCCAGCGATGCCACGGCCGAGATGACGGGCACCAGGTCCGGAATGTCGTGGGCGCTCATCTCAAAGCCGGCGAGCTTGTCGGACTGGACGGTGGCGGCGTTCGTGGAGCGCACGATGCGGGCGCCAAAGCGCGAAAGCGCGGCGAGCACATTGCGGTCGCCCTGTGCGGAGCTCAGCGACACGCCCTCGACGGTGATTGGGTCGGTGCCGATGGCGCCGGCGCACAGCCAAAAGGCCGCATTGGACCAGTCGCCCTCGACGGCTACGCTGCCGGGCGTGCGGTACGAGCCGCTGTTCACGCGGAAGTTCGTGACCTCGGGCTTGCCGTCCTTGGCCGGAATACGCTCGACGTTGACCTCGACACCAAAGGCCTTCATGGCCTGGATGGTCAGGTTGATATAGGGGCGGCTCTCGATAAGGCCGGTTACCTGCACGCAGGAGGGCTGGGCCAGCAGCGGGGCCGCCAGCAGCAGGCCGGAGATATACTGCGAGCTCACGTTGCCCGGAAGCACAAAGGTGCCCGGGCGCATACGGCAGCTTGTCTTGAGCGGAAAACCGCCCAGGCCCTGCAGGTCGCAACCGGCGGCAATGATCTCGTCCGAGAGCGGGGAGAGCGGGCGGGCGCCCAGGCGGCCCTGGCCCACGAAGGTGGCCTCCGCGCCCAGCGCGCAGGCGACAGGCAGCATAAAGCGCAGCGTGGAGCCACTCTCGCCGCAGTCGAGCGTGCCGCCGGCAAGGGCCTTAAGCAGGCCAAATTCAATGCTTTTCATGGTGGGATGGACCTGGAAGCCGTCCTCGACGGTCTCGATGCGGGCGCCGAGCGCCGTGAGGCAGCGCACCGTGGCCTCGATATCGGCGCAGGTCGTGTTGCAGGCCACGTGCGTCTCGCCGTTGGCAAGCGCGGCGCAGATGATGAGGCGATGCGCCATCGATTTGGACGCGATGGCGGGAACGGTGCCCTTGAGCGGGGACGGGGTGATGCGGGCTAACATGCGGAAACGTCTCCCTTCTGGCCGAGGCCCTCGGCAATTAAATCGTGGAAGGTAGAAAGCGGCGTGCGGTCGATGCTGCAACGGCCAATGTCGTGCGGAATTACCAGGTCGATGGTGTCGCCCGAGCGCTTTTTGTCGTGGAGTGCCTCGGCAAAGACGGCACCGGCATCCAGGTCGCAGCGGGTCTTGAGGCCGTGGCGGGCGCAGAGCTCCTCAATACGATCGGGCAGCTCGGCGTCACAAATGCCGTGCAGGGCTGCGGCACGCGTGATGATGCCCATGCCAATCGACACGCAGTTTCCGTGGCCGAGCTCAAAGTGCTCGCAGGCTTCGACGGCGTGCCCGGCGCTGTGCCCAAAGTTGAGGAGCTTGCGCTGATTGGTTTCGCGCTCGTCGGCAACGACCACGGCGCGCTTAATGTCGATATTGCGGGCGATGATGAGCGCCACACGGGCCACGTCGCGGTTCAGCAGCTCAAGCGTGAGCGGGGTCTTCTCCAGCTCGGCGAAGAGCTCGGGGTCGGCGATCACGGCGTGCTTGACGACCTCGCCGCAGCCGTCGGCGAACTGCTCGGGCGTGAGGGTCGCCAGGCACCCCACGTCAGCGATGACCACGCTCGGCTGCCAAAAGGCGCCGGCCAGGTTCTTGCCAGCTGCCAGGTCGATGGCCGTCTTGCCGCCAACCGACGAATCTACCATGGCGAGCAGGCTTGTGGGAATCTGCACAAACTTGCAGCCTCGCATGTAGGTGGCGGCCACAAAGCCCGCCACGTCGCCCACGACGCCGCCGCCGAGCGCCACGATCACGTCGGAGCGCGAAAGTTCATGCTCGGCTACAAACTCCAAAATGGCAACGTAGGTCTCGGCGCGCTTATGGGCCTCGCCGGCCTCGAAGGTGTAGATGCTCACCTCGTAGCCTGCGGATTCGAGGCTCTGCTTAACGGGCATCTGGTAGAGGGGGCCCACGTTGGTGTCCGTCACGATGACGGCACGGGTGCCGCCGGCGGTGGCGCGTACGAGTGGGCCAGCCTGCTCCAGCAAAAACGTGCCCACATGCACCTGGTAGGGGCGTGCGGTGTCGATATCGATGGTAATCGCCATAAGCTTCGGTCCTTTCGACCTGGCGTGATGGGTGGTCTAGTGGGAGGCCTCGTCGTCGAGCGCGCGCTTGATGCGGTCGCCCTCGGCAAGGAGATTCTCCAGATAGCGCTGGTCGCGGTCCTTAAGGGCGCGACTGTAGGCGCCGAGCGATTCGATCAGATGGTCAATCTCGAAGGCGAGCGCATCAGCGTCGTCGATCATGAGCTCGGACCACATCTGCGGATTGAGGTGCGCCACGCGGGTGAGGTCGCGGTAGCTGCCGGCCGAAAAGCCGTGGTGGACCTGAGCGGTCGGGCTCTTAACATAGGCGTTGGAGACGACGTGCGCGAGCTGGCTCGTAAAGGCGATGACGCGGTCGTGCTCGGCGGCGCTCGTTACGCTGAACTTGCCAAAGCCCAAGGGACGTACCATCTCGCGCACCTGGCCCAAAAGCTCCAGCTTAAGTGCGTCGTCCACTGCGGGCGGTACAAGCACGAGCGGTGCGTCCTGGAACAGGTCGGCGCGGGAATGCGCGTAGCCCGAGAACTGCGTGCCCGCCATGGGGTGCGCGCCCACAAAGTAAAATCCGTGCTCGCGGGCAAGCTCAAAGGCGCGCTCGCACACGATGCCCTTGACGCCCACGGTGTCAATCACCACGGGGCCCATGATAGCCTCGGTGTCGGTGGCGTCGGCGAGTGCCTGGGCGTGCGCCTCGAGCCACTCGATGCAGGCCTCGGGGTAGCACGCCAGGACGATGATGTCGCACTCGCCGAGCGTCTCGTCGTTGAGCTCGCCGGCAACGGTGCCCATGCTGGCGGCCGTCATGACGTCGTCATCGGGGTCCCAGGCCAGCACG
The DNA here is from genome assembly GCA_937969105.1 of uncultured Collinsella sp. Taxonomy (GTDB): domain Bacteria; phylum Actinomycetota; class Coriobacteriia; order Coriobacteriales; family Coriobacteriaceae; genus Collinsella. Next base: position 3,019 of record CALBUZ010000093.1, on the reverse strand, counting down.
CGGACGCCCGCCTGCGCATAGCCGCGGGCAAAGCTGCCGCCGATGAGGCCCAGGCCCACGATGCCGGCGCACTTGGGGCCACCCTGGTTAACGCGTGCGTTTCTCACCGTACCCATGGGCTACTCCTGAACGGTCTCTTGGCAGACGACCTCGCGGATGGCGCGGATGCGGCGCATGGTGTCATCGAACTGGTCGGGGGTGAGGGCCTGAGCACCGTCGGACCAAGCGTGGCTCGGGTCGTCGTGGACCTCGATCTCCAGACCGTTGGCGCCGCAGGCGGTCGCGGCGAGCGCCATGGGCTCAACATAGCGGGTATAACCGGTGGCGTGGCTGGGGTCGGCGACGACGGGCAGGTGCGACAGGTGGTGCAGCACCGGCACGGCGTTGAGGTCGAAGGTGTTGCGGGTGCGGGTCTCGAAGGTGCGGATGCCGCGCTCGCACAGGATGACGTTGTCGTTGCCCTCGCTCATAATGTACTCGGCTGCCATAAGCAGCTCGTCGACGGTGCCGGACATGCCGCGCTTGAGCAGGATCGGGGTTTGCGTCTTGCCGACCTCCTTGAGCAGCGGAAAGTTCTGGGCGTTGCGAGCGCCAATCTGCATGACGTCGATTTTTTTATCCAAGAAGACCTGCACGTCGCGCGGGTCCATGATCTCGGTGACGATCGGCATGTCGAGCTCGGCGGATGCCTCGCACAGCAGGTCCAGGCCGGCGGGACCCATGCCCTGGTAGGCGTACGGGGAGGTGCGGGGCTTGTAGGCGCCACCGCGCAGCATCGTAGCGCCGGCGGCCTTCACGCGGCGGGCGATGCGGATGAGGTTCTCGCCCTCGACGGAGCACGGGCCGGCGATGACCTGGAACTGGTCGCCGCCGATCTTGACGCCGTGGCCGCAGTCGATGACGGAGTCCTCGGGGTGGAACTTGCGGTTGGCGCGCTTGAACGGCTCGGAGACGCGCTGCACGCGCTCGACGACGTCCATGGACTCGAGCAGGAACGGGTCGATCTTGGTCGTATCGCCCACCAGGCCGATGATGGTCTCGTTCTCGCCGCGCGAGACGTCGGTCTTGAGTCCTTTTTTCTCGATCCAGCTGACGATGTGGCTTACGGCCTCGTCGCTGGCGCTCTGCTTTAAAATCGCAATCATGGTGTGCCTCTCACCTCGATGGATAACCCTTGCAAAAACGGCCCGCATCGCGAGCCGTTATATATGTGCATGAGAGTTTATACTATCTGACTCGCTTTTGCCGCCTAAAGCGCACCGTCGCGGCGCGTCTCCCACGTAATTGCAAAGCTTTTTCTATTATTTTGTTAGCCCGTGGCGCACTTGGGTATAATGCCTACCGTTCGCCCTATTAGCTCAGGGGATTAGAGCGTCTGCCTCCGGAGCAGAAGGCCGTTGGTTCGAATCCAACATGGGGCACCATCGAACGTAAGACCGTCCGAACCTCGCATGGTCCGGGCGGTTTTCTTATACCGACGCGACGTGATGGGACGTGGTATGGCAACAACGGATATCGAGCGCGGACTCTCGACCGCCGAGGTCGAGGAGCGCATCGCCGCCGGTAAGATCAACCGCAACATGGAGCTCAAGACCAAGTCGGTCAAAGAGCTCATCATCGAGAACCTCTGCACGCTGTTTAACTTGATCAACGTGGTCTTGGCGTTTTTGGTGTTGCTGACCGGTTCGTTTAAGAACCTGACGTTCCTGTTCGTGGTGTTCTTGAACACGGCAATTGGCGTCATTCAGTCCATGCGTTCTAAGCGGATGGTCGACAAGCTTACGCTGCTCACCTCTAAGAAGGCCATCGCGGTGCGCGACGGCGCCGAGGTGGAGCTCGACCTGGACCAGATCGTGCTCGACGATATCATTCGCCTGGGGCGCGGTGACCAGATTCCCGCCGACGCCGTGGTGGTGTCGGGCGAGGCGCTCGTCAACGAGAGCCTGCTAACGGGCGAGGGCGACCTCATTAAGAAACAGCCAGGCTCCGAGCTCATGAGCGGCAGTTTTATCGACTCGGGCCTGCTACGCGCCCGCGTGATCCATGTCGGCGCCGATAACTACGTGGCAAAGATCAACAACGAGGCCAAGTACGTCAAAAAGGTCAATTCCGAGATCATGAACGCGCTCAACGCCATCGTGCGGTTCGCGAGCATTATCATGATTCCGCTTGGTCTGGCGCTCTTTTCCTCGAGTGTGAGCGAGCTGTGGGATGCCGCGGGAACCCCGGGCGATAGCGCGCTTTCCTGGTGCTTCTCCGAGCTGCTGGCCGGTCGTGTGCCTTCTTCGGCGCTGCTGTCCACGGTGGGTGCCCTGCTGGGCATGATTCCGCAGGGCCTGGTGCTGCTGACCTCGTCGGTGCTCGCGATTGCCACGGTGCGCCTGGCGCGTCGCAAGGTGCTGGCACAGCAGCTTTACTGCATCGAGACGCTCGCGCGCGTCGACGTGCTGTGCCTGGACAAGACGGGCACCATTACCTCGGGCCGTATGGAGGTCGAGGGCACCTACCCGCTGCCTGTTGAGGGTGTTGGCTTTGGCGCGGACTCGGACGAGGCAGCTGTCCCTGTCGAGACCACGGTGCTCGACTTTGCGCTTGCCAACGTGGCACGTGCGACCTCGGCGGATGCCAACGAGACCTGTCAGGCGCTGCTCAACTACTACGCCGATCGTCCGGTCGAGGTGTCCGAGCCGCTGTCGGTCATTCCGTTCTCGTCGTCCAAAAAGTGGAGCGGCGCGTCGTTTGCGCAGGGCTCCTATGTGATGGGTGCCGCGCAGTTTGTGCTCTCTGATCGCGCATTTGCGCAGGTCGAGAATCGTGTGGCCGAGCTTGCCGACACTTGCCGCGTGCTTGTGGTAGCCCGCGTGGACGGCTTTACGCCCGACGGCGATATGGTGGGCGAGGCCGAGCCCGTGGGCTTTGTGACCATTCGCGATGAGATCCGCACCTCGGCGGCCGAGACTATCGGCTACTTTAACGAGCAGGGCGTGACCCTCAACGTGATCAGCGGCGACGACCCGCG
>CALBUZ010000092.1 GCA_937969105.1 uncultured Collinsella sp. | reverse complement strand
ATACGGACCTGAACCGTACGCGTCTGCCAATTCCGCCACGCCCGCGGGCAGGAATTAGAATAACGGAGCGCCACCGCGAACGCAAGAACTATTTTTGAAAAAGTTTGCAGGCATTTTCCCAGGCGGCTCGAGCAACTGCTTCAGCGTCCTCGCCGGTACGATCGACGCGGTCGTTGACCAGCGCGTTTGCTGTGATGGAAATCATTGCAGGCTCGCACTCAAGACCGCGAATGGGCTCCGGCGCCATATAGGGACAATCCGTCTCGAACAAAATACGATCGAGCGGGGTCGCCGCAAATGCCTCGCGCACGTCGTCGTTGCGCTTAAAGGTAGCCGCGCCGCCATAGGCGATGTAACAACCCAAATCCACAAAGCGCTCCATCGTGGCTCGGTCCTCGCCAAAGCAGTGCATTACGCAACCGGCCTGGGGCACGCCGACCTCGCGCAACACGTTGTAGGCGTCCACATGCGAGGTGCGCTCCTCGTCCGTATCCTCATGACGCAGATGCAGCTCTACCGGCACATTGCGGCGTACGGCGACCTCGAGTTGGCGCGCCATACAGTCGATCTGCACGTCGTGGGGCGCCGGCGCGATATCGTCGTCATAGTCCATGTGGTAGTCCAGGCCGATTTCGCCAATGCCAACGCATAGGGGATCATCGAGCGCAGTCACAATCTGGGCATGGATGTTATCGGTATAGTCGGGAGCGCCATACGGATGCACGCCGGCAAGATACTTAATCTGCGGGATATCCCGCATCGGCAGGATCTCGCGAACCAGCCAGTCGCTATAGTCCGTCACGCTGCGTTTGTCAGCGATGGGGTCGAACATCGTCACCAACAGGTCGACGCCCGCGGCTTTGGCGCGCACAAGCGTCTCGGGCACTTCCTTGCTCCAAAATGAGAGCAGGTGTGCATGCGTATCGGCAAGCGGCGCCAGCGGCACCGGGCAGGCCACCGTTTTCTTCTTTTTGGTAAACGTCACGCGTTCGACATTAGGCGTCATGGGAAAGCTCCTGAGCCAAGCGGACAAAGGCGGCGACGTCGAGCGTCTCGGCGCGCGTGGTAGGTGCGATACCGCAGGCCTCAAAGGCGGCGTCGAGCGCGTCCTTGGCAAAGCCGTTGGCGCTCATGGAATTGCGGATCGTCTTGCGGCGCTGAGCAAACGCGGCGTCAATCACACGGGCCACAAACTCGCGGTCGAGGCCCTCGGGTACCACGCCGTCAACGCGATCGATGCGCACTACGGCAGAATCCACATGCGGCGCCGGCATAAAGCAGCGCGGCGGCACCTCAAAGCGCCCCGTCACCTGCGCATACAGGCCGAGCTTTGCCGTGTAGCCGCCATAGGTCTTGTTGCCCGGCGTTGCGGCAATACGATCTGCAACTTCCTTTTGCACCATGACGACAGCGCGCTTAAGCGCGGGCATCGTCTGGAAGAACTGAAGGATGATCGTCGCCGCCACGTTATAGGGCAAGTTCGCGACAAACACCGTAGGTTCACCACCGGCGGCCTGCTCAATCTGCTCCGGCGTCACTTTGAGCGCGTCGCCCATGATAAAGCGGAAGTTGGCATAGTCGGCGGCGTGGGCGTCGAGCACCGGCTCAAGCTCGGGATCGGCCTCAATCGACGTAACGCACGCCGCCTCCTGCAGCAGGGCCAACGTCAGCGTGCCGCAACCCGGGCCGACCTCGAGCACGCGCTCATCGCCCGTAAGCTCAGCGAGCTCGCAGATACGTTCGATCACATGGTTGTCGATCAGGAAGTTTTGGCCCAGGCGATGCTTGGTCGCAAGGCCAAACTCCTCTAGCAGCTCCCTAGTTGCCGTGGGGTTTGCCAAAGGCGAAGTTGTCATGGTTGCCTCCTTAACATGGTGGCTGCATCGTAAAGCAAAAGGGCATGGACCGTTGCGGCCATGCCCTTACATCTAAACAGCAAATTGCCGATATGGCGCGCGGCGGCTTAGCCCAGACGCGGGAACAGCGGCTCGCCCTTCTCGACGGGCTGACCACCGGCAAGCAGGCCCCAAGCGCAAATGCCCTTGAGGTCGTCGCTCGCGGCCTCGTCCTCGCAGGACAGGCGGCGCAGGGCCTCGGCAGAGGTCTGGGGCATGAGCGGCATCAGCAGGTGAGCGGCAATGCGGATGGCCTCGAGCAGGTTGTAGATCACAAACGCCAGCTCGTCAGCCTTGGCCTCGTCCTTGGCAAGTGCCCAAGGCTCGGAGTCCTCGATGTAGTGGTTGGCGGCATGGATGAGCTCCATGACCTCGTCCTTAGCTCCACCGTAATCGAGCACGTCCATCTTGGCCATGTAACGATCGACCAGGCCATCGGCAATTTTTGCCAGCGGGTTGTCGAACGCATCGAACGATGCGGGCTTGGCGGGCGCGCAGCCGTCAAAGTACTTGCCGCTCATGTTGAGCGAACGCGAGATGAGGTTGCCCCAGCTGTTGGCCAGGTCGGCATTGTAGACCTGCTCCATGCGATCGAAGCTGATGGCGCCGTCGGTGCCGGGGACGACGTCGGTCATAAAGTAGTAGCGATAGCCCTCGACGCCCAGCATGTCGATAACGTCCTGCGGAGCAATGGCGTTGCCGCGGCTCTTGGACATCTTCTCGGCCTTGCCGGTCTCGGCATTGCGCACGGTCAGGAAGCCGTGGGCAAAGACGTGCTCGGGCAGGGCTTCGCCGATAGCCATGAGCATGGCGGGCCAAATGACGCAGTGGAAACGGATGATGTCCTTGCCCACGATGTGGAACTGCGCGGGCCAGCGATAGGCCAGCTCGGCACGCGCCTCGTCGGTGTCGACACCGTAGCCGACAGCCGTCATATAGTTGAGCAGCGCATCGAACCACACGTAGGTCACGTGGCCCTCATCAAACGGGACCTGAATGCCCCAGTCAAAGCTCGTGCGGCTCACGGAAAGGTCGTTGAGGCCGCCTTCGACAAAGCTGCGCACCTCGTTCATGCGGAACGCGGGCTCAACAAAGTCGGGGTGCTCGTCATAGAGCTTGAGCAGCTTGTCCTGGAACGCAGAGAGCTTAAAGAAGTAGGACTCCTCCTGCACGCGCTCGAGCGGACGGTGGCAATCGGGGCACAGGTGCTGGCCGACGCTGCCGTACTCTTCGTCGCCCTTCTGGACCTGCGTATCGGTAAAGTAGGTCTCGTCGGGCACGCAGTACCAGCCGTCATAGCTGCCCTTATACAGGTAGCCGGACTCCTTCATGCGCTCCCACAGATACTGCACGGCGTGATGCTGGCGCGGCTCGGTGGTACGAATGAAGTCGTCGTTGGAGATCTCGAGCTTGCTCCAAAGCTCCTTGAAGTGCGGAGCCTGGCTGTCGGTCCACTCCTGCGGCGTCATGTTGTGCTTGGCTGCAGCCTCGGCGACCTTCTCGCCGTGCTCGTCCATGCCAGTCAGGAACTTGACGTTATAGCCGGCGGAGCGACGATAGCGAGCCTGGACGTCGGCGATGATGGTGGAATAAGCCGTGCCCAGATGCGGATCGGCGTTGACGTAGTAGATGGGCGTCGTGATAAAGAACGAAGGCTTGCTTTGATCCATGGGGTCTGTCCTCCAGAAAAACGTTGCATACAGGGGATGATTCTAGCGCAAGGGCTGGATATCCTCCATCTATTGCATATCGAGCACCATGGCATAGACATCGCGCTTGCGGCGCGAGTACTTCTGTGACAGGCGCTTTGCCACCGCGGAGGCGGGCTCTCCCTCCTCGAGCGCGATGCGAATGTCCTCGCGCAGGGCTTCGTCGGGGTCTACCGCTGCGGCGCCAACCGGCACGATACCGGCCTCCTCGTCCTCACTCGGCGGCGCGATGACCAGCGCGATCTCGCCCTTTACCTCACCACGGGCACGCAGCTCCTCGGTTAGCTGGGCGGCGAATCCGCGTAAGACTTCCTCATGCAGTTTGGTGAGCTCGCGGCAGACGGCGACATCGCGCTGGGGAAAGACCTCGGCCACGGCCTCGAGCGTCGCGACGATGCGATGTGGAGACTCGTAGAAGATGAGCGCGCCGGGGACGACGGCAAGGCGCTGCAGTCGGCGCACGCGGTCGCCGTGCTTGCGACCCAAAAAGCCTTCGAAGAAGAAATGCTCGCAGGGAATACCGGACGATACGAGCGCCGTGACGCAAGCAGAGGGGCCAGGAATAACCTCGACAGGCACATCCGCCTCGCGCGCCGCCTCAACCAAAGCCTGGCCGGGATCGGACACACTCGGCATACCGGCGTCCGAGGCAAAGGCGAGGGTCTCCCCCGCCAGCAGGCGGTCGACCAGGCCGGCTGCGCGACTTGCGATCACGTTCTCGTCGCAACGAACGAGCGGCTTGGATATGCCTAGGTGCATCAGCAACTTTGAGGTCACACGCGTATCTTCGCAGCAGATGGCATCGGCGGCGGCAAAGGCCTCGCCGACGCGCGGGGACAGGTCGCCCAGATTGCCAATGGGCGTACCGACCACATAAAGTTTGCCCGTGCGGGCGCTGTTTTGCGTCATATCAACCTATTCAATCATGCCGCGCTCGAGCGTGCCGAGTGCCGCGCGGGCGTCCCATGCTGCAATACGCTTCTCGGTCTTCCACGTTTGGAAGAACCAGCCAGCCGCCGGCGCAAACGATGCCAGCTGGTTGGCGATAAACACGCGCTCGTAGGCATTGCGACCCTCGGGCGTAACCGACGAGTTGGCGAAGATCGCCGCGCCCGACCATTCGCCCACCAAAACGGGGAACCCAGTTGCGACCGCCTCTTTGAGCTCACGCTTGTTGCGCGAAATCGCCGTCGTCAGCCCGCGGGGGCTCGTGATGTCGAGCGCATACTCGTCGCGATAATGGTACAGATGAAGGTCCATGTAAACGTTCTTGTACTTGGCGCCGCGCATAAAGTGCTTCCACTCGCCAGGGTGTCCCGAAGAGGAAAAGACGACGATCTTGTCCTCGGGCATATGCGAACGAACGAGCTCGTACGCGTCACGATAGAAGTTGCGCAGGTAGTGCGCCGGAATGCCATCCGTCATGGTAAAGAGGCTCTTGCGTACGCTCATCTGCGGCGTATCCAACAGCTCGATGCCCAGCAGGCTCTCGGCCTCACCATAGCGATCGGCCAGGCGCTCGAGCACATCGAGCGCAACGTGACGGCCATTGGTGGACGAATGCCACTCAGCGACGACTTCCGGCGTCGTGGGCGAATCGTTGGAATCGCCCTGACCGCCGGGTACAGTCGCCAGATCGAGCAGCACGCGGATGTTGTACTTGGCGGCCCACTCAATAGCACGGTCGATATAATCGACGACCGAGATGTAGGAAGCGTCGGACTCCTGCGAGCCAAAGGCATACCACGGCACCGGCAGGCGCACGGCGTTGAGACCGATCTGCGCCATACGACGAAAATCGTCCTCGCTCACAAACGTCTCGTAATGGCGACGCATGCGCTCGTTATAGGCAGCGGTGCCCATGGCCTCCTGCAGCTCGGCTGCATTGGATGCTCCGGTCGCTGCATAGAGCGACGGGGTCACCCAGGGCTCGGGAATAAACCAGCCAGAGAGATTAACGCCGAGAATCCTCTCCATCACGGCCCCCTTCGAATCGCGCAGGTCGAACCTGCATCGTATTGCATAGGAAAAGTATTGTTTTGAGTATACCCGCGCGTGCGGACAGGCGACCGAACGGTCTACAAAGTGGCGCAAAAGTGGGAGGAATGTCCGGGCAGACGGGCCCGAGATGGCGCGCCGAAATGCACACGCGCGCCGGAAGTAGGCGGCCGAAAAGCGTGCCCCGTTTTTTCGCAAGAGACTGGGATGCGTTTTCCGTTCGAGGACTCAACCGGAAAAGGAAAGCGCGTCCCATTCTGACGCCGGATTCCGGTCCACACTTTCCCAAGCGGCCTCAAAGCGGAAAACGCATCCCGCTCTGAGGCCAAATTCCGGGATGCAGTTTCCGCAGGAGCCCTCGGTAAAAGAAAAGGACCCCTTTGCAGAGGTCCTAGTCAATTCAAGGTGGCGGGGAAGGGAATCGAACCCCTGACACGGGGATTTTCAGTCCCCTGCTCTACCAACTGAGCTACCCAGCCGAAATGTGCACCCGCCTTGCGGGCTTGATTACTATATCAAACCGCAAACGCCGGTCAAGCAAGAAATTTGCCTTTTCTCGAAAAAATGTTGGCACCAATCTTTGATATAGGCATCTAGCCGCAACGTTTCCAGGTTATGCCGCCTCCAAGCCAAGCAGCTGGTCCATGACCTCCGCGAAGGCCACATGCGGGTTGACGCAGTAGCA
>CALBUZ010000091.1 GCA_937969105.1 uncultured Collinsella sp. | reverse complement strand
CGGGCCACATGACATCTGCACTGCCGTGCTGCGAGAAAATATATTACGGGACAAAAAACGCAAGCGCAAGAAGAAATTCCAAATTGCCGAAAAATTGTCGGCAGGTTATGGAACGCGCAGGTCAGCCGGGTAGTTAATTTGGGACGGAGCCAAAGGATGATTATTCTGGGACGGGGATTTAAAAATCATTAGGTACACAATGATTTTTAAATCCCCGTCCCAGAATAATCGTCCCTAAAAGGCTACCCCAGGTTGAGGTGGGCCAGGAGGGCAACGCGTGTGTTGGGAATGTTGTCTTCGATCACGGCGTCGAGGGCGGTGTTGAGTAGCTTGCCCAACTCCGGGCCCGGATTGACGCCGGCGCGAATCAAGTCGCCGCCATTGATAGCAAGCATCTTGAGCGTATAGGGCTCCCCCGCCGCCAGCAAATCACGAGTCAGCGCGCGCATCTCCTCGATCGTCTCGACGTAATAGAAGCACGAGGGCGCCTTGCCGAGCGTGTCGGCACGCTTAAGGTCCATGAGCTCATCCATCAGACGCGGCGTATCGACACCCTCGCCCGAAAGCGCGCGCATCATATTGAGCAGGCAGGATCGCTCAGGACGCAGCGGCTTGTCATGGTATTTGATCAGTAGGCACACATCGCGCACCAAATCGTGCGAGAGCGCCAGGCGATCCATGATGACACGTGCCTTCTTGGCGCCGAGCTCGGGATGGCCGTAGAAGTGTCCGCTGCCGGCGTGATCGACCGTAAAGCAATCGGGCTTGGAAACGTCGTGCAAAAACGCCGCCCACATAAGGCTCGAAGAGGGCGCGACACCGTCGCAAAGCGCCAGCTCCCCTGCCACCGTCAGCACGCGGGCGATGTGCTCGTAAACGTTAAACGCATGATAGACGCTGCGCTGATCAAACCCGCGAGCGGGCGCGAGCTCGGGCACGGCGGCACAAACAAGCTCGGGGTAGCGCAGCATCGCGTCTCCCCCGTGGCCGGTCGAAAGGATGCCCTCAAGCTCAATGCCCACGCGCTCACGCGCCACGGCATCGAGAAGCGGCGCACATTCGGCCAGAGCCTGTTTGGTTGCGGGTTCAATCATAAAGTCCAGACGGCAGGCAAAACGCACCGCCCGCAGCATGCGAAGCGCGTCCTCGTTAAAACGACGCTTGGGATCTCCAACGGCGCGGATGAGTTTACGGTCCAGGTCGCCCTGGCCGTCATAGCGGTCGACAAGACCGCGCTCGGGATGCCAGGCCATAGCGTTAACGGTAAAGTCGCGACGCGCCAGATCGTCCTCGAGAGACGCCGCACGCTCCACACTCTGGGGATGGCGACCATCGGTGTAAAAGCCGTCTAGGCGGTAGGTGGTGACCTCAATGCGCTCGCCATCGCAAATAGCCGTGATGCCACCGAATTTAATGCCCGATTCAACCACAGCGATATCAGCCGCCTCGAGCGCCGCTTTGGACTCCTGCCACAGGCCGCTGCAACACATGTCAACATCGTGGCTGGGGCGCCCCATCAGGACATCACGCACCCAACCGCCTACGTACCAAGCCTCAAGACCGGCTGCCTCGAGCGCACGCAGGACACGGATGGAGGCATCGGTTGGCTGCGTACCGTTGAGCGAAACATTGCACATGCCTATGGCCTCCTGCGACTATCAAATTGACTATCGATTGCATCTGCAAGAAGTCTAGCAAGAAACGAGAAAGAGCGCACACGCAATCGCGTCGTCGATTCGATAAAACGAGACAGCAGACGCCACAAACGTTCAGGGCGCAAAAAACACCCGCCTCGGAGATCCAAAGCGGGTGTTCGGCAACGATGTATCGATGCAGCTAGCAAACCTGGCGAACTTCGATGTTCTTCTTGTATTCGTCCACCTTGGCAAAATCGCCCAAGCCCGGGCACTCGACCACGTTGGCGCCGGTGGCCATCGAGAGGCGCAGGGCGTCCTCGACGCGCTCGGGGGCATCGTGCCACACGGACAGGAAGGCAGCGAGCGAGGAATCGCCGGCACAGACGGTCGACAGCACCTTGACCTCAAAGGTACGGTTGGCAAACCAGATGTGCTCGCCGTTGGAGAAGTACGCGCCATCGCCACCCAGGGTCAGCAGCACATTCTTGGCGCCCTTGGCGTGCAGCTCGGCCATCGCGCCCTTGACGGACTCGTCGTCGCCACCGCTCACCTTAATGCCAAAAATGTCAAGCAACTCGTCGTCGTTGGGCTTAATGAGCAACGGCTCCATGGCAATGAGGTCGGCCAGCTGATGGCTCGAGATGTCGAGCACGAACTCAGCGCCTTTCGCCTTCACGCGACGCAGGACCTCGGCCAGGAAACCCTCGGAGGTATTGGGGGGCAGCGAGCCGCTGATAACCAGGCAGGTCATATCGTCGAGCGAATCAATAAGCTCAAACATCTCCTGCTCGTTGGCTTCGTTAATGGCGGCACCGGCATTGACCATGTTGTACTCGGTGTCGGGACCGGCGTTGAGGAACACGTTGACACGCGTGATGCCGTCGGTCCAGACGGGCTTAACGGGCACGCCAAGGGCCTCGGCGCCCTTAACGATGAACTCGCCCGAGAAGCCGGCAAAGAAGCCCAGGATCGTGGTGTCGACGCCGTAGTGGTCGAGCGTAAACGAGACGTTGAGACCCTTGCCGTTGGGGGTGTAGACCGCGTTACGGGTGCGCGTAACGGTATTGGCGGACAGGCCGTCGCAGGAGATGTTGTAGTCAATGGCGGGATTTGCAGTGAGCGTGTAAATCATGAATGTTCCTTTCACGAAGCATCGTGTTAATGAAAGTATATTCCACGCTTCGGCAAAAGGCTACAACAACTCGGCGAACGGTGTGGAACGCGTGAAGTGCGGCGCCAAGGTTCGGATGGGACAAAAAACGGCGCCCCGATCGAAATCGAGACGCCGCATGCGCACGAATATGTCGTTTTTCGCTTACTTGCGATCGAGCTTACGGACAGCAACGCGCTTGCTGTACTCGTCAACGTGACCGAAGTCGCCAATGCCCACGGACTCGGCAACGTTGGCGCCGGTGGCCATAGCGAGCTTCATGGCCTCCTCGACGTTGTCGCGATCCCTGTACCACTTGTGCAGGAACGCAGCGAGGGTGCAGTCGCCGGCGCAGACGGAAGAGACCAACTTGATGTTGAACTCACGCTTGGCGTACCAGATGTCCTCGCCGTTGGAGAAGTAAGCGTCGCCGCGGCTACCACGGGTGAGCAGCACGTTCTGGACGCCGGCGTCGTGGGCGAGCTTCATGGCAACGCGGACCTCGTCGTCGGTGTCGACCGGCACGCCGAAGATGGCCTTCATCTCGTGATGGTTCGGCTTGATGAGCAGCGGCTTCTTGTGAGCGAGCTCTTTGAGCTTGTCGGAGGACAGGTCCAGTACGACGTCGGCGCCACGAGCCTGAGCGTGCTCCATGACCTGAGCCAGGAAGTCGGGCGTAGCTTTGGGAGGCACGGAACCAGAGACGATCAGGCACTCAAGATCGCCCGCGGTGTCCAGGATGTTGTAGAGCTCCTCCTGGTGCTGCGGCGTAATCGGGGCGCCGGGGTTAAGGATGCCGTACTCGTGCTGGCCATCGTTGACGTAGGTGTTGATACGCGTGATGCCGTCGGTCCAGACCGGGCGGCACAGGCAACCCAGATTCATGACCTCCTCGACGATGAACTTGCCCGTGAAGCCAGCGAAGAAGCCGAGCGCGACGGTGTCGACGCCCATCTTCTTAAAGGCGAAGGACACGTCGAGGCCCTTGCCGTTGGCCGTGTAGCTGGCCGAGCCGGTGCGGACGTTCTCGTCGGGCTCGAGCGGAGAGCTCGAAACCGTCATGTCGACGGCCGGATTAGCGGTTAGCGTGTAGAACATTTACAATACCCCCTGTATATGTGAGGGCCGCGTGGCCGGCCCATTCCAACCACGCGGTTACCTCTGATACCAAATTAACGAGCTGCGGACTCGAGCAGCGCCTTGACCTCGGCTGCAGTGTTGCAGGCGAGCGCCTTCTCGGCAAGCTCGTCGCACTCGGCCTTGGTCCACTGGCTGATGGTCTTGCGGGCGCGCAGGATGGACGGAGCGCTCATCGAGAACTCCTCCAAGCCCCAGCTGATCAGCAGCGGCTCAAGCAGCGGATCGGCAGCGGCCTCGCCGCACATACCGACCATGATGCCGGCCTTCACGCCGCTCTCGATGATGTTCTTGAGCGAGCGGAGCACGGCGGGATAGTACACCTGGTACAGGTTGGAGATGGTGTCGTTGCCACGGTCGGCGCACATGGTGTAGCCGATCAGGTCGTTGGTGCCGATGGAGAAGAAGTCGGCGACCTCGGCCAGGCGGTCAGCGAGCAGCGAAGCAGCGGGCGTCTCGACCATGATGCCGACCTCGATGTTCTCGTTGAACTTGCGACCCTCTTCGGTCAGCTCGGCCTTGCACTGCTCGACGAGCTCCTTGACAGCCACGACCTCCTCGACGCAGGTGACGAGCGGGATCATGATCTTGACGTCACCGAAGGCGCTGGCGCGCAACAGAGCACGGAGCTGGACCTTGTACTGGTCGGGATTGGCCAGGCAGTAACGCACGGCGCGGAAGCCCATGAAGGGGTTGTCTTCCTTGACCATGTGCAGGTACGGGATCTCCTTGTCGCCACCCACATCGAGCGTGCGGATGATGACCGGAGCGCCCTTGAGCGCGCTGGCGACCTTACGGTAAGCGTTGAACTGCTCCTCCTCGGAAGGAAGCTCAGCAGAATCCATGAACAGGAACTCAGAGCGGAACAGACCGATAGCCTCGGCGTCGTGATCGAGCGCGTTGGGCACGTCATCGGGGTTACCGATGTTGCAGGCAATGATCTTCTTGATGCCATCGGCAGTCACAGAAGGCTTACCGCGGAAGGCCTCGAGGGCTGCCTTCTCGGCAGCGAAGGCCTCGGCCTTGGCGGTGTAGGCAGCGAGCGTCTCCTCGTCGGGATCGGCCTCGACAACACCCTTGCCACCGTCGACGACGACGGTCATACCGTTGCGAAGTGCGGTGCAGCTGTTAGAGACCGAAAGGACGGCCGGAATCTCGAGGGCGCGCGCGATGATCGCGGAGTGCGACGTGCGGCCACCGGTCTCGGTGACAATGCCGGCAACGTGAGCCTTATCGATCGTGGCGGTCATGGACGGCGTAAGGTCGTGCACGACAACGACGGTGTTCTCGGGCAGGACGGAGAGGTCGACGACCTCCTTGCCCAGCAGCTCGGCCAGAATACCGGTGCGGATGTCGGCGATGTCGGCCGCGCGCAGACGGAACATCTCGTCGTCCATGGACAGGAACATGTTCTCGAACATGGTCGAAGTGTCCATGAGCGCCTGCTCGGCGCAGGTGCCGCCGTCAATGGCAGCGTTGATAGCGTCGGTCATGCCCGGATCCTGAGCCAGGACAATGTGTCCGCTCATGATCTCGGCCTCGGCCTCACCCACCGTCTCCTTCATGTGGTCGGCCTGAGCCTGGGTCTTCTCGCAGAAGACCGAAAGAGCGTTCTGATAGCGCTCCTTCTCTGCTGCCGAATCAGCAACCTCGTGCGGTTCAAACGTCAAGTCGGGATCGACGGCGACCATGACGGTGCCGATACCGATGCCCTCGGATGCGTTGACTCCCTGATACATTCCCATTCCTCTCTCCGTGTCATGTGATAAAGCGTTTTGCCATATCCATGACAAAAGAGCGCAGCTACCTTGAACAGGTCACTGCGCCCCCAAGTATGAACTTAATTGTTCAACATGCGACCCGTTTGAGCTCTACTCGCCAAGACCGCTCTTGATGAGCTCGATGGCAGCAGCCAGAGCCTCGGCCTCGTCGGCGCCGTCGCACTTGACCTCGACCTCAGTACCGCAAGGGATACCAGCAGCCATGAGGGCCATCGGGGACTTGCCGTTGACCTCCTTCTCGGGGGTGACGACAGTCACGTCGCAGGCGTACTTGCCCATGGTGGAGGCGAAGAGGCCGGCCGGACGCATGTGAAGACCCTGCGGATTGACGAGGGTAGCCTTCTCAGAAACCATAATTGACTCCTTTTTGTGTTTAACCCCTGTCATGCATGCGGCAGGAGTCAGATAAACGACGTTGTTTATATTAACTCACATCAAACGGTTTTTCATTATGTTTCGCACGAATTGTTGGACAGATGTCGTTCCTGCACGCTCGCCCGCCCGGCGGGGCGGTTAAGTTTGCTGCTCTACAGTCCTGCGCAAGACGGAAAGCACATTAAGTGCTTTCCTTTGCGTGCGGAACTCGCGA
>CALBUZ010000090.1 GCA_937969105.1 uncultured Collinsella sp. | reverse complement strand
GTCCCAGATTCCTTGCCAAAAAGCGGGTACCCCTGCAAAGAAGTCTTGGACTCCCTGCCACTTAGCGGAGATCCATCCGGTGAAATCAGACCACATCTGCTTGCCGGTCTCAGTCTGCGTGAAGAACCACGTAAGACCGGCAACGGCGGCGGCAACAGCCGCCACACCGAGCAGAATCGGGTTTGCGGCTATAAGCCCGGTGAACGAAGTCCAACCTCCGCCGACGGCACCGATAGCGCCCTTGAGTCCGCCAAATGTCTCGGAGACGGTTTTAATGGTGCCGCCGATCTCGCTTCCCGCCTGCAACACCTTGCCGGCACCGGTTGCAAGGCCGCCAAAGGCAAGCGTTCCGAGCGCGATATTGGTTACAAGGTCTTGCTGCTCTGGAGACAACTGCTGGAACCAGTCGGAAACGCTCTCAAGCGCCGGGGTGACCTTCTCGAGAAGCGTGGTGCCAAGCTCCAAGACCTTTTCCTTGACCGGCAGCGCGGCTTCACCGGCTTCTGTCAGCTTCTGGTTGAATTGAGCCTGCTGTTCGCGCGAGTCGAGCATGGTCTTGTTGTTGTCCTGGTACGTCTGGCCGATCTCGCCATAGAGGCCGTCGAGCGTCTGCGTGATAAGCGAAGAGCGCTCCTGCTCGCTGCCGCAGGCCGCCAGGGCTGCGTTAAACGCGTCCTCCTTGGTAGCGCCCTGCCCAATCGCGTCGTTGAACGCCTGCTGCGCGGCTTGGTTTCCGGAGAGAGCGGCGCTCCATTGCTCATTGCTCGCGGTAGCCCAGTTGAGCGCGTCCGCAAGTCCGCCGGTGACGGTTCCCGTGTGCGCCGTCTCCTGGGACGCTTCGACGAGGTTCTCGAGCGGCAGGGCATCGCCGAACTTCGAGAAGGAGCCGGCAGCGATGTTGTTCCACTTGTCCAGCTCCTGCTGGTTCGTCGTCAGTCGGGAGAGGTTCTGCGCGGCTTCCGTTGCCGTGTCTTCTTCACCGAGCAGCTTGTAGAAGAGTGTGTACGAGTTCCTTGCCTGCTCGCTCGTTCCGCCGGCGTCTTTCCACGCAGCGTCGAGCTGATGCGTCTGCGCGATACTCTCTTCCTGGCTGGACGCAAGGCCGACGAGCGCCGTCGCGGCTCCGCCGACGGCACCGGTAATCGTCTTGCCGGCGGTCTCAAGCCCCTTGCCGGCCTTCGCCAGCTTGTCGCTGTTGTCCTGTACCGTCTGTCCGAATTGGTACAGACCGGTCTTGGATGCTTCCGTTTCCCGGCTAACGCTCTTCAAGTCATCGGCGTAGCTCTCTAGCTGGCTCTCACAGATGGCTACCTGCGCCTTCAGGCTCGAATACTGCGCCCGCTCGCGCTCCGTGAGCGCGACGCCGCTGCGCTGCTTTTCCTCAAGGGTAGCGAGCGCGGATTTATATGCGTCGAGCTTTGTCTTGGTCTCGTCGTATGCACGGTTTAGCAGCTTGGCCTTCTCGGTCAAAAGCTCGGTATTGCCGGGGTCGAGCTTCAGCGCGCGGTTGATGTCCTTCAGCGCGCCCTGCGTGTCCTTGGCGGTGCTCTGCACCTTCTTGAGTGCGCCTTGCAGCTCGGTCGTATCGCCGCCGAACTTGATCGTCAGACCTTTATAAGTAACGGCCATGGTCACCTCTATTCAACTGTCAAGAAGCCATGAGTGCACAGAACAGCGCGCCGTCTGCGGTGCGCTGTCGCTTTGTCCTCACGACCAGAACTCTTGCTCGCCTTTCCGTGCTTCCTCGTCATCCTCGGCATACGCAATCGCGTCGTGCACGAACGAATAGATGTCGAGAAGCGTCTGCACCTGTCTATAGCTGAGTTTTTCTAGATCGCTTATAGACAGCCCGGCCTGCTGGCACTCGTAAATGTAGAGCGCGTCGCAGCTACTTTGCAGCTCCGTCGGAAGCGGCGGCATCGGTCGCTTCGGCGGTCTCGGCTGCCACGTCTTCCTTTGCGTGCGGAAAAAAGTTTTCCTTCACGATATCCATCACGTCGGCAGACCAACCACCGGAGCGCTCCAGGTCGTAGGCGTCTGGCGGGAAATTGCCAATCCACTCGTTGAAGGGCTTGGTTTTTGGGTCGGCGGTCTTTGCGCATGCGTAGAAGACCTCAAGCAATGGCACGATTGGGGTGACCCTCGATCCTGCCGTGACCTCAAGGATCATGGAGACGTCTTCGTTGATGTCCTTCGGTCGCTTTGAGCCATCGGCGCGTTCGACCGAGAACTCCCGAGAGAAGACGATTGGCGTGAACGCGTTGCATGCGACGGGAACGGAAATGTCACCGATGGAGATCTCGCTTACCATGCTATGCCTCGCTCGGTGCGGGCGTGAGCTGCGTGTCGACCTCATCGAAGAACTTATCGTAACCTTCAAGGTCGCTGAAGCTGTCATACGAGCCGCCTCGCCAGCCGCTCGGAAGCGTGACGGGACGCCACGTGATGTCATAGTCGAGCTGCGTGATGTCCGGCTTGTCCTCAAGGGTCTTGGCGTCCATGCTCGGCGCCTTGATCTGGCAGCAGAGGAAGCAACGACGCTTGCCTACGACATGCCCCGGCTGCTCGCACATGAAGGCGAACTTCTTCGGAGTCTTGCCGGAGGTGCCAAGGACTCGACCTTTTGCGTCGATGTCGAAGCCGACGAGGCTGGCGAACAGCTTGCGCATCTCAACAGTCCCCTCCGTGTCGTAGAAGGAAATGGTGCCGGATCCGCCGTTGTCCTGAGTTTTGTCGAGCCAGGTCTCGTTATCGGCATAGCTCGTCGCAGTCTCGACGGAAGGCTCCATCTTGATCTCTACGGTACCGGGAACTCGCACGGGCTTAGCGTAGGTAAAGTTGTCCTCGCTCTCGAGCACGGCGATGTGAGCGTTCTTGACGCCGAAATATCCGTTTCGTGGCATAAGATGCCCCTTTCTTAATATTCAATCACGTTAATCTCGTAGGCGGTCTCGATGACGCCCTCTCCGCCGATTGCCGTCACGGTTTTCGTGTAGGCGAATTCGGCGGCATCCAATGCAGCTTCGATGCGCTGCTCAAGCTCGTAATCGCGCGACGCGCAGTAAAGCGCGCAGTCGTACGGCATCCACCTGATATGCGTCACGTTGTCCGCAAAGACGGCTTCTGAGTAACCGGCTTCAATCTCGATGTACGGTGGTGCGGGCTGCTCGTCAGCCAGGAACGAACCGTTGCTGAACGGCAGCCCGAACGACTTGAGAATGCCGACAAGCTCATCCAATGTCTTCATCACTCGCCGCCCTTCGCGAACTCCGCAGCGACCTCGTTGTAGACGCTCTCGATCACGTGGTCGCCCGCGACGTGCCCGGGATACCTGCCGCTCTGGTTTGCGATGGCATGACCCTTCTCAAGCAGATGAGTCAGCTGGTACTGCCGGTTGTGCACGGTGCAGCTCGTGCCGGTCTCGTCGGTCTCGATATCAGCCGTCCAAGCCTTCGCGTAGCTTCCGCCGTGGTGGACGCGCTTGCGACTTCGGTCGCGCAACAGCCTGACCGCCTTCTGTCCTGCGGCGCGGGCGTTGCCCTCCAGCGCTTCAACGTCATCGTCGATCACGTCCTGCATGTCGTTGACGATAATCTTGGCGAGATCGTCGATATTGACGCCGCTCATCGGTCACCAGTCCTCTCGACAAGCGTGAGGCGGATATTGTCCGCGCCGCTTATGAGCCTGCTGTCGACCGAGTACGTCACACCGCCGCACTCGACGAGGGTTTCGCCTGAATATGCGCAGGAGCGTATCTCGATTACCGCCTGCGGTTTCACGCCCGCTTGAGCAGCGACGTAATAGGTTGCCGCGCTCATCGAGAAGACGTTGCACGGCACGCGCCTGCGGCGTTCCTTCCTGTGCGGGACGCCCTTCTCATCGCGCTCTGTCTCAGTCGCGATGAGCGTGCAGACACCAGACCACCTACTCATCGCTTGGCTCCGCCCTGTAGAGCGAGTCCCCGCTCATCGACGTGAGCATGCATTCGAACGACTTCATGAAGCCGTCGGCGTCCGGGTTGTCCATGCCGAAGTTCGCTTTGACGTAGACCTTGATAGCCAGGCGTATCCTGCCGTCGTCATCGTCTCTCGCCTTCTCCGGCCTGACGCCGCCCGCGACAAGCTCGGCGCGGGCGGCTTCGATGACATCGGCGATCTCATCGTCATAATCGTTGCAGAATGCCGGGATGCGGAGCGTGGCGCGGCAGGCATCGAGAATGCATTGCTTCTGCTTCTTCTTGTCTGCCATGGCGCGAGACCTCCCTAGGCAGTCTTGATGGTCAGCTGGGCGAACGACTTGGGCACTGCAAGGCCGCAGTCGATGAGCTCATAACCGTCGAAGCAGCGGTTCTGGCTTCCGTCGGGCGCGATATAGGGCATCACGTCGGGACCGTCGAACACGTTGCCCTCGAACAGGTCGGGGTAGCCGGCGATGATCACGCCGTCGGCAATGGAATCGTCGCGCTTGACCAGCTTGCCGAAGATGTGACCCTCGACGGACGGGTCGGCATTCTTCTCGTCGACGAAATAGGAGCGCCCGTTGCCATCCTCGAGCATGGCGATGTAGTTCCAGATGACGTTGTTGTTGGCGTAGATGATGGCACCCTTGGGCGCTGGGTTGTTGTAGGTGTAGAGCTTGGAGAGCAGTCCGGCGAGGTCGGCTTTCTTGAGCGCATTGACCGTGGAAGTCTTGATTTTGTTCATTTCCTCCATGCCGTAGTCCTTGTTGACCAGGCGCGCATGGGCATGGGCGTTGCAGGCAACGGACAGTCGTGCAGAGATCTCTTTGACAAGGTAAGACTGGAAGGAATCGACGGACTGGACGGCCATGCGACGGCTCATCTTCAGGGTCTTCTTGATCTCGACGCCCTCGAACTTGAGCGTGTCGTACGTGTTCTGCTCACCATCAGTCGGCGTTGCCCCCTCGGCGGTCTGGGCGGCGTCGCCA
The DNA here is from genome assembly GCA_937969105.1 of uncultured Collinsella sp. Classification (GTDB taxonomy): domain Bacteria; phylum Actinomycetota; class Coriobacteriia; order Coriobacteriales; family Coriobacteriaceae; genus Collinsella. The sequence goes on along the minus strand of CALBUZ010000090.1, from coordinate 7,167 downwards.
GCATCAATGGACTTGTGGCGAATAATCTCGAACTGATGGGGGAAGTTCTGCTTCGGCATGTCGCCCCACAGAACGGCGGTGTTGTCGATGAGCGAGACGATTTCGTTTTGCAGCTCGACTGGGATGACGGAATCGGTGTTGGCGGTCGTGTGGTTGAATTCGGTTCGCTGCTGCATAGCGTGGTTCTGCGCGGCGCGCTCCGCGTCGGTCAGCGCGTAGCCCTCTACCAGCTGGACGCCGGCGCGCTCGGCGACGCCCTTCACCCACGCGCGCTGCTCGGCGGCGGCGTAGTCGGTCGTGTCGTAGACCGCGCCGGTGCCGAAGTTGCTTGCGGAGCGAGCCAGCGGGACGGAATCGATTCGCTGCGCGGTGCCGTTGTCGATGGCGGCGCGGGCGGCTGCCACTGCGGCGGCGCGGGTCTGCGCGGTCTGGTCGAGCTGCGCGCGGCGCTGGTTGATCTCGTTGGTGAGCTCTGCCATGCGGGCGGCGTCCTCATCGGACGGGTCGGTGTCATCGCCGTACTTGTCGACGAGTGCCTGGAGCTCTTTCAGAAGTTCATCCATGTCTAGATACCTTTCTTGTTGTTGGCCAAAGCCATTGCTGCACGCGCACGGATGAGCGCGTTCCTTCGGCGCGCGTGCTCCCCGCGCGACTTCTCAATCACTCCGTTGAGAAGGTTTCTTGCACTTATTTCGGTGTTGGGGTCAGCCGGATAGCTGACCGCAGACACGTCATAAATCTTCTTGACCCTCGTGATGGTCGAGGTGTGCGTATCCCTGTCGTACTCCGATGCGCCGATGGTGAATGCCCATGACATGCGCGTGATGAGTTCGTTATCGATTTCCTCGAAAAGGTTGCGCGCTTCAACGGATTTAGACAGGTCGGCAGCCACAAACAGGCCGTGCTCGTCAGGCTCGACGATCAGCGTGCCGTTGGACAGGCGTGCGAGCACCTTGCCGCAGTGGTCATACTGCATGATGATGTCGCTCATATCGCAGTCAATGAACGCATCGGGGCTGATGACCTCGCGGTATTCGGTTCCATCCCACGAGTCTTCCCATAGGACATACGGGTCATTGAATGTCGAAGCGTATCCCTCTGTGTAATAGTCGGATTCGATGCGCTTCTCACGGCCTTCACCGCCGTCAAGGCTTCTCAAGACTACCGACATCTGGCGGTACTGGCGCTCATTCGGTTTCGCCGGCATCGGCATCGCCGTCCTTTCCGTCGATTTTTGCGATATTCGCGTTCGTCTCGGCGGCCTTCGCCGCCTGTTCCGATGTGTGCTCGCTGATCAGGTCAAGGTCGATGTACTCGCCGCGAATGACATGGCGGTCGCCGCCCTCGTAGTGCGGTAGCTGGAACACGTCCGCGACCTGATTGCCCGTCATGACTCCACGGTCGTATAGCGATGTGCTTACGTTGAGCTTCGTCTGGTTGCTCGCGAACTCAAGTCGGTTCGCGCTGAACATGATTGAGTTTCCGTGCGCGATCTCGTTCGGCGTGAATGTCATGCAGGTGAGCACGTAGCCCAGCTGCACGGCGAAGACCTCGGTTCGCCCCTCGTAGAAGGCGTTATATGTGTCCTCGTCGGCCTTGTTCATGACGATATCTTCGTTGCTGCCGAAGAAACGGTATGCGGCTTTCTCGATTCGCTCCATCTGCGCAGCGTCGACCGTGTAGTTCTGCGGCGTGATCTGCTTCACGTCGTTGTACTTGTTGTCGTACACGGCGATGCCGCCCGCGTTTGCGGTACCGAGCTGCTTGTTGAACTCCGTGCGAGCCTTTTCGAGGTCTTCTGGGTTGCGGTTCTGGCTCATCTTGCCGATGAATCGAATGGCGGCACCCTGCTCGATTGCGGTCTTCTCGGCCTCCGTCTGTGCGTGCATCAGCTCCAGCGTGGGGCGGAGCACATCGGTGCCGTCTCCGAAAAGGTCGCTCTTGAACTGATGCCTTGTCAGCACGCCGACGCGCGACCACTCGATTAGCGTCTGCTCGCCGCCGCCGAACGACAGCTTGAGCCAGAGTTGGCCGCCGACATCGTATGCCTCGCACTGCCCCGGCAGAACCGGGTAGTAGCCGACGATGGTAACCATGTCGGCACCGGTGATAGGCACGATGAGGCACGTGTCGCACACATCGAGCATCGTCGAGACGCGGTGCAGGAACTGCGGCGTCGTCATCCACGGGTTGGGTTTCCATTCCAGTGACCGCGTGGCGGCACCCTGCGCGGTGCCGGTGACCTCCGGCTTGAGCTTGCTCGCATGGTCTGCGTTGCGCTCGATGATGCTTCTCGTCAGCTCGGCTTCGTAGATGCCGCCGCTCCACGTGCTGAAACGCGGCGCGTACGCCGTGAACGTCTGGAAATACCCGTCGACCGCCTTCATGATCGGCTTGTGGAAGACGGCATCGAACATGGAGCGGAACACCGACGTTAGTTTCGCCACGGCTAACCCCCAATCATGCTTTTGAAATCGTCCATCATGTCCTTGAGCACGACGAATGCGTCGCACTCCGCTGCCCACGCATCGATTCGGTTGCGCGGGTCTTGGTTCTTCTTGTCCGGCGCGATGTTGCCGTTCGCGTCGCTTCGCACCGCAACGTTCGAGCGGCACCATTCGGCAATCGGGTTTGAGTTGTCGACGATGCGGTTTTCCTTGTAGAGTGCTCGCAGTTCCTTCATGGGCATCGAAAGCGTCTGCGCGCCTTGGATAACCCGCTTGAAGTTTTCAGCGCCGAAATAGCCCTCGTAGGCTTCGACCGTCGGGACGTCTCGCATGTGCCACGGGTCGTAGCCGCATGCGACGGCGTAGATGCCGCACCTCTCGCGTACCTCGTCGACCCAATCGAGCACCTCGCGCTTGTCGATAATCGGCGTCGCGGAGGTTCGCAGCAGGCCGCGCGCTATCCAAGCGTCGTACGGCACGCCGTCACGACCGCCACGCCTACCCTCGGCTTCGGCCTGCTCAAGCGCGCGGAGCGGAATCCAAGCCATGTGCAACGCGTAGATACGCTCATCGCCCGGCCTCATCATCAGCAGGCACGCCGCCGTGAGGTCGGTCGTGTCCGATGCGTCGACACCGAGCACCGCGTAGGAGAATGACCCGTCTGCCGGGTCGAACGTCTCGTCATTGTGTATCTCAGCCCACGTGAGCCATGCTTGGCTCTGGTTCTCGATGAGGTTGAAGTCTTTGACCAAGAGCGTCGGCAGGAATGTCGGATCGTCCTTTGCCTTGCTCACGTTCTGGCGAAGGCTGTTTAGGCTCTTGATCGTCCCGAGACCGGGGTTGGCCTTAATCCATGCGGATTCGTCCTGCCATTCCTCGCGCTCGTCGAGCTCGTAGATGAACGCGAGGAAGCGCTCGGCCTTCTCGCCTGTTGCCTGACCGTCCAGCCACTTCGTGGCGTATTCGTACTGTGCATCGAAGATGCCGTTGCGCACGAAGCCGTTCGTGGTGATCTCCAGCACCAGCGGTTGCCGGCGCGCGGAGGTGCCCTGAATCGTGAGGTCGTAGAGGTCGCGGTTCTTCATTGCCGCAAGCTCGTCTACGATGGCACCGGAGATATCGAGACCGTCTAGGTGGTTGGTGTTGGCGCTCAGCGCCTTAATCGACCCCATGTTGAGGTCGCAGTAGAGATCGCTCACGCGCTTTCGCACGTGCCTGCCAAGAGCCGGTGATGTCATCACCATGCGCCAGGCATTGTTGAAGCCCTTGGCCGCCTGGTCGTGTGCAGTCGCGACGTTGTAGACTTCCGGCGCGCCCTCATCGTCATTGATGAGCAAGTCCAGCTCGACGGCAGATGCCAGCGCGGTCTTGCCGTTCTTTCGACCCATGATCCAGAGCACTTCGCGGTACTGGCGCTTGCCCTCGACATCGACGAAGCCGAAGATGACCGACAGGATTGCCCGCTGGAACAGCTCCAGCTTGAAAGCATGACCGAGCTTGCCGGACGGCAGCCGGCAGAAGCGCTCGATGAAGTTGACGTGCTTCGCCGCGTATTCCTCGCGGAAATGGTAAGGGTACAGAGGGTCTGAGTTGTCCATATCGCGCAGGACATGCGCAGCCACCTGCTGAATCTTCTCGCAGGCGGTAATGGTTCCGTCGAGAACGCCGCCGAAATACTCTCGGATGGCCTTCTCACACGATCCAGCGGCCTTCTTCCTAGCCACCGAACCTCGTCTCGTTCAGATATTCCGCGAGCGCGTCTGCGGCGGTGCTGCCGGTCGGCATCATGTCGGTGATCTGTTTGATGCCGCGCGAGAACGTTGTGAACAGCTTGTTGTAGGCGGAGAAGCCGGGATGCTCGCGAACGCCTGATTGGCCGCCGCCGTTGTCGTACTCGGTGAAGATGCTCTCCCCCATCAGCTCGTTGCGAGCCTGGTCGAGCTTGACCTTCAAAAACGCGATGTTGGACATCAGCGGCATGATGGCGTTGCGCCTATCGTCGGGAATCACGTCTTTGGTGAGACGCTGGAGCTTCTTGAGCTCACTTTGGTAGCGCGCCTGTATCGTCTGCCCGCTCCGCTTCGGGGGACTTTTCGCAACTTTCGGCGAAATCTCGGTACTTTCGCACACTTTTCTCTTTGCCACAAGACCACCCCCGTTCTGGGAACTTCTGCGCGCATAAATCTATCTCCCGGCGTTGGTGCCCTAGGCCACTAGCCTAGGTTTTCGAATGGGGGGATTGCCCGGCGCTCTGACCTGCTGTTTTGTTGTCCATGTTTTGTGAGCAGTTGATTGTGCTCAGTCTGTGTGTTCGCTGTCCAGTGAAATCAAGTTGCCGTCCTCGTCAAAGACCAGTCCTTGCCTTGTGCTGCCCTGCCTTACCCATCCGTGCACCTTCTTGTGGCACAGGTCGCAAAGGCTGACAAGGTTCTTCGGATCGGTGCTGATGTTCGGATCGTTGATGTTCGACGGAGTCAGCTCGACGATGTGATGCACCATGACCGCCGGTGTTGCGATGCCCCGTGCTAGGCAGTGCTGGCACAGGTAGGCGTCACGCTGTAGAGCCTGCTCGCGGGCGTGCTCCCAGTCTGTCGAATGGTAGAAGCGATACGAGAAGCCCTTAGCCATTGCCGCGCCTTCCCAACAAAAAAGGGACGCGAGCCGGAGCCCGTGTCCCTTTTGCTTACCTAATCCACCGTACCGAACTTTAGCACAAGGCGGGAACTGAAGGGAAGTACCGATTTCAATTTTCTTTCAGCCATGCCATGCCAACTACGTCGATGTACTTGAACGCGGCGTTGCACAGCTCTCGGCACCACTTCGGTGAGCACTGCATGACGGCTGCCACCTCAGTCCACGGCATGGCCTGACAGTAACCCATGCAGATCGCGTCGGCATATCGGTTGCCCTTCTGCTTTGCGAGACCGCCACGGTTGTTACTGCCATAGAGCACCGCGCACGCTTCATCTATGGCGGCTGAGCTGTCGGCGATGCGCCGCTCAAACCTGCCCTCCAGGTCGATTCGGCCATTGATTGCATCCATCGGGTCGGTATATCCGCCGCTACCGCCGCCGCTGTAGCTCTGGGCTTTCGCTCCTTCCTTTGCCCTGAGCCTTGCCAGCATTTCCCTCGTGCCCTCGATGGCCTTCACTTCCTCGCGGATGGCTTCGAAATACTCCTTGGCATCCACGCGCTTCGCCTACTCGATACCGGTGGAGCCGAGGCCATCGGTTCCGCGCTCGGTGTCCGTAAGCTCGTCGACCTCGACGAGTTCGCACGGCACGAACGGCACGATGACCATCTGGCAGACGCGCGAGCCCTTCGGCAGGTTGACGATATCGCAGCTGAGGTTGACGAGCGGTGCGCTGACTTCGCCGCGATAGCAGCTGTCGATAACGCCCACGCCGTGGCTGAGCGTCACGCCGTGCTTGCTAGCCAGACCAGAGCGCGGGAAGAGAAGACCGACACAGCCGCTCGGAATCTCGAACGCGCAACCAAGGCCGACGATGGCGCGGGCGTTTGGCTCAAGGCGGCAGTCCTCGGTAATGCACATGTCGAAGCCAGCGTCACCCTCATGCGCATAGCGCGGCAGCTCTGATCCGTCCATCACCTTCACGTTCATCTTTCGTCCGTACATGTTTCCTCCTAAAACGGAATGTCTTCGTCATAAAGCTCGGGTGCATTGACCTGCGGTTGAGGTGCCTGTTGCGGCTGCTGGGTTTGCGGTTGCCGGTAACTGGTCATGCCGATGATGTTGTCGACGATGACCTCCAACTTGCGGTGGCGCTTTCCGTCCGCTTCCCAGACGGCCATGCGCAGGTGCCCGGTAATGGCGATCCGTGCGCCCTTGTGCAGGTAGCCGTTCGCTTGCAGGGCTTCCCCGCGCTTACCGAACAGCGTGCAGTCGACCCAGCTCGTCTCGTCCTCGTAGCTGCCGTCTTGCGTTCGGCGGCGTCGGTTGACGGCGAGTGAGAATGACGTGATGGGCGTGCCGCCCTTGGTGTAGCGCACCTCGGCATCGTTACCGAGGTTGCCGCTCAGCGTGCAGGTGTTCAGGCTCTCGGCGCTCATGCGGCACCACCGCTCACGATAGCGAGCGCGATAAGCGCGAAGAGCATCGCAACTGTCGCGATTGCCGGAAAGAGCAGCGAGAACGCGCCGCCGGTGAACAGCATCACGGTCGCTTCGATGATGCAGAACGACATGAAGAGAATCACGACGAGCAGCACGCACATCAGAACGGTGAAGACCAGCGACAATACCCTCTTCACCTTGTGCGGTCGATTCTTAGGCATCGTCATCACCGGCCAGAATCGACAGAAGCCTTGCACGCTGCGTGGTTCCAAGCCCCTTGACCTTGCGGCCTTGTGCGATACGGAGTTCGTTCATGAGCTGGCGCGATCTGACTTCGCCATACCCAGGCAGCGAGGTGAGCAGCGAGTAGACACGCATGCCGTAGGCGGCCTGATATCCGCTGTCAGCGAGCTTGAAGAACTGCTCAACGGTCATCGAGCCGTCTTTCAGCTTCTGCTTGTACTCGGCACGCTCGAGCCTGATCTGCATCCCCTTATCGAGGGCTGCGCGCCTTTGCTTGGTAGTCAATTTAGGTACCATTTTTGGTTGCTCCTGATTCTTACTTGAAATACGGTGGTTAGCCTTTGCCAAACCGCTGGTTTTGCGGTCTGACCTTCCTTTTTCGTGACGATGCGCAAATGGTCGA
>CALBUZ010000089.1 GCA_937969105.1 uncultured Collinsella sp. | reverse complement strand
GGGAGTCTTTGCCGCGCCAAGCATCTGGGCGGCAGCGGAAAAATCACCCGCGCGATAAGCGGCGCGGCCCTGTTGGATCAGCTGGCTATTCAAGGAAGTCCCCTTTACTCGTGAACGATCTCGACATGAACGATCTCGTCGCCGGCGCGCAGCTGCGAGATGACGTCGAGGCCCTCGACCGTGGTGCCAAAGACGGTATAGCCGGAGTCGAGGTTGTGCTGGGCACCCAGGCAGAAGTAGAACTGCGAGCCCGCGGAATCGGGATCCATGGAGCGAGCCATGGCAAGCGCGCCGTCAACATGGCTGTTGCGCGGATTGGTGGCAAACTCGCCCTTGATGCAGTAGCCGGGGCCGCCGGTACCGGGCATGCCGTCGGGGCCCTCAAGGCCGGCAGCGACGTCGGCGCCGGACATATCGCGGGTATTGGGGTCGCCGCCCTGGATCACAAAGCCGGGCACGTAGCGATGGAACTTAAGGCCGTCATAGAAGCCCATAGTGGAAAGCTCGCAGAAGTTCGCCACATGGATGGGGGCGCCCTCACCGTCAAACTTGACCTTGATGGTACCCTTCGACGTCTCGATCACCGCGCACTCGTCACCGACGAGCTGGTACTCGGGCGTATAGAGCTCTTTCTTAAAACCAAACATGTGGTTCCTTCCTCGTGCGTTTAAAGCATATTTGTACGAATTGTAGCAATAAGCACGGGCTTCCATCAATTGCGCACGCAGGTTATGCCGCCGGAGGGCAACAAATTACGAACGTTGCTGCGGCTTCCATGCACTCACGTTGGCGTCGTACTGGTTAAGCGCGCTGTTGCCGCCTTGTGCAATGGGCGCCAGGATCTCGCTCTGACGGGCGCTCAGCGACTCGCCGTCGGGAATGGACAGCGAGATATCCCAGCTCTGGCAGATCACGTCGACGCGCTCGTACATCCACTGGGCAAGCTGCTTTAGATGATCGATGTCCTCCGCATAGACCGTGTCGTCCTGAACCTTGAGGTTGTTGAGCTCATCTTGGGTCTTTTTAATCTGGTCGCGCAGGGCATAGGCGCTCTGCGACAGCTCCTGACGGATGGAGAGCGGTGTACGCAGATAGCCGTTATTAAACGAATCGATGACCTCGCCGATCTGATCATCGTCGCTGTACGACACGATGGTCTGATACAGGCCGTCGAGCCTGGTGTAGAGCTGGTCGTCGGTTAAGACGGTCTCCTCCTGAACGACCTCGGACGCATCCTCTTGCTTGGACTCTTTCTCGGTGGCCTCGCCCTTTTGGCGCGACGGGAAGGTGGTCTTGGCGGCCTGGCCAAACTGGTCGTAGAAGCCGGGCATGACGCCCATGGGATCGGCAGTCACAAACCAATAGGCACCACCGCACACGGCGGCGAGCACCGCGATGACGATGAGCGGTTTGGGGATATGGCGCTTGTGTTTGTGATAGGCATCCTCGTCGGGGTGGACCTTGCGCTTGGGCTTTTGCTTTTTGGGCTGGGCATCATCACGCAGGGACACCGGCGTGGGGATATCGACCTTGGGGATGCCAAAATCCTTATCGAAGGCAGGCAACACGCAAGTCTCGTTGGGGTCGGCCGCGTCGGAGAGCACCGCGGCGGCAGACGCCGGCGCGTGGGGCACCTCGGTATCGATCTGCTCCTGCGTCAGGCGCGGAAAGCCGGCCGTACGTCCTGCGGCCAGGTCGGATGCGGCCGCGTCCTCGGAAAGGATGCCTGGCGCGGGGCGTCCGCACTTGGGACAGGTACGGTCATGCGGGGACAGACGAGCGCCGCAGCCGTCGCAGAACACGAACTCGGTATGCTCGGGGCCATCGCCCGGACCAACGTATGCGTTGCAATAGGGGCAGAACGAGGCGCCGTCCTCGATGGTCTTTAGGCAATGCGGGCAGATCACGGCATCCTCTTTCCGAAGCAATTCAAACAATTGAGGTTAGAGCATAACATCGACACGGCCCCACAAGCGCAAGGCACCAATTCAACATCGCAGGACATCCCCGAAAGCCGCGGACTACTTCTTTTTCTTGGGCATCGAGACTTTGATGCCCTGGGCCGATTTGGTCACGCGGGAGCGCTTGGCACCGGCACTCTTCTTTTTCTTGGGCTGGGTCTGGGCCACGCCCTCGAGTGCGTGTGCCTCGGCCTCGCGAGCAGTACGGCTCTCACGGCGCTGCGCCATATCGGCGGCAACGCGCTTGGCAAAACGCTCGGCGGTCGATCCCGTCGAGCTCACCTTGCCGCCGCCGCGGCCCAGGCGAACGCGCACGCCACGGCCAAAGCCGGTAGCCGCATGACGGCGACGGGGCTTAAGCGAGTCCATCATCGTGGCAAGCTTAAAGAACACCGCACAGGTAAAGACGATGATAACCGCCAAGATGACCATCTGGCCCATCGACAGGTTGGCGATGGACAGCAGCTCCGGGAACCCGATAACGCCCGTCAAAATACCGGCGACGACAAACACGAAAAGCACCACGCGCAAGGGCGTGAGCGGCTGCGAGATGCGCCAGATCAGGCTGACACTCGCCGCGCACGACGTGAGCAGGCACATGGTCGAAAGCGTAAGCTGGCTAAAGCCAAATACGCGCGCCACAAAGATATCGAGCGCCGCGGCCAAAATGACCGCAATCGACGCCGGCAGCGCACGCTTAAGCACGTTGGTCAAGAACGACCCCTTCACGCGGGCGTTGTTAGGCTCCAGGCCCAGCACAAAGCCCGGCGCGCCGATGCAGAAGAAGTTGATGAGCGTCATCTGAATGGGCTCGAAGGGATACGGCGGCAGCGCGATGCACAGCGCCGCCAGGCCCATCGAGAAAAGCGTCTTGGTCAGAAAGAGCGCGGCAGAGCGCTGCAGGTTATTGATGGAACGACGGCCCTCGGCCACCACAGCGGGCATCGAGGCAAAGTCGTTATCGACGAGCACGATCTCGGCCACATTGCGCGCGGCATCGGAGCCGGCGGCCATCGCCACGGAGCAGTCGGCCTCCTTGAGCGCCAGCACGTCGTTGACGCCGTCGCCCGTCATGGCCACGGTGTGCCCGCGGCGCTTGAGCGCCTGTACGAGCTCGCGCTTCTGTTGCGGCGTCACACGCCCAAAGACGTGATAGCGGTCCACCGCCGCATCAATCTTGGACGGCGTATCGAGCGTCGTAGCGTCGACGTAGGCATCGGCGCCCGGCACGCCCACCACGCGCGCGATCGACGACACCGTACGCGGGTCGTCGCCGCTGATCACGTTGAGGGTCACGCCCTGCTCGTTAAAGTAGCCGATAGTCTCGGCCGCCGAGGT
>CALBUZ010000088.1 GCA_937969105.1 uncultured Collinsella sp. | reverse complement strand
ATTCCCATCAAGCGCGAAACGCTCAATCGGTATATCCAGATTCTTGTTGACGCGAAGATCCTTTATCGCTGCTCGAGGTTCGATCTCAAGTCTCGGCGATCGCTTATCCGCGAAGAGAAGTACTACCTGGCTGATCCCGGCTTCTATTTCGCCATGAACACGGATGCGAGGATTAACTACGGGCCGGCGTTGGAGAACGTGCTCTACCTCTATCTTGCATCGCGCGGGTACGAGCTTTCTGTGGGCCGTATTGGGAAGCTCGAGTGTGACTTCATCGCTCGTAGGCGCAATGCTTACGCCTACATCCAGGTCTCTATGTCGATTGCCGACAGAGGCGTCGAGGAGCGCGAGTACAGGCCGTTCGGCCACATCAGGGATGGGTATCCGCGCTACTTGTTCACGCTTGATCCTCTATTGCAGGAGAGGGATGGCGTCAGGCACCTTAACATGGCGTCGTTTATGCAAGATGGCGGTGATCTTATTTGAGTGGTGGCCAGATTCCTTTGTTTCCTAGTGCGCAAACAGCGCGGGTATCAAATGAGGATCATTGCCTCACGTAGAATCGATAGATTGAGGACTTGTTTTGATGTTGACAAGCTTTTTGCTAGTGGCTCCTATTTCCGAGTGGGAATAGCGGAAATAACGGCCTCCAAACCTTCTGGTTCGGAGGCTTTCTTTTTCGTTCTGTTCGGAAGGAGCTCCTTGCCAGAGCCCCATGGATAGCGAACGGCTTTATCGAGCGTGCGCGTTCTCGTAGGCGCCTTTGATTTCTTCCGGCAAATTGTCGGGAATCAGCGTCTCCAGCCTATCCTCGCCGCCATCTTGAATCGCTTGCTCGTAGTACCAGCATTTGAACTTCAACATGTCCAGCGCGCGGTTCATCTTCGCGATTTCCGACTCCATGTGTGCCTTTCGCTCCTCGAACATGGCCTTGCGCTTGGGGTATGTCGATGGGCCTTCCGCACACCATTCCATGAACAGTCGGATGTCCTTGATCTCCATCCCAGCCTTCTTTAAGCATTCAATGACTCGAAGCGACTCGAGTTCCGTATCGCCGAATCGGCGAATGCCGGACGTCCGCTCCAGCCCCGGGAACAATCCCTGCTTGTCGTAATACCGCAGCGTTGAGGCGGGCAAGCCGAACATTTCCGCCACCTGTCCGATTGTGTACATGGCCCCTCCGAATAAATCTCGATTTAATTCCTTGACCTAAAGTCAGGTTTAGGTATTACCTTCATTCTCGTCAATACAAATCGGTAGCGCAAGGGGTGGTCCGTAATGGGCAAAACGGTTTTCGCCGGCGGCGTGAACGGTGTGGGCGATATCGCCGGGCATCCTGCTCTGGAACAGGCGCAACGAATGGGCATGGAAATCTAGGCGGGCTACTTAGCCGCGCGGAGACAGATTAGTGTCCAGAACCATCGATAGGAGGAAATCGATCATGGCAATTAAGCAGACGGCGGGCAGAGATGCCCTGGGGGACTTTGCCCCCAAATTCGCACAGCTCAACGACGACGTGCTGTTCGGCGAGGTGTGGAGCCGGGAGGGCGAGCTTTCCTTGCGCGACCGCAGCATAGTGACGATGGTTGCCCTGATGGCGCAGGGGCTGACGGACTCCTCGTTCCAATATCATCTGATGTCTGCAAAGAACAACGGGGTGACCAGGGCTGAGATAGCGGAAATCATTACGCACGCGGCGTTTTACGCGGGATGGCCCAAGGCGTGGGCGGCCTTCCGCATGGCGAAGGAGGTCTGGGCGGACGAGGACGACGGCGCCGACGCAAAGGCCCGACACCAAAACGAGATGGCCTTTCCTATCGGTGCCCCCAACGACGCATTTGCGAAGTACTTTATCGGGCAAAGCTACCTCGCGCCCCTTTCCACCGAGCAGGTCGGCGTCTACAACGTGACGTTCGAGCCCGGCTGCCGCAACAACTGGCACGTCCATCACGCCAAAAGCGGTGGCGGACAGATCCTCGTCTGCGTGGCCGGTCGAGGGTTTTACCAGGAATGGGGCAAATCGGCACAGGAGCTGCGCCCTGGCGACGTGGTCAACATCGCCCCGGGTGTGAAACATTGGCACGGAGCCGCGCCCGAGAGCTGGTTCTCCCATCTCGCGCTGGAGGTTCCGGGCGAGGAGGCCTCCAACGAGTGGTTGGAGCCCGTGATCGACGAGCAATACCTTAAAGCGACCGACAAGGAGGCTTAGGCATGGAGCAGTTGAAACTGACGCAGGAATGGGACAAGGTGTTCCCCAAAAACGACAAGGTTGAGCACAGCAAGGCGACTTTCCACAACCGATACGGCATCACGCTGGCGGCCGACGTCTACGTGCCAAAGAACGTGGAGGGCAAGCTGCCTGCCATCGCCGTCAGCGGTCCGTTTGGCGCGGTGAAGGAGCAAACGTCCGGCCTTTATGCGCAGAAAATGGCGGAGCTGGGCTTTTTCGCGATTGCCTTCGACCCGTCCTATACCGGCGAGAGCGGCGGTGCGCCCCGCTATGTGGCATCGCCGGACATCAACACCGAGGATTTCTGCGCAGCGGTGGATTTCCTCTCGGTACAGGAAAACGTCGATCCGGAGCGCATCGGCATCATCGGCATCTGCGGCTGGGGCGGCATGGCAATCAATGCCGCAGCCATCGACACCCGCATCAAGGCCACCGCAGCTATGACCATGTACGATATGACCCGCGTGACCGCAAACGGCTACTTTGACGCCGAGGATTCCGAGCAGGCGCGCTTCGAAAAGCGTAAAGCGCTGAACGCGCAGCGCACCGAGGACTATAAAAATGACAGCTACGCGCTGGCGGGCGGCGTGGTCGATCAGCTGCCCGATGACGCGCCGCAGTTTGTGGCGGACTATTACGCCTACTACAAGACTCCGCGAGGTTACCATCCCCGCAGCCTGGGCTCCAATGGCGGTTGGAATGTGACATCTTCGCTGTCGTTTTTGAATATGCCGATCTTGCAGTACGCCGGCGAGATCCGCTCTGCCGTGCTGCTGGTGCATGGCGAGAAGGCGCACTCCCGCTATTTCAGCGAAACCGCGTACAACAAGCTGACTGGGGACAACAAGGAATTGCTCATCATCCCCGGCGCCAACCACACCGACCTTTACGATCAGATGGACGTCATTCCGTTTGAGAAGCTGAAAGCGTTCTTTGAGGAATATCTGAAATAAGGCGTGCCTTGATTCAATGCCAAGCCTCCAGCAACGATTCTTCTAAAGAGTGGGAATAGCTGAAACGAGGCGATTGAATAACTCCATACGTTTTGGCTAAAACAAAATAATATGCCGCGTGTCTGCGGCATGAAGGAGGGAGATTCTTATGAATATCGTTGTATTGAGTGGTAGCCCGCGCAAGGGCGCTAATACCGACACCATGGTCGAGGTGTTTGCCGAGACCGCGCGAGAGGCCGGCCATACGGTCGAGGTCATCCGCGTTGCCGGCAAAAAGATCGCTGGTTGTCTGGGATGCCAGTACTGCTTTACCCATGAGGGCATCTGTGTGCAGAAGGATGACATGGCCGACGTGATCGAGTCGCTGAAAGGCGCCGATATGGTTGTGTTCGCTTCGCCCATCTACTGGTTCGATATCACTGCGCAGGAGAAGGCCGCCATCGACCGCCTGTACGCCTTCGGTGCCACGGGCTTCCCGTTCACCAAGACGGCCCTTTTGCTCGATAGCCACAGCGAGGGCGTCTATGATGCGGCGATCGCTATGTACAAGTCAACCTGCGCGTACTGCAAGTGGGAGGACCAGGGCATTGTCACCATCAGCGACATGACCGAGCGCGACAGCATGGCTTCCTCGCCCAAGCTGAAAGAGGTGCGCGAGCTCGCTCGCAAGCTCTCTTAAGGAAAGAAGAGCGCATGACAATCGGTGTTGGTGGAAATGCTTGCTGTCCTTACCAAGAGGATTGCTGATTGCCATGCAACGATGCTCCCGCGGACAATTCCGGTGTGCTAAAACGCCTTCTCGTTCAAGAATTCCCTGAACGCGGGGATGTCGAAGCCAACGAGACCACGCCCGCGCTCTCCGATGACGCCGTCCTCGAGGAGGCGGCGTTTGTATTGGCTTGCGTAGTTGCTGGCGACGCCCATGCGTTTGGCTATCTCCGAGACCCTGCTGGGGCCAGAATCGGGCAGCATCGCGAGCAAAAACTCAATGTCTTTATCGGAAAGCTCCCGATAGGTCGTTTCGAGAGAAGCTCGATGTCATGCTTCTCGAGTTGCCTGAAGACGCCATTCATGCATGTGCGCCAGTTACCCTGAGTCTCCTGAGCATATGTCCAATCGATGCCTACTGGACCAATTTGAACGCCGTTTATGCGCGCATGAGGCTGTAAGAGGTAGCTATCTGCGGCTTCTTTGGTTCGCTCGATGATATCTTCGAGCATGCCTGGCATGGCGGAGACATTTGCTGCGATCCATGGTGGCCCCTTTGCAGGTTTTGCTAACTTTTGCAACTTTTGCTAAATTTTGCAAGTTTTGCTAATGGCTTAACATGCCTTGTGCCGTGGGATTGCAGGAGTGAAAAACGGGGATTCCTATTATTCCGACTACGTTACAGCGAGCGGGGCCCGGAGCGCGATGTTGCT
>CALBUZ010000087.1 GCA_937969105.1 uncultured Collinsella sp. | reverse complement strand
GGAGCGGACAACGGGGCTCGAACCCGCGACCCCAACCTTGGCAAGGTTGTGCTCTACCAACTGAGCCATGTCCGCTTACGCGGATTAATCTTACGTGATGCCCGCATCCTATGCAAGAACTTTTTTTGAAAAGTTTTCCAACGCCCTCGCTAACCTCGCGAAGACATCAGCCACCACGGAAGGTGTAGGCAAACGCAAATTCGCCGCAAAAGGCCCCTACAACTCAGCGAGCATGATCCAGGCAGAGCTGTCCTGCGCGAGCCTGCCGTCTGCAAGCGGTGATGAGGTGAGCAGGACCCTGCCCGCCGGCAGCCCCACGGGTGCTGCGCCGAAGTTCGTCACACACGCCCAGCCGTTGTCGCGGCGATAGGCGATGACGCCGCCCTCAGCGCCCTCGGCACCATCCGCAAGGCCGGTGCGCCCGTCAAGATCGAGCCACGCAAGATCGTTGGCGCACCCGCGCAGCTTGCGCCGCAGCCAGAGGGCGTCACGATAGAGCGCAAGCATCGATGTCGGGTCCGCTTCTTCCCTATCGGCAGCGTAATCGGAAAACCATGCAGGCTGCGGCAGATGGGGCGCCGCATCGGCGCCCGCCGGCGAAAACCCAAACGATCCGCCCTGCGCGGGATCGTCCGCCGCCACCCACGGCAGGGGCACACGACAGCCGTCGCGCCCCTTCTCGCGCTTCGGTCCGTGCGTATTGGTCGCAGTGGGATCTTCGAGTACAGCCCACGGGATGTCAGCCACCTCAAAAAGGCCGAGCTCCTCACCCTGATACACGTATGCCGAGCCCGGAAGCGCCAGCTCAAGCAAAAGGGCCGCCCGCGCGCGGCGCTCGCCGAGTTCACGGTCCTCGTCATAAGACGACCCGTCGCGTAAGAGCCAGTCGAGCGCAATCTGGTGGTAGCGCGTCGCCTTGATTTGCGGCAGGGCATAGCGCGTCGCCACGCGCGGCACGTCGTGGTTGGAGAGTACCCAGGTCGAGGCGGAATCGGATTCGACGGCTGCCTTCAAGCCCTTCTCGATTGCAGTGTGCATGTCATCATAGGTCCAAGTGGCCTTGGCGAACTCAAAGTTGAATGTCTGGCCAAGCTCGCTGGGGCGCGCGTAGAGATACTGGCGCTCGGGCAGCACCCACGCCTCGGCAACGGCGCTGCGCGGCGGATTATAGCGGTCGAGCACGCGGCGCCACTCGCGATAGATCTCGTGGACCTCGTTGCGGTCCCACAGCGGATGGGTGCCGTCGTCAACCATGTCATCGCCCTCGGCGAGATGCCACCGGTCGAGGTCATCGCGGTCGAGATCCTTGGCAAGACCGTGCGCCACATCAATGCGAAAGCCATCGACGCCTCGATCGCTCCAAAACGTCAGGACGTCGCTAAAGAACGCGTGAACCTCGGGGCATGACCAGTCAAAGTCCGGCTGCTCGGGCGTAAACATGTGCAGATACCACTGACCGTCCGCGACACGCGTCCAGGCGGGGCCGCCAAAGTTGGCATTCCAATTGGTGGGAGGCAACTCGCCGTGCTCGCCGCGACCATCGCGGAAGATATAACGAGCGCGCTCGGGCGATCCGGGGCCAGCGGCAAGAGCGGCTTTGAACCACGGGTGCTGGTTGGATGAATGGTTGGGCACGATGTCGACGATGACCTTGACGCCGCACGCGTGAGCCGCAGCGATCATGTCATCGAAGTCGTCAAGCGAGCCGAGACGTGGATCGACATCGCAGTAGTCCGCCACATCATAGCCACCATCGACAAGAGGCGATGGGTAAAACGGGCTCAGCCAGATGGCCTCGATACCCAGCCGCTCAAGATAGTCCATCTGCTGGGTAATGCCCGCGATATCGCCCAGACCCGAACCAGTCGAATCCTTAAACGAGCGCGGGTAGATCTGATAGATCGCGGCATCGGACATCCATGAGCGAGAAGAGGACTTTTCTGTAGCCATGGGGTGTGCCTCCCTTGCAACGAGGTTTTGCGAGATGTCCACGATGATACGCTCAAAGCTAACATTCGCGGCAAATAACACCACAGCCACGCCCCAAAACACTCGCCCCCTCTCGGGTTCGAGCCCAGGCGATGGGTACGAAAAAGCCCGGCTACCGTAGTAGTCGGGCTGTTGTGCTTGGAGCGGACAACGGGGCTCGAACCCGCGACCCCAACCTTGGCAAGGTTGTGCTCTACCAACTGAGCC
>CALBUZ010000086.1 GCA_937969105.1 uncultured Collinsella sp. | reverse complement strand
CCTCGAGGGACAGACCCAGCTCATCGATATCGAGCTCGCCGGCAGGCGTCATACGGCCAACCAGCGTGTCGCGCACGCGACATCGGCAAAGGTGGCGCCGGCAGCGGTCAGCAGAGCCTCGACGTTAGCAAGGGACTGCTTAGCCTGGGCCTCGACGCCCTCGGGCATCTTGCCGGTTGCGGGGTCGATGCCCAGCTGGCCGGACAGGAACACCATGTTGCCGGTCTGGATGCCGGGGGAATACGGGCCGATGGCTGCAGGTGCGTTATCGGAAGACACGACGGTCTTGCTCATGTTTTTCTCCTTACGATCAGATAGAGAGCGTGAGCGCGGCGTTCGCACCGGGAGGCACAATTCGGTCTGAACACCGCGCTTGATTTGGGATAGTACTCAAGGTTTCCGCGCGATGCAAGATTATTATCACGTTGCGAGAATAATTTATCGCCCAACGGTTTCCCCGAACCGCTGAACGGTTCTCATGTGGAGCAGCCAGTCCAAGCTGCTGAAGACTTTATCCCGCTTGGAGCACGGGCATCGCCCGCCGCAACAGCACCACTATACTTTTGAGTATCTGAGCATTTTGAAAGGCAGGATATGACCGCAACCGCCAGTCGAACCACCAACCGCAGACCCGAGCTTTTGGCGCCCGCCGGAGGGCCCGAGCCCTTTGCCGCCGCACTCGCCGCCGGGGCAGACGCCATCTACTGTGGCATGGGCAGCTTCAACGCCCGTCGCAAGGCCACCAACTTTACTGACGAGGCCTTTGAGCAAGCCTGCCGCGCCGCACATCTAGCCGGGTCGCGCGTCTACGTCACGGTCAACATCGTCATCAAGCAGTCCGAGATGGGCGATGCGCTGCAACTCATCCATCGCTGCTCCACGCTGGGCGCCGATGCCTTCATCATCCAGGACTGGGGCCTGTTCTTTGAGGTCAAGCGCACGATGCCCGGCATCGAGACGCACATCTCAACCCAAGCAAACATCCACGACGACCGCGGAACCCTTTGGTGCCGCGAGCAGGGCGCCGACCGTGTGACCCTCTCGCGCGAGCTCTCCATCGACGAGATTGCCGCCATTCACGATGCCGCGCCAGATGTGGACCTTGAGGTCTTTAGCCACGGCGCCATCTGCTTTTGCTACTCGGGCCTATGCCTGCTCTCGAGCTTTGCCATGGCGGGACGATCGGCCAACCGTGGCATGTGCGCCCAGCCCTGCCGCCTGCCCTACGAGCTGATCGACGAGAACGGTCGCGCGCTCTCCCCCGCCGGCCGCGAGCGTGCGCTATGTCCGCGTGACACCAACACCTCACAGCTTGTTCGCCGCCTGTATGACGCCGGTGCCGCATCGCTCAAGCTCGAGGGCCGCATGAAGGCGCCCGATTACGTGTACTCCATCGTTGATGTGTATCGTCACCAGATTGATGACATGCTGGCCGGGATCGCCGTAGATAAGGACGAGGAAGCCGCCCGCCAGCGCCAGCTCAAGCGCTGCTTCAACCGCGACTTTACGCATGCCTATCAGGACGGCACCTCGGGCGACGAGATGATGAGCTATGAGCGTTCCAACAACCGCGGCCAGATCGTGGGCACGGTGCTGGGCAGCCGCCCGGCCAACCGCGATGTGCGCGGTCTCAAACCCGACGACCGCCGTCGCCGCGCCGCCATCGCCCGCATTGAGCTGTTAGAGCCCGTGGGCAAGGGCGACCTGCTGGAGCTTCGCCACGACGACGAATTCGACCAGTTCCTGACCACCATTGCCGCCGATGATGCCGCCGCCGGTGACATCATCGAGTGCCGCGTGCCCCGCAGCATGCCCGAGGGCTGCCGCGTGCGCGTCATCCGCAGCCAGCGCGCCATCGACGCCGCCGGCGCCGCGCTCAAGCGCGACGTGCTGCGCCGCCGCGCCGTAGATGTGTCCGTCGTGGCGCGTCTGGGCAAGCCGTTTACCGTTACGCTCACCTGCTGCGACGACCCCGCGCTCACTGCCACCGCCACCGGCTTTACCGTCGAGGCTGCCAAGACCCGCGCCGTCGAGGCATCCGATCTGGTAGAGCACGTCGGGCGCATGGGCTCCTCTCCCTTTGAGGCTGCGAGCTTTGATGTGGCGCTCGATGAGGGCTGCGGCATGGGCTTCTCCGCTGTGCACAAGGTGCGCGCCGCCGCCTGCAAAGCGCTGGAGGAGGCCATTCTGGCACCGTATGAGGAGCGCGCGAAAACGCTCGGGTTGCCGGTACTCGACAAATGTACACGCCCCATGCCCGAGCACTACCGCGATGAGCCGCAGATCTGCGTCACCGTCACCTCGCTCGAGACCGCCGAGGCAGCCCGCGCGGAGGGTGCAACGCGCATCTACATGACCACCGACGCGCTCGATGCGGCCGAGCTCTCCCCCGTCGATGCGTTTGAGCAGGGCATCGTACCCGTACTCGACGAGGTCTGCCGCGCCGTTGACCACGAGCGCGTCGATCCCTGGATCAATGCCGGAGCCACCGTCGCCGTCGGCAATATCTCCGAGCTCGCCGTAGCCGCGCAGGCCGGCGCCACGGTCGAGATTCGCTCTTGCCTGCCGGTGCACAACACGCCCTGCATGGAGGCGCTTGCCGAGCGCGGAGCCGGTGCGTTTTGGCTCTCGCCCGAGATCACGCTCGACGAGATTGTCTCGCTCGGCACCGCCGCGCCCGCGGCTCTGGGCATCACCGTCTTTGGCCGCCCCCGGGTCATGACAAGCGAGCATTGCATTCTGCAGGTTGCCAACGGCTGCATCCACGATTGCGCCAACTGCCGTCTGCGTGCCCGCAAGCTCTCGCTCAAGAATATCGACGGAAAGGTCATGCCCGTCCGCACCGACATCCACGGCCGCTCTCGCCTGTACGACGCCTACCCCATCGACCTCACGCCGCAGGTTCCTCAGCTGCTCGATGCCGGCGTGCGTCGTCTCATGGTGGACGGAACGCTGCTCGAGACGGATGAGGTGGGCCGTGCCGTCGCCCGCGTCCGTCGTGCTGTCGAAGCAGCGCAGGCCGGCCGCAAGCCCGCCGCCCGCCTACGCGGGGCGACCTCGGGCTGCATGTTTGTGGGAATCAGCTAACCGAAAGGCTTACACGTGAACGAAGAACCTCAAGTCCTCTACTGCGACGCCTGGCTCATGGCCATCGACAAGCCCGCCGGCATGATCGTCCACGGCGATGGCACCGGCGAGCGCACGCTCACCGACTACGCCAGCGACCTTTTGCTGGCGATGGGCGACGGCTTTGCCGCGACCGACATGCAGCCGCTCAACCGCCTGGACCGTGACACCACCGGCGTGGTGCTGTTCTCGCTCGACAAGCAGACGCAGCCCGCCTTTGACCAGATGGTCATCGACCACGCTTTCGAAAAGCACTACCTGGCGCTCGCCGAGGGCAAGATCGACTGGAACGAAAAGCTCATCGACAAGCCCATCGCCCGCGACCGCCACGACAGCCGAAAGATGCGCGTCGGCGCCAGCGGCAAGCCGTCTCAAACGCGTGTGAAGGTGCTCAAGCGCCTTAAGAGCCGTCGTGGCCTGCCCACGCGCTCGTATATCGATGTCGAGCTGCTCACCGGCCGCAAGCACCAAATCCGTGTGCACCTGGCGAGCGAGCGTCATCCCCTGGTTGGCGACGACCTGTACGGCACGCCGCGCCCTTGCGGCCTCATGCTCCATGCCCACAGCGTGTCCTTCACGCATCCCGTGACCGGTGAACACATCCACATCGAAGCCCCTTGCCCCTGGGAGCCCTAAAACCTGCCAATGAGGGATAGGTACCTTTGTGGTGGTTTTGCCGCAATGGCTCAGCCACGGTCCAAAACGTCTCGATCTGTAACAGTTAGAACCCATTTTTCGGTCTATCTGTTACAGATCGAGACATTCGAATCCCCCTTAAGGGAAAATCTCAATCTGTAACAGTAACTCGGCAAAATCGGTCCCAGATGTTACAGATCGAGACAAAGGGACGGCAAGGTTCGGAAGTATCTCAATCTGTAA
>CALBUZ010000085.1 GCA_937969105.1 uncultured Collinsella sp. | reverse complement strand
GTCATGTCGGCAGAGCAATGCGGATTCCGTATCTAAGCCGACCAATAACCTAACAGGAGGAAATACACATGAAGGCAATCATCGGCAAAAAAGTGGGCATGTCCCAGATTTTTGACGAGAACGGCCACGTGATCCCCGTCACCGTCATTGAGGCGGGACCCTGCACGGTCGTTCAGAAGAAGACTTCCGAGAAGGAAGGCTACAATGCGGTTCAGCTGGGCTACGAGGACGTGGCTGAGAAGAAGCTGACCAAGGGCGAGATGGGCCACCTGAACAAGGCTGGCGTGTCTCCCAAGAAGCACCTGCGCGAATTCGACCTGGACAACGCTGCCGAGCTGAACATCGGCGACATTGTGAAGGCTGACACCTTCCAGGCTGGCGACTTCGTTGATATCACCGGTATCAGCAAGGGCCACGGTTATCAGGGCGTCATCAAGCGCTGGGGTGCACAGCGCACCCCCACCAGCCACGGCGGCGGCCCCGTCCATCGTCACGCTGGTTCCATGGGCTCCTCTACCGATCCCTCCCGTATCTTCAAGGGCAAGATCGGCGCAGGCCAGATGGGTGTTGACCAGGTCACCATCCAGAATCTGGACATCGTCAAGGTGGACGCAGATCTGAACCTCATCGCCGTCAATCTGGATGAATCGAATGAACGTGTCGATGATGTCATACGGATCTGAATTGGCTTCAAGCGTGTCGAGCCAGTCAATGTAATCGTCAATCGTTAGCGCTTCGGCGCTCTCGGCTTCGAGCGCGGTTGCAAGTTCGTCCTTGAGTTCGCCTTGACGGGCTTTTAACTCGTCTACCCTCTCCTTACCGCCGGGTGGGGCAAAGCCGCCCTCTATGGCTTGCCAGATGCGTTCAAATGCGGCATCTATGCGCTTAATCTCTGCCTTGATTCGCTCGCTGTCTTTAGGCTCGTCGTTTTCGGCGGTCTCGGCGATCATCATTTCGAGCGTCATGATGATACGCTCGCGTACCTTTGGGTCTTTGATTGATTCCAGGATGGTATCCGTGACGGCATCCTCGATAACGTCGCGCCTAAACGCTCTACGGCATTTCGGACAGCGGTAGTAGTGATAGACCTTGCCACTCTTGCCGGTTCCAGAGGTTCCGACATACCAACGGCCACACTCGCAGCAAAACATCTTTCCGCTCAGCGCGTACACGCGCTCACCGTCTTCCACACGGTGCTTGTGACCTCTGCCGCTGAGGACGTTGTTAATCTCTTCCTGCTCGCTGCGAGACCATATCGCAGGCATCCCGTTCGGTATTCG
Organism: uncultured Collinsella sp.; assembly: GCA_937969105.1. Lineage (GTDB taxonomy): Bacteria > Actinomycetota > Coriobacteriia > Coriobacteriales > Coriobacteriaceae > Collinsella. Next base: position 2,076 of record CALBUZ010000085.1, on the reverse strand, counting down.
CACACCTGCATAGTTGTATGTGCCGCAGTTCTGCTCGCGCATGAGCAGCTTCTTGATTGATCCGTGCGAGAAGGGCTTTCCCCTCCTGGAGCGCTCGGTCTTTACGGCGCGCTGGATGTCGGCAACTGTCGAGCCGCTGAGTAGCATGTTCTTCATCTTGTGCATGACGGCGGCTTCGTGCTCGTTTATGACAAAGCGATCGTCTACGACATTCCATCCATACAGGCGCTGACCGCTTGCCATGCCGCGTTGGGCGTTCTTCTGGATGCCGTCGCGTATGCGCTCGCTGTCGACGGCGCTCTCGTATTCCGCTAGTACCTCGAGCATTCCGAGGTGCAGCACGCGCGTCGAGCCTTCTCCTAGCGTCTCGCCGGCGTATAGAATCTCAACGCCAGCCTTGTGCAACATGATTCGCGCAAGCGCCATTTCATCACGGTTGCGCATGATGCGCGTTACCTTGTAAATCACCACATAATGAAATAGTCCTTTTTGGGCATCCTTCAGCATCTGTTGAAACTCCGTGCGGTCTGAGTTCCTGCCAGTTTTGGCGTAGTCGCTATAGATGCGCACAACGGTAAGGCCGCTCTCTACACAAAACTCTCGGGACTTGTCGACCTGAATCTCAATGCTCTCGTCTCGCTGATTGTGCGAGCTGAAGCGCGCATAGATAGCCGCACGACTACCTTTTGTCATGGTATTATCACCTTGCCTTTTCGTTTTTCTGGAATGGCGAGCCCTGCACTTATCCGCCAAGACCGAGTGCAGGGCATTTTGCTACCGATACGTAATGAGCGTGTCGTAGCGGTCTGCTCCGCCGATGCCCTGATTGGGGACGGAGTTTGTCTCAACGCGGATAATTTCGAGCCCTTTATCCTGGAGTCCGTTGAGCACTTCGTTGATTTGCTCATTATATTTTTGGTCAGCACCGAAAACCTGACTGCTAAACGTCTGCCCAAATGACCGGATCAGCATCACGTGAATATGACCATCCGGCTCTGGAACAGATGCAATTGCTTTCTCAATCTCCTGACGGGCAACTTCCTCGCGCTGGTTCTTGATGAATCCCATATTTATTCCTTTCTCGATTCGTTTGCTGCCGCTTTGGCGGTCATCGCTATGTTCTTCTGCCATTGCGGTGAACTGTCGCGGTAGTTGTCTACGATCTCGCGTTCATCGTCAGTAAGGACTACATCTGTATCGAAATCGCCCATTTCGTCATTCCATCCAAGAATATCGTTTGGGGAACATCCGAGGGCTTTTGCGCATGTCCACAGTTGTTCGGCATTCATCATCGCCGCGCCAGATTCCCATGATCGATAGGTGTACTTGTTCACGCCTATCTTTTCGGCAAACTCGTCTCTGTTCGAGTAACCAGCGGCTTTCCGCAGCTTCATAAGGCGAATATTCACTGCTAGTCTCCTTCTCTTCTTATGTAAGTGCATAGTACAACGAAATTAGCCAATACACAACGAAATTATTAGTTTTCGCTTGAAACCTCTATTTTGCATAGCTATAGTGCGTAGCCAGTTGCTAAGGAGATTAGCATCTAGCTAATATTCCTAGGGTAAACCCAAGGAATATACGGGTTGGCTACTTGACAAGCAAGTAGCCAAATATTGGCTCAATGCAGAAAGGAGGAAACGTAATGGGTTTCAACAAGGAGGTGTTTGCAGCGAACTTGCGAGCGGCTCGTGCGAAGCTCGATATCTCTCAAGATGAGTTCGCCAAGCGCGTCGGTATCTCCAAAGACTCGGTCGTTAAGTACGAGAGCGGACAAGATCATGTCCATCTGTCGAGTTGCGCACATCAGCCCCAATGAGCTTATGGGTTGGCAGGAGAAGTAACGATGGAAGACCTTATTTATGGAATTGCATGCGTTGCAGGTTTCTGGGTTGTCTTGTCATCTGCCATCGAATCGGGGGTTAAGCATGGCATCAAATCGGCTCTGAATAATGCCACGATCAAGATCAACACCTACGACCACAGATAGAAAGGAGGGGTTTTAGATGCATGAAACCAAGACGGAAACCGTTGGTTTGCGTGACGGTTCTGGACGCTCGCGAGCGCCGAAGCGCA
>CALBUZ010000084.1 GCA_937969105.1 uncultured Collinsella sp. | reverse complement strand
TCCAACAGGGCCGCGCCGCTTATCGCGCGGGTGATTTTTCCGCTGCCGCCCAGATGCTTGGCGCGGCAAAGACTCCCAACGAGATCATGGGCGAGGCCGACCACCTGCGCGGCAACGCCCTGATGCATCTGGGCATGTACGCCGAGGCCGCCGAGGCCTACGCCGCCGCCCTCAACGACGGCGCCTATGGCAAGCGCGGCGCTCTGCTCACCAACCGCGGCAAGGCGCTCGCCGCGGTGGGCGACTACACCACGGCTGCCCAGGCGTTCTCTGCAGCTACCCAGGACGCTTCCTACGCCACGCCTTTTAAGGCTTACCTGGGTCTGGGCAACGCGCTGTTCCAGTCGGGCGACTATGCCAACGCCGGTACCGCCTTCCGTCAGGCTGCCATCGACGGCGCCAACCCGGCTCCTGCCGCCGCCCTCGGCGATCTGGGCCGCTGCTTCATCAAGCTCGGCCGCCCCGCGGACGCCGTTGAGACCTACCGCACGGCTATCGACTTTGCCGGCCCGCGCGACGATACGCGCGCCCTCAACGCCGGGATGGGCCAAGCGCTTTCCGCCGCCGGCCGTCCCTCCGATGCGCTCGATGCCTTTAACGCCGCTACCGCTGACGGTATCTATCAGCTCACGCCCGAGCAGGCCGACGAGCTTGCCCGCGTGCACGATTCGCTCGCCGCGCTTTCGGCCCAGACGGCCATGTCCACGGCCCCGGCTCCCGCGATGGACGCTCCCGCTGTCGACCCGCTCGATCCCACGGGCGCGACCGGTCAGTTTATGCCCGACCCCTCTGACACCGGCTTCTTTACGCTGTCCGAGTCCGAGATGGTCCAGCAGGACCGCAAGCAGGCCAAGGTTCGTCGTCGCCACCGCCACACGGGTCTCAAGATCTTCCTGGTACTGCTTCTGCTCATCGTGATCGCGGCCGGCGGTCTTGGCTATGCTTATACGCGCGGCATGGGCTACCCCTCGCAGGAGTCCGTCATCACCGACCTGTTCCAGGCTGCCGGTGACGGCGATACCGCCAAGGCCGAGTCCTGCCTGGCCTCGAGCCTGTCCGAGGACGCCAAGGCGATGATCATCTCCTCGATCCCGCAGGGCGCCACCGTCTCCATCGAGGGTATGGATCAGTCCATGACCGAGACCACCGCCAAGGTGAAGGCTTCGCTGTCCAAGGGCGGCGAGCAGGAGTACACCGTTAAGTTCGTGCGCTCCGACAACCATATCGGTTGGGCTGTTTCCTCCTTCGATATCGATTTTTCGGCCGCTGACAACCAGTAGTGACCTTATGAGATTTGGCTCTGCCCGGCGCTTCACCGCAAGTGAGGTGCCGGGCTTGCGCTAGTATGATGGGCTAGTAGTTTTCCAGCAATCATCCAACACATCAGGAGTTGCGTTGTTTTCTTTGATGGATATGTTCTTCGGTAGCTATGCGGGCGATCTCGCCATCGACCTCGGCACCGCCAATACGCTCGTCTCCGTGCGCGGCAAGGGCATCGTCATCCGCGAGCCCTCCGTTGTCGCTATCGACAAGAACGACGAGCGCATCCTGGCAGTCGGCATCGAGGCCAAGCGTATGCTCGGCCGTACGCCCGGCAACATCGTGGCCGTTCGTCCTCTTAAGGACGGCGTCATCGCCGACTTCGATGTCACCGAGGCCATGCTTCGCTACTTTATCGACAAGGCTTCCGAGAAGCGCTATCCGTGGACTCCGCGTCCGCGCGTCGTCGTGTGCGTTCCCTCCGGCGTCACGTCAGTCGAGAAGCGCGCCGTCTTTGAGGCCACGATCCAGGCTGGCGCTCGCCAGGCCTATCTGATCGAGGAGCCCATGGCGGCTGCCATCGGCGCCGACCTGCCCGTCGAGGAGCCCACGGGCTCCATGGTCATCGATATCGGCGGCGGCACCACCGAGGTCGCCGTTATCGCTATGGGCGGTATTGTCGTGTCGCAGTCCATCCGCATTGCCGGCGACGAGTTCGACCAGGCTATCCTCACCCATGTTCGCGATGCCTACAACCTGGCTATCGGCGAGCGCACGGCCGAGGACATCAAGATCAAGGTCGGCTCCGCCGTGCCGCTCAAGGATGAGCTCGACGTCGAAGTCAACGGCCGCGACGTTATCACGGGCCTGCCCAAGACCGTGCGTATCGAGAGCGAGGAGATTCGTCGCGCGCTTAACAAGCCGCTCGATGAGATGGCCAAGGCCGTTAAGGACGCTTTGGACGCCACGCCGCCCGATCTTGCCTCGGACCTTATGTACTACGGCATTCTGCTGACCGGCGGCGGTGCGCTGCTGCGCGGCCTCGACGTGCGCCTGCGCGACGAGACCGGCGTTTCGGTCAACGTCAGCCCCACGGCGCTCGATAACGTCGTAAACGGCTGCGCCCGCGTGCTCGAGGCCAACGCCTTTGACGGCGGCTTCGTCCAAACCAATGCTTAATTTCCAAAAGGTGGATTCCATTTGGCACGATTTTCGGGTTTCTCTCCAAATCTGAATACCAAGCGACAATCAACGGGTATGCGCCCGTTGATTGTTTTCAGCCTGATTTCGGTGTTGCTGCTCACGTTTTACATCCGTGAGGGCGAGGCAGGACCGATTCATGCCGTGCGTTCGGGCGTAACGACGATTACCTCGCCGGTGCGCTTTGTGGGTTCGGCTGTGGCGGCTCCCTTCAATGCGATCGGCAACGTGTTCTCTAACCTTACGGCGTCGCAGGACACGCTCGACGAGCTCAAAAAACAAAACGAGGAACTGACCTCTAAGGTTGCTGAGCTCTCCGAGGCTCAAAAGACCGCTGAGCGTCTGGAGGGGCTGGTCGGCCTGCAATCGACCTACAACCTTAAGTCGACCGCCGCTCGTATTGTCGGTGCGTCGGGCGATGCCTGGACCTCGACCGTTACCATCGACAAAGGCTCTGCCGACGGCCTTACCATCAACATGCCCGTGACGAGTTCTGCCGGTGTTATCGGCCAGATTATCGAGGTATCGGCCAAGACCTCTACCGTGCGCCTGATTGGCGACGAGAGCTCGGGCGTGTCCGCTATGGTGCAGGACACGCGCGCCCAGGGTATGCTGCAGGGCCAGCCCGATGGCACCCTGCGCCTTGAGTACGTGAGCGTCGACTCCGACGTCAAAGTGGGCGACATCATCGTGACCTCTGGCATTGGCGGCGTGTTCCCCAAGGGCCTGCCTCTCGGCACCGTTTCCTCGGTGGAGAAGTCGGCCAACGATGTGTACTACACCATTGTGGTGCGCGCTCAGACCACGGCCGAGAACAACGAGGAGGTGCTCGTCATCACCTCGCTGACCGACGAGCAGTCGGCTTCGGACGAGGACGTGAGCTCTGCTAACAGCACGCCGCAGGGAACGTCGCGCGATGCTGCGACCAAGACGAAGGACGAGAGCTCGGATGACAGTTCCGACACGTCCGAGACGACCGATTCCGGCTCGAGCGAATAGGGGGCATGTCCATGGATCTACACGAGCAGGGGGCGAGCTCCCGCACGTTTGCAATCGCCGCCATTGTGTGCGTGCTGCTGCAGGCGGGCCTGGCGCCGCAGATCTCCATTGCGGGCGGTCGCGTCAACTTTATGATTATCCTGGTATGCCTGAGCGTGTTCTCGGGCGATCCCACGCGGGCTGTCGTCTGCGGTTTTTGCAGCGGCCTGTTCTATGATCTTTCCGCCGCCGTTCCGGTGGGCGTTATGTCGCTGCTGCTGACGGTGGGCAGTTTTGCCCTGGTGCACAGCGCGGCCGGTCAGACGGGCGGCTCCCCGAGCGCGCGCGGTATTACCGTGGGCGCCTTCGCGCTTGTCATCAATGTGGTCTACAGCATCATCTTGCTGTTTATGGGTCTGGAGACGAGCTTTGTGGTGGCCGTTTTTGGTCATGCACTGCCGTCTTCGATCCTGACGGGTCTGGTTGCCATTCCGTTTTTGATGTCCGGTGTCGTGCCGCAGTCCGGTTACGGATTCTCCGCACGCGGTGGTCATCAGGCGGGCATGCGCTTTAAGCCCAAGACTCGCAAACTCAAATAGGGGAGGCTCATAGATGTCTTCCCAGATGACGGTTATCATCGCCGGTATCGTGCTGGTCGTGGCCATTGTGGTCGCGCTGGTCATCATGCGCCGCGGCGATTCCCGTTTTACCTACGACACGCAGCATGGAACGGCCCCGCGCGCCACCGAGGGCGAGGGCAATACCGCCGCAACCGCCTTCAAGGGTCGCTTCTCCATCCTCACCGCCGGCGTGGGCGCGATGTTTGCCGCGCTCGCCGTTAAGCTGTGGGGTATGCAGATGGTCTCGTCGGACTACTACGACAAGCAGGCCAAGAGCAATCAGACCCGTACTGTCACCACGCCGGCTGTGCGCGGACGAATCCTTGATCGCAATGGCGTGGCACTTGTGCAAAACCGTCCCTCACTTGCCGTTGTCGCCTATCGCGACCTGGCCGATGACACCGTGCTGGTGCATCACCTCGCGAATGTGCTCGGAATGCCCTACGTCGCGGTTCTGCGCAACATTCAGGACAATTCCGAGGGCGCCCAGAGTCTACATACCATCGCGACGGACGTGCGCCGCTCCACGGTTGCCTATATCAAGGAGCATGCCGGCGAGTTCCCGGGCGTCAAGATTGCCGAGCGCACCGAGCGCCAGTACCCGTACGGCGAGACGGCCTGTCACATTTTGGGCTATACCGGCACCATTACCTCCGAGCAGCTCGAGGCTCAGAACAAGAAGGCTTCGGGCGATAACGATAGCGCCGCCGGCCAGATTACGTACCAGTCGGGCGATATCGTGGGCCAGGCGGGCGTCGAGAGCTACTACGAAAACTTGCTGCAGGGTATTCGCGGCGAGCAGACGGTGAAGGTCGATGCCTCGGGCAATGTGACCGGTCAGGCCGGCGCCGTGCCCGCGAAGGCCGGTTCCGACATTAAGCTCACGCTCGACCTCAAGATTCAGCAAGCCTGCGAGACGGCGCTTGCAAGTGCCATTGAGCTCGCTAAGACCACAGGCCACAGCGACGCCGGCAACGGTGCCGTGGTGTGCCTCGACCCCAATAACGGCGAGATTCTGGGCATGGCCAGTGAGCCCAAGTTCGATCCTTCGGTGTTTATCGGTGGCGTCTCCAACGATGTTTGGACCGAGCTCAACGATGACGAGGGTTCGCATCCGCTGCTCAACCGCGCCATTAGCGGCCAGTACATGTCGGCTTCGACCATTAAGCCTCTCTCGGCCTTGGCGGGCCTTGAGTTTGGAACGTACACGTCGAGTCAGACGACCAACTGCACGGGTTATTGGACCGGCTTGGGCAAGTCGTGGGGAAAATACTGCTGGCTGCACTCCGGCCACGGCACGATGACGCTGCAGTCCGGTATCGCCAACTCCTGCGACCCCGTGTTCTACGATATGGGCAAGGCGTTTTTCTACAACGACCAGCACCCCGAGGGCCTGCAAGAGGTCTTTCGTCGCTGGGGCCTAGGCAAGACCTGCGGTATCGACCTTCCGAGTGAGGGTGCCGGCCGCATTCCCGATGCCGAGTGGAAAGAGTCTTACTTTACCGATGCCTCTGCCGAGGACCGCAAATGGAACGCTGGCGATATGACGAACATCGCCATCGGCCAGGGCGACATTTTGGTGACACCGCTGCAGATGGCCTGCGCCTATATGGGCATTGCCAACGGCGGCAAACAGTATGTGCCGCATGTGTTTTTGTCGGCGGTGTCGCGCGATGGCGACGGTGACGCCTACAACTACAACGGCAAGGGCAAGAAGAAGCGTCTCGAGGCCAAGATCAACAGCGATTCGGATTTGGCTCTTGTTCGCAACGGCATGCACGATGTGATTTACTCTGCGTCGACTTCGACCGCCGCGCACTTTAACTCCCTGACCCCTACGGTCTACGGTAAGTCCGGCACGGGCGAGAAGAGCGGCGAGGACGATTACGCGTGGTTTTGCGCCTACGCGCCGGCCGATGACCCCAAGTACGTGATTGTCACTGTCTTGGAACAGGGCGGTGGTGGCTCCGATACCGCGCTGCACGTCGTGCGCGATGTCCTCGGTGCGATTTATGACGAGCCCGACACGTCGACGGCCACGGGCGATTCCTCGGTTCGATAGGAGGTTGCGATGGACTTTTCGCCGGCGGACCTGTTCCGCTCAACCAAAACCGGCTCTCGCAGCAGCCTGGACCGCGTTAATAAGCAGCTCTCGGCCTCGCGCGGCACGTTCCGCCAGAAGGTACACATCGGTGTGCTGCTGGCTACCGTCGCGCTCGTTGCCTATGGCGCCATCATCATTTGGTCGGCGTCGCAGTTTAAGGCCGATGCCTCGTTCTCGCGCCACCTGCTGGGCATTGGCATTGGCGCGGTGCTGGCGGTGCTCGTCTGGCGCACCGACCTGCGTGGCATTTCCAATTTCTCGACGGCGCTGCTCGTCATTGACCTTATTGTGATCTTTTCGCCCAAGATTCCGGGCCTGTCCTACACGGGCGGCTTGGGAATGACGGGTTGGATCAAGATTCCCGGTATCGGCCTGACCTTCCAGCCCGTTGAGCTCGCCAAGCTCATCACCATCTTCTTTATGGCCACGCTTGGCTCGCAATACAACGGCCGCATCGATACCGTTCGCGACTACGTCAAGCTCTGCGGTATGCTGTCCATCCCGTTTTTGGCCGTCGTCGCCATGGGCGACCTGGGCTCGGGCCTGGTCGTGCTGGTCTCGGGTGCCATCGTCATCTGCATGAGCGGTGCACGCCGCGAATGGGTGCTGTCGACCTTGGCCCTGCTCGTGGGTTTGGTGGCGCTCGTCCTGGCGCTCGATTCTGTCTTCGATTCGTTGCTCGGCCACGATGTGCTCATTAAGCAGTATCAGATGAATCGTCTGACGGTCTTCATCGACCCCGACAATGCCAATTCGGACGATGCCTACAACCTGCAGCAGTCGCTCATTGCCGTCGGCTCGGGTGGATTCTTTGGTAAGGGCCTGGGCCACGCGACGCAGTCGGCCGGCGGCTTTCTACCCGAGTTCCACACCGACTTCGTCTTCGCCTTCCTGTCCGAGACGTTCGGCTTCTGCGGCTCCTTTTTGCTTCTGTGCCTCTACGTGATGCTGATTTTCTCGACAATCCGCGTTGCCTTTAAGTGCGAGTCGCTGTTCTTGCGCCTATCGTGCGTGGGTATCGTCGGCATGTGGGCGTTCCAGACCTTCGAGAACATCGGCATGTGCATTGGCATGATGCCGATTACTGGTATTCCGCTGCCGTTTATTAGTTTTGGTTCGTCGTCGATGATGATTCAGTTGCTGACGGTGGGTATCGTACAATCCATATGGCGGCATCGTTCGGGCGCCGCGTAACCGCTGGAGGGGTTTGCCATGAAGATTCCCGTAGATAAGTTGACCAGCGCTTTTAAGATGGGCGCGTCTGTTAAGAAGGATTCCGATACACCGGTGCGTGTCTCGGTTTACCTTGATTCGACCGCGTCTCGCTTTTTGGTCGAGACGGTGCGCGATGCCTTTGTGCCGCAGACGACTTCGGGCATTGTGCGTGTTGATCGCCTGGGGGAGGACCGTATCGTTCCCAAGGCCGATACCGACGTGGTGTTGGTCCTCTCGTGCGGATCCGACCGCCTGGAGAGTGCTGTGCAGGAGCTCGTGATTGCCGGCGCGCCCGTGTGCGTGCTTGCCGAGTCCGCCGTCGAGGTGCCGTTCGTTGAGGAATCTACGCCCATGCTCGGCGTGGTGGCGGCGACCGATAAGACCTATCTGCTCGAGACGCTTGCCCGCTGGATCCTCGATCGTACGGACAAGGAGACGGCTTTTGCCGCCAATTTTGCCTTTATGCGCATCGCGGCGGCAAATCGCATCATTACCTCGTGCGCGCTCACCAACATGGCGACGGGCGCCCTGGTGTTTTTGCCGGGTGCCGACTATCCCGTGATGGCGCTGGCGCAGGTGGGCATGCTCTTTGAGCTGGCGGCCATCTTTGGGCGCGGCATTAAGCCCGAGCGCGGCTATGAGGTCGCAGGCGTGCTTGCCGGTGGTCTGGTGATTCGCGCCGTCACCCGCGCATTGGTGAAGCAGACGCCGCACATCGGCTTTGTCGTCAAGGCGCTTACCGCCGCCGCGGGTACCTATGGCATGGGTCGCGCGCTCGTGTCGCTCTACGAGCGCGATGTCGACTACAGCCGCGCCAACGAGGTCGCTGCTGCTACGTTCTCGCGCGTTCGCGACCTGGTGACCACGGTCGCCGGTGCCACCCGTCCTATGACTCCTTTTGAGGATGCATCCGATCTCGCTGCTTAGGGGTTTCTTTTGCGCGTTCCATACCAAGACTGTTTTCATCTGATCGAGCCGCTGCTCGCCAAGGTCGAAAAGCCGAGTCGCTATATCGACCACGAGTGGGGCACGCTCTCAAAGGCCGATGCCGACTATCGCTGCTGCATGATCTATCCGGACGTGTATGAGGTCGGTCTGCCCAATCAGGGCATCGCCATTCTCTACAACATCCTTAATCAGGCCGAGGGCATTTCCTGCGAGCGCGGTTATGTGCCGTGGCCCGATATGGGCGATGCCATGCGCGAGGCGGGGATTCCACTGCTGTCGCTCGAGGGTGCAGCGCCCGTGGCCTCGTTCGACATCGTCGGCATGCACGTGCCGCACGAGATGGCTGTGACGAACTTCCTCGAAGCGCTCGATCTCGCCGGCATTCCGCTGTTGGCTGCCGACCGTACCGAGGACGATCCCATCATCGTCGCCGGTGGTCCCTCGGTGTATAACCCCGAGCCGTACGCGGCATTCTTCGATGCCATCCTCATTGGCGAGGGCGAGGAGTCGCTGCTTGAGATCTGCCAGCTGCATCGCCGCTTGCGCGACGAGGGCGTCTCGCGCGCTCAGATTGTCGAGCAGCTCGCGACGGTCGCCGGTACCTATGTGCCGTCCCTGTATGAGGTGCGTCATGACGAGCCATGCTCGCCGCATGGCTACACCGTGCCGCGCGAGGGCAAGGACGTCCCGCCGGTAGTCTACAAGCGCGTCGTCGAGGACTTTGGTGCCACCAATCCGCTTTCTCAGTCGTGCGTGCCGTATGCGCAGCTCGTCCACGACCGCCTGTCTATCGAGATCCTGCGTGGCTGCGCCCGCGGCTGCCGTTTTTGCCAGGCAGGCATGACGTATCGTCCGGTACGCGAGCGCTCGGCCGACCAGATCGTGTCATCGGTGATCCAGGGCTTGGAAAAGACTGGCTATGACGAGGTGTCGCTTACCTCGCTTTCGACGACCGACCACTCCTGTATCCGCGACGTGCTCGGTAGGCTCAACCGTCGTCTTGAGGACACGGGCATTCGCGTGTCCATTCCGTCGCAGCGCTTGGATTCGTTTGGCGTTGACATGGCCGAGTCGGTTGCCGGCGAAAAGAAGGGCGGCCTGACGTTTGCGCCCGAGGCGGGCAGCCAGCGTATGCGCGACATCATCAACAAGAATGTGACCGAGGAGGACTTGGATCGCGCGGCCAAGGCAGCCTTCGAGGCCGGCTGGAACCGCATGAAGCTCTACTTCATGATGGGCCTTCCCGGCGAGCGCGACGAGGACATCGTGGCTATCGCCAACCTGGCGGATCACGTGCTGGAGCTCGGCCGTTCCGTGGTGCCCAAGGCACGCCGCGGTTCTATCTCGGTGTCTATCTCTGTTTCGGTGTTCATCCCCAAGGCGGCAACGCCGTTCCAGTGGTGCCCGCAGCTCGATTACGACGACGTCAAGCGCCGCCAGAAGCTGCTCATCACGAGCGTTCGCAACCGCGCCGTTCGCGTGCACTACCACGATGCGGAGACCTCGCTTATCGAGGCTGCGCTCTCCCGTGCCGGTCGAGATATGACGCCGGTCATCATCGATGCCTGGCGTGCGGGCTCGCGTTTTGACGCCTGGGTGGAGCACTTCTCGCTCGACAACTGGAAGGAGGCCGCTGCCAAAAACGGCATCGACCTCAACGAGCTGGTGCACCTGCCCTATGAGCTGGACTGGCGCCTGCCCTGGGAGCACGTGAGCCCCGGCTGCACGCGCGGCTTCCTCGAGCGCGAATACCGCCGTTCGCTCGAGGGCGTCACGACGCCCGATTGCACCCGCACGTCGTGCACCGGCTGCGGAATCTGTCCCACGCTCCACGCCAAGAACGTATTGATGGGTGATCGCGCATGAGTGAGCGCTTGACCGACAATCCCACGCTCTTTAGGCTGCGCGTTCGCTACGGCAAGCGTGATCGCCTTAAGTACCTGGGCCATCTGGAACTGATCCATACCATTGAGCGCATCGTGCGCCGTGCGGGCCTGCCCTATGCCGTGACGCAGGGCTTCTCGCCGCATATGCGCGTGGGCTTTTCGTCGGCGCTGCCCGTGGGCACGTCGTCGACCTGCGAGTGGTATGACCTGTTTATGACCGAGTTCGTCGCGCTCGACGAGGCCTTTGAGCGCCTGGCCGCGGCGTCCCCTGCCGATCTGGCACCTATCGAGGCCGCCTACATCGACGTGCGCACGCCGGCGCTGACGGCTCAGCTTACGCGTCTGTCGTACCGCATCGACTTGCACCTGGACCCCGAGGCTCCCGTGAGCGCCGACGAGGTGCGAGCTGCGATCGACACGCTGCGCGCGGGTCATGGCATTGACTATGCGCGCGGCAAAAAGAGCAAGCGTCTTGATCTGGACCATACGCTCGTTGGCTATGAGCTCGCGGCGGGGGAGCGCTCGGACCATCTGGTGCTCATGCTCGACACCCATGCCGACAACGAGGGCTCCATGCGTCCGGAGATTTTGCTTTCCGCTGCTGATGTTTTGTTGCAGGGCTTGACCCCGGGCGTCGATGCACCTATTGTTTCCACCGGTATGCAAGACCTCGTGACCATCTGCTCCTACGATGTCGAGCGTCAGAATCAAGCATGCGAGGACGACGAGGGCCGACTCGTCAGCCCCATACCTGTGCGAACTTGTGGATTTGCTCCACATACTCGTTGACGGGGGTATTATCGCCTGCTACTATATTCGGCTGTTGCACTAACTGATGCATGAAGGGCAAGTAAACATGTACGCAATCGTTAACACGGGCGGCAAGCAGTACAAGGTCGCCACCGACGATGTCATCACCGTCGAGAAGATCGAGGGCAATGAGGGCGACAAGGTCACCCTGCCGGTCATCTTCCTCAACGATGGTAAGAAGATCGTCACCGATCCCGACAAGCTGGCCAAGGCCAAGGTTACCGCTCAGATCGTTGAGCAGTTCAAGGGCGAGAAGCAGCTGGTCTTCAAGTTCCACAAGCGTAAGCGCTATCGTCGTCTGAAAGGTCACCGTCAGCAGCTCACCAAGCTGAAGATCGTGAAGGTCCAGGCTACGTCCCGCGCCAAGAAGGCTGTCAAGGCAGAGGCCGAGGCTGTTGCCGAGGCTCCCGTCGCCGAGTAGATTACACTCGTAACGAAAGAGTAGGTATACACAATGGCACACAAAAAAGGACTCGGTTCCTCCCGTAATGGCCGTGACTCCCGCGGTCAGCGCCTTGGCACGAAGCGCTTCGCCGGCCAGACGGTAACCACGGGCACGATTCTCGTCCGTCAGCACGGCACGCACATCCACCCGGGTGAGAACGTTGGCCGTGGCAAGGACGATACGCTGTTCGCGCTGGTCGACGGTACCGTTGAGTTCCACAAGGGTATCAAGCACAGGGTCAGCGTGCGCCCGCTCGCGAACGCGTAATTCACCCTTCATAGAGCACATATGTGGGAGGCACTTGAGTTTTAGGATTCAAGGGTCTCCCTCTTTTTTGTAGGAGGCGATTCTGTTGTCACAGTTCACCGATATCAGCCGCATTAACGTGTGCGGCGGCGACGGCGGTGCCGGATGCATGTCGTTTAGGCGCGAGGCCTTTGTTCCCAAGGGTGGCCCCGATGGCGGCGACGGCGGTCGTGGCGGCAATGTCGTCATCCAGGCCGATGCTCAGCTGTCTTCGCTGATCGATTACCGCTTTAAGCATCACTTCCGCGCCGAGCGCGGAACGCACGGCCAGGGTGCCCGCCGCAACGGCAAAAGCGGCGAGGACCTGATCCTTAAGGTACCCATGGGCACCGTGGTACGCGAGCTCGACCCCGAGACGCAGACCCCGATGTTCGAGATTGCCGACCTGGTGCACGACGGCGAGCGCGTTGTCGTGGCCCCTGGTGGCGTCGGTGGCCTGGGCAATACGCACTTTGTGACGTCGGTGCGCCGCGCGCCCGCGTTCGCCCAGCTGGGCGAGCCGGCCGAGGAGCACTGGATTGAGCTCGAGATGAAGCTCATGGCCGATGCCGCGCTCGTGGGTTTCCCCTCGGTGGGCAAATCCTCGCTTATCGCGCGCATGAGTGCTGCCCGACCCAAGATTGCCGACTATCCGTTTACCACGCTCGTGCCCAACCTGGGTATGGTGCGTGCCGGCGAGTACTCCTATGTCGTTGCCGACGTCCCCGGCCTTATCGAGGGTGCGAGCGAGGGCCGTGGCCTGGGCCATCAGTTCCTGCGTCACATCGAGCGCACGGCACTTATCATGCATGTCGTCGATATGACGGGCGGTTTTGAGGATCGCGATCCGGTCGAGGACTATCGCATCATCAACCGCGAGCTCGAGCAGTATGGCGCCGAGCTTTCGGAGCGCCCGCAGATCGTCGTCGCTAACAAGTGCGATGCGCCGGGCACGGCTGACAAGATTGCCGACCTCAAACGCGCCGCGCTTGACGATGGACATATGTTCTTTGCCGTGTCTGCTGTGACAGGCGCCGGCCTCAACACACTGATGCTTGCCGTGGGCGAGCAGGTGGCTAAGCTGCGCGCAGAGTTGGCTGTCTCCGATGAGCCGGTCGATCTGCGCGATGATGAGTGGGAGCGCCGCCGCCTGCAGCGTGAGAAGCGTTTCCGCATTGTTCAGGAAGAGCCCGGTGCCTTCCGCGTGGTTGGTCGTGCCATCGAGCGCATGGTCATCCAGACCGACTGGGAAAACGAGGAAGCCGTCATTTACCTGCAGCATAAGTTTGCGCGCATGGGTGTCGACGACGCGCTCGAGAAGGCCGGCTGCCGTGCGGGCGACGAGGTCCGTATTTGCCAGCGCGCCTTTGACTTTGAGGGCGCCGAGGACTTCTCGGAGTACGAGGAGGAGCTTGAGGACGAAGGCGAGGACGTTGAGGTCTTTGACGTAGCCGATGCCGCGGACGAAGGCGTCGAGGTTGTCGATGCGGTAGAAGTCGTGGACGACGTCCAGACCCCGGAGGGCGAGTAAGCCATGTCGCTGCGCGGTGGAATCGGTCTGCCCGAGCTTCCTCTAGAAGACGGGCAGGAGTTTAGGCTCGGCATTATGGGTGGCACCTTCGACCCGATTCATTACGGGCACTTGGTTACCGCCGAGCAGGCGCGCGAGTCGCTCGACTTGGATGCCGTGCTCTTTATGCCGGCCGGCTCTCCCGCCTTTAAGCTCGACAAACCGGTGACGCCTGCTGAGGATCGCTATGCCATGACGGTCCTCGCCACCGCTGCGAATCCGGCTTTTTTGGCGAGCCGTTTCGAGATCGACCGTCCTGGCGTGACCTATACGGCCGATACACTTCATGCCCTTCGCGACTTTTACCCGCCTCAGGTAAAGCTTTACTTTATTACGGGCGCCGATGCGATTATCGATATTGTTACCTGGCATGATGCCGACCGAATCGCCGAGCTTGCCACGTTTATTGCGGCGACGCGACCGGGCTTTGATATCGATACGGCGCGTGCCCGAATCAAAGAGTCGGGCCTGCCGTTTGACGTGCGCTATATCCAGATTCCGGCGCTGGCGATTAGCTCGACCAACATTCGTAAGCGAGTTGCCCGTGGCATGAGCGTGCGCTATCTTACGAGCGAGTCCGTGCTCGGCTATATTCGCAAACGTGGGTTGTATGCCGATCTGGGTCAAGAAGATTTTGAGTGATGGGGGTCTACGTTGTCGGTAGAGGATCAGTTTGAGGGCGATGAGCGCGCGCTGCTCAAGCGCATTCAAGAGCTGCTCGATGTGCGTATGAAGGATAAGCGCAAGCGCTACATGCATTCGCTGGGTGTTGCCGAGACCGCGCTCCATCTGGCCGAGGTGTATGGCGTCGACCGCTTTGATGCCGCCGCCGCCGGCCTGATTCACGACTGGGACAAAGTGCTCTCCGACGACGAGCTGGTCACGCGCGCTCTGCATTACGGCATTAAGATTGCCGGCTCTCCGTCTGCTGCGACGCCGCTTTTGCATGGCCCGGTTGCCGCCTATGAGCTTCCGCAGCTCTTTCCCGAGCTGTCGTCGGCGGTCTTCCAGGCTGTCGACCGTCACACCGTGGGCGCCTGCGATATGACGCCGCTCGATATGGTGGTCTTTGTGGCCGATGCCATCGAGCCTAACCGCCATGGTGATTATGCCCACGCGCTGCGCAAGATGGTGGGGGAGTCGACGCTTGACGAGTTGTTCTTCTCCTGTTTTGCGCAGGGTCTGGTCTACGTGATCCAGTCTGGGCGCTATCTTTATCCCACGGCTATTACGATTTACAACCATTACGCCCAGCTGCGCTAGCTCGGGTGCGTCTAGAAAGAGGTATTCCATGGCCGACGAGACCATGACCGACGAGCAGATTCTTGAAGGTGTGGAGCACAAGAGCTTCGTTGCCACGTCCGACCGCACCGCCGCCTCGCTGTCCGCGAGCGGTGTCGCCGCCGAGGATGTCGCCCGCGCCGCCGCGCAGGCCGCCTACGACAAGAAGGGCGAGGACGTGCAGGTGCTCGACCTGACCGAGCTCTCCGACGTGTGCGACTACTTTGTGCTCGCCACCGGTACCAACAACCGTCAGGTCGATTCTATCGTCGATGAGATCGAGGAGAAGGTCGCCGAGGCTTGCGGTGAGCACCCATTCTCCATCGAGGGCCGCGAGCAGAAGACCTGGATGCTCATGGACTACGGCTCGGTCGTCGTCCACGTTTTCACCCCCGAGGCCCGCGACTTCTACCGCCTCGAGAAGCTCTGGGGCGACGCTCCCCAGCTTCCCCTCAATCTCCTCTAGGACCTTATTTGGGCTGGAGCCTCTCTAGAGCTACCCTCTACCGTTCGCCGGGCAGTTGCACTATCTGCAGCTGCCCGGCTTACTTTTTGCACAAAACGCAAATCATTGGGAGGAGAAGCGGGATTGGCGGCCGAAGGATAGGGCGGTGTCGCCGAACTTGTCTCGGACGGCGTCGATGGCGACGGAGAGGTCGCGGCGGTCGCTGGATTGGGCTCCGCGGTCATCGACCTCGCAGAACAAGTCGGTTTGGATACCGCCTTGGTGGTTGAAGTCGCTCATGCCGATACCCGCCAGACGCACGTGCATGCCCTCTTGCCAGATATTGTCGAGCAGCTCGAGCGCTACGGACACAAAGATATTCTCGTCGTCGGTGGGGTGGGGCAAGCGTCGCTGTGCCGTGCGTCCGCTGCCGTAAGAGTATTTGAGCTTGAGTGTTACGGTTCCGCCCGTCAGTCCCTGACGGCGCAGGCGGCGCCCAACCGACTCGCCCAGCAGCGCGATCGCCGCCTTGATATCCCCACGCTCGGTCAAATCCTTCGCAAAGGTGCGCTCATTGCTCACCGATTTAACTTCACGTTCCTTATCCAGGCTGGCGACCTCGGATACTTCGAGCCCCAAGGCACGCTGACGCATGCGCTCACCATTCACGCCAAAAATTGCAGCTAGGGTGGACTCTGGCGCGCGTGAAAGCTCGCCGAGCGTATAGATGCGCATGCGACGCAGTCGCTCCTCGGCCGAACGCCCGATTCCGCTCATGGCGGACACGGGTAGTGCGGCCAAAAACCGCTGTTCCGTACCGGGGCGCACAATGGTCAGGCCAAACGGCTTGTCGCGCTCGCTTGCGATTTTGGCCACGGTCTTGTTGCACCCAACGCCGATGGAGCACGTCACCCCCAGCGCTGCAACGCGGTCGCTTATACGCCGCGCAACCAGCAGCGGGTCTTCGGGTGCAAAGCGGCCTGGCGTGATATCGATAAAGGCCTCGTCGATGGACACGCGCTCCACGCGCGGTGTCTCATCGGCAAGGATTGCCATGACCTGTGCGCTCACCTCACGGTAGCGATCAAAGTGTCCGTGCGTCCAAATGGCCTGCGGGCACAGGCGCCGCGCCTCGGCCGAGGGCATGGCGGAGTGCACGCCAAAGCGACGCGCCTCATAAGAACACGTGGACACAACGCCGCGGGAATCGGCATCGCCACCCACGATGAGTGGCTTGCCACGCCACTCGGGGTGGTCGAGCATCTCCACGCTCGCAAAAAATGCATCGAGGTCCATCAGGCCCACCGCCGGACCCGTCCAGGGCGGCGGCGTGACGCCCGCAGCATCCTCATAACCGTATGTATGTTCGCGTCTTTCCATGTCATGAGTATACCGCGCAGCTCATGTGGGGTGCGTGTATGTGCTTGCAAATCGCGAATTCTTGTCTAAGATATGGATTTGCCCTCGACTACACCGAAGAAGTTGGTCTCACGGACTTCACCTGCCCGCGTCGATGGCGTATTATGTTCAACTGTTTGTTTGTAGTTGCAGCCTAAAGCTGCTTGGTTGGAGGAGTTTCCTTTGGCAGTCAAGATTCGCCTTGCTCGTCACGGCGCTAAGAAGCGTCCGTACTACCGTGTCGTCGTCGCCGATTCCCGCGCCCCGCGTGACGGTCGTATCATCGAGGAGGTTGGCCGCTACAACCCGATGACCGCCCCCAAGACCATCAACCTCGACCTCGAGAAGATTGCTGACTGGCAGTCCAAGGGCGCTCAGCTCACCGACGCCGTCGCCGCTCTGGTCAAGGCCGCCAACGAGGGTGAGAAGACCGAGACCGTCGTCAAGAAGTCCAAGAAGCAGCTCGCCAAAGAGGCCGAGGCCGCTAAGGCTGCCGCTGAGGCCGCTGAGGGCGCCGAGGAGTAAATCGTGCCTGAGGTTGACGCTGCACAGCTCGAGGGTGAGGCAATGCTCTCAGATCGCATCGCCGATCTCGTCGAATATCTCGTTGTTCAGATCGTCGACGACCCGGATTCCGTGAGCCTCGAGGTCATTGATGGTGACGACGCCTCTACGATTGAGGTTTCGGTTGCCGAGGATGACGTCGCTAAGGTCATCGGCCGTCGTGGCCGTACCATCAAGGCCATTCGCACGCTCGCCCGTGCACTGGCCGCTCGCCTCGACACTGCTGTCGAGGTAGAGGTTCTGGGCTAGGACCTTGAGGTCCCAGTACAAAAACATCGCCCGTGTGGTCAAGCCGCACGGAAGGAAGGGGGAGGTCCTCGCGCAGCCGCTGCGGGGGCTTCCTTCTGTATTGGAGCCGGGTATGCGTGTCGCCTTGACGCCTCCGGCGCTCAAGCGCGACCGTTTTTGCACGGTCGTGTCCGTCACCGATACGGGCGATGGCGATCTGGTCTCGTTTGAGGGCATTGACGACTTGACGGCCGCCGAGGGCATCACCGGATGCTACGTGCTGGCAAATCGTGACGACTTTGAGCTCGATTCGCTCGACGCCGCCTATACCGACCTTATGGGTCGCGAGGTGGTCGATGAGCGCTTTGGTTCGCTCGGCACGATTGTCGAGATTATGTCGACGCCCGCCAACGATGTTTGGGTTGTCGAGGGTGATCGGTACGGCGAGGTACTGATTCCCGTGATCGAGCAGGTTGTGCTCGATCTTCCCGACACAGGAACAATTTCCGTCCACGTTATGGACGGCTTGATCGATATGGACAAGTAGGGAGGACAGCATGCTGATTGAGACCCTTTCGGTCTTTCCCGAGATGTTTGAGCCCGTCATGTCCACGTCGATTTTGGGCCGCGCCCGCAAGGCCGGCCTTTTTGATTTTAAGGCGTATAACCTGCGCGACTGGACGCACGACCGCCATCGCACCGTCGATGACGAGCCGTATGGCGGCGGGCAGGGCATGCTCATGAAGGTCGAGCCTATTGCCGAGGCAATCGAGGCCATCAGCTCTGAGGGTCCCAAGCCCACCGTGGTGTTCTTCACCCCCTGCGGCGAGCCCTTTACGCAGCATGTGGCCGAGCACCTGCTCAAAAGCGAGCGCCTGCTGTTTGTGTGCGGCCGTTACGAGGGCGTCGACGAGCGCGCCTATGCGTATGCCGATGAGCGCCTGTCGATCGGCGACTACGTGCTCACGGGCGGCGAGCTGCCCGCTATGGTCGTGGCCGATGCCGTCGTACGGCTCATTCCCGGAGCCTTGGGCGACGATATGAGCAACGTGGACGAGTCCTTCTCGACCGCCGAGGACGGTGGCCTGCTCGAGTACGCGCAGTACACCCGCCCCGCCGAGTTCAATGGTGAGGGCGTGCCTCCAGTGCTCGTAAGCGGCGACCACGCCAAGGTCGATGCCTGGCGTCGCAAAAACGCCATCGAGCGTACCTGTCGTTGGCGTCCCGATCTTATCGAGACGGCACGCCTTACGGCCGAGGAGCGCGTGTATGCGCAGGAGATCCTGGACGCTTCGTATTCGCAGAGCGAGGAGTGAGAATGGTTCCATCGCAGCATTCTGCCCTGAAGGGCGCCTTTGAGTGGATCGTAATCGTTGCGATTGCGCTCGTTGCCACCTTTTTGATTCGCTCATTTGTGGTCGAGCCCTTTGTGGTGCCCACCGGCTCCATGGAGTCCACGATCGAGATCGGCGATCAGATTCTGGCGCAGAAGGTGACGCTCGAGCTCGGCCAGCCCGTCAAACAGGGTGACATCGTGGTGTTCCACAACCCCGATGCCTCCTCTGAGCACGATGTTCTCGTCAAGCGCGTCATCGCCACGGCCGGCCAGACGGTCGACCTGCAGGACGGCAAGGTCGTCGTCGATGGCCAGGCGCTCGACGAGGACTATACGACTGGCATGAGCTGGCCGCTTTCGGTCCAAGCCCCCGGCGCTCAGGTGAGCTATCCCTACACCGTCCCTGACGACTGTGTGTGGGTGATGGGCGACAACCGCGAGAACTCTGCTGACTCCCGCTACTTTGGCCCCGTCGACCGCTCCGACTTGATCGCCGTGGCGCTTGTGCGCTACTGGCCGCTCAACCGTATCGGCGCTATCGACTAAAAACCGCTATAGTACAGTACCTAACCGTGTAATCGTTTCGACGAGGGGATATTAGAGGCATGAACGCTTCATCGCTTTCCTTCCAAGACATCATCCTGCGCCTCCAGCAGTACTGGGGCGAGCAGGGCTGCGTCATTATGCAGCCCTATGACTCCGAGGTCGGTGCCGGTACCTTCCATACCGCGACCACGCTGCGCTCGCTCGGTCCCGCCGAGTGGCGCACCTGCTATGCACAGCCCTGCCGCCGTCCCGCCGACGGCCGCTACGGCGAGAACCCCAACCGCATGCAGCACTACTATCAGTTCCAGGTGCTCATCAAGCCCTCGCCGGTCAACGCCCAGGAGCTCTACCTGGGTTCGCTGGCCGCCATTGGCCTGGACCCCAACGACCATGACGTCCGCTTTGTCGAGGACGACTGGGAGAGCCCGACGCTCGGCGCCTGGGGCCTTGGCTGGGAGGTCTGGCTCAATGGCATGGAGGTCACGCAGTTTACGTACTTCCAGCAGGTGGGCGGCATCGAGGTCGACCCCGTGCCCGTCGAGATCACCTATGGCCTGGAGCGTATCGCCATGTACGCCCAGGGCGTCAACTCGGTCTACGACCTGGTGTGGAGCTACCTGCCCGACGGCACGCCCATGACCTACGGCGACGTGTTCCTGGAGAACGAGCGCGAGTTCAGCGCTTACAACTTTGAGGTCGCCAACGTCGAGATGATGCGTCAGAAGTTTGACGACTACGAGGCCGAGTGCCACTCCTGCCTGGAGCGCAAGCTGCCGCTGCCGGCATATGACTGCGTCATGAAGTGCAGCCATGCCTTCAACCTGCTCGATGCCCGCGGTGCACTGTCCGCAGTCGAGCGTGCCAACTACATCCTGCGCGTCCGCGCCGTCGCCAAGGCGTGCTGCGAGGCCTATATGGCCGAGGTCGCCGGAATCAACGAGAATGCCGATCAGGAAGGCGAGGTGGCGTAAGCCATGGCAGACGCTAAGGATTTCCTGTTTGAGATCGGTACGGAGGAAATGCCCTCCGCACCGCTGAACAATGCCGTCAAGCAGCTTGGCACCATGATCGCCAAGGGTCTCGACGAGGCCGGTCTGGACCACGGCGAGGTCCGCGTGATCTCGAGCCCGCGTCGCCTGGCTGCGCTCGTTGCCGACGTCGCCACCGCGACCGATGAGGTTCACGAGGTCAAGCGTGGCCCCGCGGCCAACATCGCCTTCGACGCTGACGGTAACGCTACCAAGGCCGCCCAGGGCTTCGCCCGCAAGTGCGGTGTGGCTGCCGAGGACCTGGTCCGTCGCGAGGACACCGACGGCCGTGAGTACGTCTTTGCCGAGAAGAACATTCCTTCCGCCCCGGCCACCCCGATCCTGACGGCCCTGTGCGAGAAGACTATCGCCGGCCTGCAGTGGCCCAACTACCGCTCTCAGCGCTGGGGCCACGAGCATGCCACGTTCGTGCGTCCGGTCCGCTGGATCTGCTGCCTTCTGGGCGAGGACGTCGTGCCCGTGTCGTTTGCCGACGTGACGAGCGGCAACACCACGCGTGGTCATCGCGTACTTGGTCCCGGTGACCATGTGGTCGCCAGCCCCGCTGTTTACGAGCAGGTGCTCGAGGGTGCCGGCGTACTCTCCGCCGAGCGCCGTCGCGAGGCCATCCTTGCCGGTATCGCCGAGGTCGAGGCTGTGCGCCCCGGCTGCCACGTCGATACGCCCAAGAAGGTCTTTGAGGAGGTCATCAACCTCTGCGAGTGGCCGACGGTGCTCGTCGGTACCTTCGATGAGGAGTTCCTCAAGGTCCCGCACGAGATCATCTGCGAGTCTATGCTCACCAACCAGCGCTACTTCCCGATTTATGACGGCGAGGGTAAGCTGACACGTGAGTTCGTGATCGTCTCCAACAGCAAGCCCGAGAACGCCGAGCGCGTGATCGACGGCAACGAGCGCGTCGTGCGCGCCCGCCTGGACGACGCCAAGTTCTTCTACGAGGAGGATCTGAAGATCTCCCTCGACGAGTTCCGTGAGCGCCTGGCCAAGGTCGCCTTCCAGGAGAAGCTCGGCAGCGTGCTTGCCAAGTCCGAGCGTATTGAGCAGCTCGCGCTCGCTATTGCCCGCGAGGCTCACCTGGGTGCCCACCTGGCCGCCGATGCCGGCCGCGCCGCTCACCTGTGCAAGGCCGACCTGGTGTCCAACGCCGTCGTCGAGTTCACGAGCCAGCAGGGCGTGATGGGCGGTTACTACGCCAGCGCGATGGGGGAGAACGACGAGGTCGCTCATGCTATCCGCGATCACTATCGTCCCCGCTTTGCTGGCGACGAGCTGCCCGAGGGCACCGCTGGCTGCATCGTGGCCTGCGCCGACAAGCTCGATACAATTGCCGGCATCTTTGCCATCGGCGAGCCCCCGACCGGCTCTTCCGACCCGTACGCGCTGCGTCGTGCCGCCATCGGCATCATCAACATCCTGCGCGACCGTCTGCCGATCGACCCCACGTCGCTCATCGACTTTGCGCTCGATCTCTATAGCGAGCAGGGCATTGAGTTCGACGCCGCTGAGGTCGCCCAGCAGGTTCGCGACTTCTTCCACGGCCGTCTGGTGAGCATGGCCCGCGACGAGAAGATCCCGGCCGACACCGTTGCCGCCGTTTCCGCGGTGCACATCATTGCCCCGTCGGTCTTCTTCGCCCGCTGCGCCGCCCTCGATGAGGCCCGCAAGAACGACGCCGAGACCTTCGACAACTTGGCTACTGCCTATGCCCGCGCCGCGCATATCTCCAAGCCCGAGCTGGGCGCGGAGTACGATCGTGCCCTGATGGGCGAGGTCGAGCTTGCGCTTGCCGACGCCTCCGAGGCCGCTCAGACCGCCGTCGATGCCGCGCTTGCTACCGAGGATTATCCTGCCGCGTTTGCCGCTCTGGCCGCCCTGCGCGCGCCCATCGACCGTTTCTTCGACGAGGTTATGGTCATGGACAAGGACGAGCAGCTTCGCGATAATCGCCTTAAGCTGCTCAACCGCTTCGAGGCCGTGTTCTCCGGCATCGCCAACATCGGTGAGCTTGCCCGCAAAAAGTAAGCTAGCCTGCGCATAAGCGCAAAAGGAGCCCCGCATGGATTGCCCGGTCACCGCTCGTCCCACCGTTATCGTTATCTCCGACTCGCTCGGTGATACCGCTTGTGAGGTGGTGCTTGCGGCGTCCGGGCAATTTGATGAAGGGGCTTTTCGTGTTTTACGTCTGCCTAAGGTGACCTCGGTGGAGCAGGTCAAATCGTTTGTTGGTCCGCGAGTCGATGCCGACCATCGTGATATCGCCGTGTTCCACACTATTGTCGATCCGGCGCTCCGTGCTCGCGTGCTCGACTACTTGGGTATGCTGCACATTCGCTCGGTCGACCTGATCGGCCCGACGCTTGCGGTGCTGTCGTCGCTTATTGGCGTGCAGCCAAAAGGAGTGGCGGGTGTGATCCATAAGACCGATGACCGGTATTTCCACCGCATCGAGGCCATGGAGTACTTTGTCGAGCACGATGACGGACGCGGTTGCGACGATCTGTCGGCTGCTGATATCGTGCTGCTGGGCGTATCCCGCACGTCCAAGACGCCGTTGTCGATGTATTTGGCCTATCAGGGCTACAAGGTCGCCAACGTTCCGTTGGCGCACGGTATGGAGCCGCCCAAGTCGATTTACGAGGTCGATCCCATGCGGTTGTTCGGCCTGATTTCGACCGTCGATGTGATTTCCGAGATTCGCGATAGCCGCCTGGGCGACGACTATGCCCGTGCCGTTGCCGGCTCCTACGCCGAGCCCGAGAGCGTACGTAGTGAGCTCGAGGAGGCTCGCGTCCTTATGAAGCGCCTGGGCTGCTTTGTGGTGCGCACCGACGGCAAGGCGATCGAGGAGAGCGCCTCCGAGATCATCGCTCACCTCGAAGAGATTCAAGAGGCAAGAGCCCGCCGTGCCGCCCGCCGCGCCCAACAGCAGTAGCTAATTTGGGACGGGGCTTTTTTAGCTACCCCGGCTGAGGCCACCAGCTTTTTGGCCGATTGCCGACGGGGCAGCTAAAAAAGCCCCGTCCAAATTAGCTACTTATGGTAAAGCGATTTAGCAGTTTCTACCGCTTCTGACCTGCAATTACTCTGTAGTGGTATCTTCATAAGGTAACCACCTTTACCTACCGTTTACCGCTAGTTTTAGCACGTTTACCAAACCGCGTATCCTCTGCTCAAGCCCGTTCAAATCCCGCCGTATAGTTCCCTCACGGCCCGCATCCGGCGGGTCGATTCGTTACCACGGTCGTGCGCGAGAGCGCATGGAAGGGGAAGTATCGTGAGCGATTGCAAGAGGGTTTACCGTTTTGGAACCGATGCCCAGGGCACTTGTGTCACCGAGGGCGACAAGTCCATGAACTTCGTGCTTGGCGGCAAAGGCGCTAACCTTGCCGAGATGAGCCGCATTGGCTTGCCGGTTCCCGGTGGCTTTACCATTACCTGCCAGACCTGTGTTGAGTACTCCGGCGCCGGAAACGTCTGGCCCGAAGGCGCACTCGACGAGATCGTTGCCGCCGAGGCAGACCTCGAGGCCCGCTGCGGCAAGAAGCTCGGCGACGCCTCCGACCCGCTGCTCGTCTCAGTGCGCTCGGGCGCTCCGTTCTCCATGCCCGGCATGATGGACACGGTCCTCAACCTGGGCCTCAACGACGACTCCGTTCAGGGCCTTATCGCCCAGACGCAGAACCCGCGCTTTGCCTGGGACAGCTATCGTCGCTTTATCCAGATGTTCTCCAACGTCGTCATGGGTGTCGATGCCGACTTGTTCGAGAATGCCCTGACCCAGGCCCGCCTGGTCGCCGGCGTTCGCGTCGACTCCGAGCTTTCGGCCGAGGACCTGCAGGAGCTCGTCGTGACTTTCAAGGGCATTTTCTCCGACAACGTCGAGGCCGCCGTGTACCCCGAGCTCGAAGTCGCCGACGGCAAGCCTGTCTTCCCACATGATCCGGAACTCCAGCTGCGCCTTGCTATCCAGGCCGTCTTTGGTAGCTGGATGAACGAGCGCGCCTGCATCTACCGCAAACAGCGCGGCATTTCCGACGAGCTCGGCACCGCCGTCAACGTTCAGGCTATGGCCTTTGGCAATAAGGGCGAGACCTCGGCGACCGGTGTCGCCTTTACGCGCAACCCGGCCGACGGCACCAAGGAGTTCTACGGTGACTTTCTGGTCAACGCCCAGGGCGAGGACGTCGTTGCCGGCATCCGCAACACCGAGCCCATCGCCGACCTCAAGACCACCCCGGGCCTCGAGTCCGCAGGTGAGGAGCTTGAGCGTGTCTTCCTGACGCTCGAGGATCACTACCGCGACATGTGCGACATCGAGTTCACCATCGAGCAGGGCAAGCTCTGGATGCTCCAGACCCGCGTGGGCAAGCGTACCGCAACCGCCGCTCTGCGCATCGCTATCGAGATGGTCGAGGAAGGCCTCATCACCCGTGAGGAGGCCGTGAGCCGCATCGACCCCGCGCAGCTCGACCAGCTCCTGCACCCGCAGTTCGACTCCTCCAAGAAGTACGAGGCGCTCGCATGTGGTCTTAACGCCAGCCCCGGTGCCGCCGTGGGCGAGGTCGTGTTCTCGAGCGATGACGCCGTCGCGCGTTCTGCCGAGGGTCATAAGGTCATTCTGGTCCGCTGGGAGACCAACCCCGACGACCTGAAGGGTATGGTCGCCGCCGAGGGTATCTTGACGAGCCATGGTGGCAAGACGAGTCACGCCGCCGTTATCGCCCGTGGCATGGGTACCCCCTGCGTCTGCGGTGTCGAGTGTTTCCATATCGACGCGGCTGAGAAGGTCGTGCGCATCGAGGGCAGCGACCGTGTGCTGCATGAGGGCGACATCATCTCCATCGACGGCACCCAGGGCATCGTCGTCGACGGCGCCGTCGATCTGGTTTCGGCCGAGCTCACCGGCGACCTGGACACCATCCTGTCCTGGGCCGACGAGATCCGCCTGGACGAGATCGACGGTCACGCCAACCACGTGCGCGTCAACGCCGACAACCCCGAGGATGCCGAGCTCGCGCTTGAGTTTGGCGCCGAGGCCATCGGTCTGTGCCGCACCGAGCATATGTTCCTGGGCGATCGCAAGAACATTATCCAGAGCTTCATTCTGTCCGACGACGAGGCCGTGAAGCAGCAGGCCCTGGCCGATCTGCTCAAGGTCCAGACCGAGGATTTCTTGGCGATGTTCAAGACCATGTCTGGTCGCGATGTGGTTGTTCGCCTACTCGATCCGCCGCTTCATGAGTTCTTGGATAATCCTCGCGAGCTCGAGGTCGCCATCACCAAGAAGGAGGCCGCCGGCGCCAGCGAGGAAGAGCTCGCCGCCCTGCGCGCCCGCCTGCGCCGTATCGACGGCATGGTCGAGTCCAACCCGATGCTCGGCCTGCGCGGCGTGCGTCTGTCCGTCGTCTTTGGTGACCTGCCGCTCATGCAGGTCCGTGCCGTGGCAACGGCTGCCGCTCGCCTTATCAAGGAAGGCGTCGACCCGCGTCCCGAGATTATGGTCCCGCTCGTTTCCATTACGGCCGAGCACGTTCAGACCCGCGAGGTCATCGAGTGCGTGATCGCCGAGGTTTCCGCCGAGGAAGGTGTCGAGCTCAACATTCCCGTGGGCACGATGCTCGAGCTGCCTCGCGCCTGCATGGTCGCCGACGAGATCGCCCAGCACGCCGATTTCTTCTGCTTTGGCACCAACGACCTCACGCAGACGACGTTCGGTTTCTCGCGTGACGACGCCGAGGCCAAGTTCATTCCGCTGTACATGCACAAGAAGATCTTGAAGGATAACCCCTTCGAGACCATCGACTCGGCGGTGCTGGAGCTCGTGCGCATGGCCGTCGAGAAAGGTCGCGCCACCAACCCCGACATGCACTTTGGCGTGTGCGGTGAGCACGGCGGCGACCCCAAGTCCATCAAGGACCTGTTCAACGTGTCCGACGTGGACTATGTGTCCTGCTCGCCCTATCGCGTACCCCTCGCACGTCTTGCGGCCGCTCAGGCCAAGCTCGAGGCGAAGCGTTCCGCTTAACTGAGTCGCGTTCCATTTGCGCCTTTTACGCCCCCCTTCGCGCCGTCGCGCCCCTGTGGACGCGGCGGCGTTTTACGTTGGTTTAATACATTGCTAACTGACGGGAGGACTGCGATGAAAAACCTCACCAGGTATTTGCAACGAGCGCGTCGGGGAGCACAGATGACCCTGTGCTGGATGGTCGTTGCGGTCACGGCGCTTTGCGGGATGCCGACGGCCGGTTTTGCCCTTCAGGATGAATCGCGCGACGAGCTCTATGGCGACGTGGTCAACCCGCTCACCATTACGGTCAGCGATCGCGACTGCACGTTTGTAGATATCGATGACGGCAAGCTCGAGGGCCGTACCTCGATGTACGACAACGTCTCGTTCTACACGGCCGCCGTCAAAAAGGTGCTGCCCAACTGGGCATCGCTTGCCTATAACATCCTTGGCTATGGCGGAGGCGACGACTCCAAGGACTTTTTGTACTGGGACCACGCTGGCAAGGGCTTTGAGAAGGACTTCGGTAAGGGTCACTACATCTATCTCTATGATGCGCTTTCGGGTGGCAACGGTGAGCATTCCGATGGTGCCGACAAATCGAAGCAGAGTGGTCTGACATCTGCAAAAAGCCTCAATGCGGTCTACGAGCGCTTGACCGACGATATCGCCGGCTGTATCGGTCACAAGCTGAAGGGCTCCGATTTCCGTAAAAACGTGCCGCTCGACGGACTGTCGAAAGACACGACTGAGCAGGACGTCATCTATGCCACCATTGCTTGTGTCGACAAGCTCGGCGGCACCTATCAGTACGATTTCAATGGCTTTGGCATCGCGTTCTATAACTTTAGAGTTCAGCAGCTCAACAGCGTGAACAAGCTTAACTGTGCGCCCGAGGACGCGCCGGGCTATTCCTTTGTCGATTCTAAGACTGAGCAGGAGCTCGTTACCTCGGCACTTAACGTCGGCTATGAGGACGCCTCGCAGAGCATCACGCTCGCCCGCGGTACCGAGGAGACGGTCGGCACGAGCACTTCTGAATCCACATCGTATTCCAAAGGCGGCTCGTGGGGCGCATCGGTGAGCCTCAAGGAGTCGCTGGGCGTGCCCGCAACAGCGAGCGAGGAGATCGAGACTTCGTTTTCGGCCGAAACCACGATGTCCCAGTTGTGGGAGGCGAGCAAGACCGAGGAACAGTCGATCACCACAACGGACAATCAGTCGGTCACCGTCAATATGACGATCCCGGCGCACACGCAGGTCAATAGCAAGCAGACGAGTTCTATCACGACGCTGTCCGAGGACTATGACCAGCCGGTGGGCGTGACGTTCGACGTGATCATCTTTAACATGAACGGCGAGTGCTACGACGACAACGCCGCCGTGCAGGAGTTCCATACCGCCGGTTATGACCAGCGCTCGTTCTACACCACCTTTGGCGATCAGTCGACCGACGCCGTGCAGAACCTGTTCCTGCGCTCAATCGCCCATCGTGGCGACGACGGCTACGATACCACTGCCGGAAACGTCACGAGCTGGTCGCATCGCACCAACAACCACATGGTGCGCGCCATCGATTGGAATTCGGTCCTGGCCGATCGCGAGGTGCCTTCGCGCAACGGCGGCGCCCCGCGCACGTGCAATGTGCTCAACGACATGGCCGCGACCTATCCCATGTCCATTACGGGTTCCAATCTGTCGTTTGAGTCGGTGACGGTCGATACGCAGCTGGGTACGCCGCAGCCCATTAAGCCCATCTCCAAGATTCTCGTGTCGCTGCAGACCGATAAGACCCGAAGGCTTACGGTGGGAGACGAAGACCCCATCTCTTCCTATCGCGTGCGTGCAAGGGACGAGGACGATGTTGACTACTACGGCTTTGTGAAGTCGTCGGGCGACTGGCGCGTGGTCGATAAAAAGGGCAAGGAGTGCAAGTCTGACGTCATCGAGATCCAGACCGACCCTGTCACTCACGAGCAAGTCGTGGTGGGTAAAAAGGCCGGCACCGCCTACGTAAAGTACTTTATCCCCGAGGACACCTATGTGGACGTGAACGGGCATGTCTCGACCAATGACGAGATCGACGCCGCGGCCTACAAATATAAGGTAAGTGACGTGGCGCCCGAGCCGTTTAACGGTAGCATCAAGCTCGAGGGCTCGGCACAGACCGTCGTCGGTGTCGAGGAAAATCTCAACGGCATCGAAGGCCTGACGGCTACGGTCTATGACACGACGGGCAAGGAAGTCGATAGAGTCTGTAGCTGGGAGGCCCAGGAGCTCGAGAGCAAGGGCATTTCGGTCGCGACAGACGGCACGATGACCATCTCGCAACCGGGCACCTTCCATGTTCGCGCCTTTATTGATGGCGTGTATTCCGATTGGGCCGAGGTCGTCGCCGCGCCCGCACCGGTTGACCCGATGTCGACCGTGGTCGAGACACCGGTGAGCGTTACGTCCGTTTCTTCGGGGGATTCTTCGGCAACGACGGATAGCACGCCCCCTGCCCAGGGAGAGCAGGCCGGTTCCGATGCGAACGCGGCCGAGTCTGCTCCGGCGAGCGACGATGCCGCTGCAGTGACTGGCGACACCGCGCCCACCGCCGCGAAGGATGCCTCTCCGATTCCTACGGGCCTCGTTACCGTTTTGACCGATATCTGCCGCTACGGCATCGATCACGGCCTCATCAGCACTTCAAACAAGGAAGCGATGACTAAGCAGGACTTCGACATCTTAGGCATCCTGTACCTGATGGCGGACAGCCAGGACCTGGTGCCCCAAGACGCCGAGGACGCGATGAATGAATGGGCCCATGACAACTATAATGACGAAGAGCTTGCCACCTGGAAGCAGCATGCGCTTTCGGTGCTGCTCGAATACGGCTATATCGCGCCCGGAACGACCGTGACGACGCCGACGACTGATGCTGCGGACGGCGCATAAGTGCAGAAAGAGTGCGTGTTTTTGTCTTTTTGCGCACGGGCAAAATAGTTCTTGCAGCCAAGGTCGTGGCGTGTATACTCGAATACGTTTGTTCAACTACGTGCCGGCCAAGGTGGTACGGCACCTCTAGAAGAGTAAGGAATTGCACATGGATTACATCCGCGCAATCGAGCGTCAGCAGATCCGCGAGGACATCCCGCAGGTCCGCGTTGCCGACAACGTCAAGGTTCACTACCGCATTAAGGAAGGCGACCGCGAGCGCATCCAGGTTTTCCAGGGTGACGTCATCCGCATGGCCGGCGCCGGTGCCCGTGAGACCTTCACCGTCCGCAAGATTTCCTTCGGTGTCGGTGTTGAGCGTACCTTCCCGCTTCACAGCCCCAAGATCGCCAAGCTCGAGGTCGTCCGTCATGGTCGCGTCCGTCGCGCCAAGCTGTACTACCTCCGCGACAAGGTGGGCAAGGCTGCTCGCATCCCCGAGAAGCGCTAAGAAGATCGCAGCGTCTGTCCACTCGTTTGGACAAAAGGGTCACCTTCGGGTGGCCCTTCTTTTTATCTGATTTGCATGCAAGGAGGCCCCGATATGGCCAACATGACGAGTTCGGTTTCGGCATCGCAGGTTGCCGGCGAGCTGGCGAGCGCCACGTTTGAGGAGATCCCCGCCCTCGTGGAGCATTATCGTGAGGATCCGCGCCAGCAAGTGATCAAGGCTTGTGAGCGCGCTCTTAAGCGCCACGCCAAGGAACTTGCCGAGCGCGAGCGCGTCAACGGCATGTACGAGCTAATGCACGAGCTCGGTGGGGATGGCGTTGTCGTGGGCGTCGACGAGGTGGGTCGCGGCTCGGTGGCCGGTCCTTTGACGGTGTGCGCCGTGTGCCTTCCCATGGAGCCGCGCGTCTGGGGCATCAACGATTCCAAAAAGCTCACGCCGGCGCGCCGCGAGCTGCTCTCGGTGAAGATTGCCGAGGTCGCGACGGCGATTGGTTTTTGCCATATCGCGCCTGCGGATATCGATGATATGGGCATGGCCCGCGCCATCCGCGCTGCCGTCGCGGGCGCCGTGGCCGATACGGGACTCGAGCCCGACTGCGTGCTTATGGACGGTAACCCCTTGGGTGCCGTTCCCAACGAGCGCGACGTGGTGAAGGGCGATGCCAAAATCGCCTGTATCGCCGCGGCGTCCATCATGGCCAAGGTCACGCGTGACGAGATGATGGTCGAGTACGACGCCGAGTACCCCGAGTATCATTTGGCCGAGTCGAAGGGCTACGCAAGCCCCGAGCACATCGAGGCCATTCGCAAACATGGACTTTGTCCGCTGCATCGTGTGAGCTTTTGCGGAAACTTTCTGCAGACTGAGCGTCTTTTCTAGGTCAATTGTGGAGACAGGGACCTCTGGCGTTTTATAAACCTGCTGGTAGCGGGCCGTGTGCAACGTGATTGTTGCGTACGGCCCGTTTTTTGTCGGCATTTGGTCAGCTTTTGGTTTGCTTCCGGTACTTACCCGCATGAAAGGTGCCCTCATCATCGGGGCAATGCAGTGTGCGGGAAAGGAGACCCCATGTGTGCCGCAAGCAAAAAGAGCAAGACGCAACAACTCAAGGAGCGCTGGGAAGACGGCGAGCTCGACTGCGGGGCGATCACGCCCGAGTTTATCAAGGGGCTCAGTCCCCGCGAACTCGGCATGCTGGGCGAGCTGATCACCATCGATTACTTTAACGAGCGTGGATACACCTTGTTGGAGCAGGGCTATCGTTGCATTGAGGGCGAAGCCGATCTGGTGCTGCTCGATGAGCTCGACGATGTCGTGGTGATGGCCGAGGTAAAGACGAGACGCGTCGCCCTGGATTGCGCCACACGGGTCTTTCCCGAGGAGGCCGTGGATGCCCAAAAGCAGCGTCGGTATCGCCGTATCGCAAGTTGCTATCTCATGGAGCACTATCCGCTCAGATCGATTCGCTTCGATGCCGTGGGCGTCACCATCCGCGGCGGGCATATCGCCGAGATCGAGCACCAGTACAATGCGTTCGATTGGCAGGTGTCGTGATGGCGTTTGAGACGTTTGCCGTACACGCGGCCTGCATCCGCGGCGTCGAGGCAATTCCCGTCACCGTCGAGGTCTCGCTTGCCGGTGGCGTTCCGGGCATCCAGATGCTCGGCATTCCGAGTATGGAGGTGATGGAGTCGCGCGGGCGTATCCGGTGCGCCATGCGCTCGGCCGGCTTCGAGATCCCTCGTTCCGGCATTACCGTCAACCTGGCACCCGGCGATATCCGCAAAACTGGCAGCGGTTTTGACCTGCCGATTGCCATCGCGGTTCTGGCGGCCGATGGGCAGATTCCCCGTGACCACCTCGATTGCTGCCTTATCGCAGGTGAGCTTGGTCTGGACGGCACGGTGCTGCCCGTCAAGGGCGAGGTGGCGTTTCAGCTGTTGGCGCGCGATATGGGGCTTTCCTTTATCGCCGGTAGGTCCGATCAGCATGTGCCGCTCGCAGGCGTTGACTGCGGCTTTATCGACCACCTATCTCAGCTTGCCCATGGCATGGGGGATGCCGCACGGCATTACCTGGATTCTGAAGTGCTCGAGGCGACCTTTGAGCCCGAGCTCGATTATGCCGATGTGCTGGGACAGGAGGTCGCCAAACGTGGCATGGCGCTTGCGGCCGCCGGCGAGCTCGGCTTGCTCATGATCGGCTCGCCCGGTTCGGGCAAGACCATGCTTGCGCGGCGCATGACGGGCATTTTGCCCGAGCTTTCCGTCGAGGACCAGCAGGAGGCGCTGTGCATCCATTCGGTTTTGGGTGAAAACATCGATGGCCTGCTTGCGGGGCATCGCCCTTTCCGCAGCCCACATCACAGCATTTCGACCGCGGGGCTCATCGGCGGCGGACGTCCGGTGCATCCGGGCGAAATTAGCCTGGCTCATGGCGGTGTGCTCTTTTTGGACGAGCTCGCCGAGTTTCCCACCGGCGTGCTGCAGACGCTGCGTCAGCCCATCGAACGCGGTTACGTGAAGATCGTGCGCGTTGACGGGGCCTTTACGTTCCCCTCGCGCTTTCAGCTGCTGGCCGCGAGTAATCCCTGCCCCTGCGGCTTTTTGGGCGATCGCGAAGTGCCGTGTCGCTGCTCGGCGGCGATGGTCGAGCGTTACCGGGGCAAGTTGCGCGGTCCTTTGGCTGATCGTATCGACATGATGATCGACGTGACCCGCCCCGATCCCCAGGTAATCATTGAGGGCGCGGAGGGTATGTCATCGGCCGAGCTGCGCGATTATGTCGTGCGTGGGCGCGCCTTTCGCGCCTGGCGTGAATCCCGTATGGACGATGCGGACACCGAGGCCGAGGAAGACGAGTCACGGTCCATTGACGGCGTCGTTTCGACCTTTGGGCTTGATGAGGCTGCCGAGAAATGCGTGCTTGGCCTTTCGAAACGCACGCATCTCACGGGTCGCGGCATCGTGCGCCTGGTACGCATCGCACGCACGATCGCCGATGTTGCTGAAAGCGAACGGGTGTCGCAGGATCACGTGCTCGAGGCGGCGATGTACCAGGGAAGGAGGGACCAATAATGGACGAGGGGACCTTCGAGCTGCATCCAGGTGATGCATTGTATCCCGAGACCGTTTTGGAGCTCCCGGATGTGCCCCAGACCTTATATGTGCGCGGCAACCCCGAGGTGCTTTCGACGCCCGCGCTCTCCATCATCGGCGCGCGCAAGGCCTCGCCGTACGGTCTTGCCGTGGCAGAACTTGCGGCCAAGGTGGCGGTTGAGGCGGGGGTGACGGTGGTCTCGGGCGGTGCGGTCGGCTGCGACCAGGCGTCGGGTTGGGCTGCGGTCAACGCCGGGGGCAAACACATCGTGGTACTGGGGACCGGCGCCGATGTTGTCTATCCGCGCTCGAGCGCCGGCCTCATCACGCGCACGCTCGATACGGGCGGCGCGGTCGTTTCTATTTCGCCGTGGGGTATGGGACCGCGTAAGTTCGCCTTTCCGCGGCGCAATCGCGTAATCGCTGCCTTGTCGCAGGCGCTCTTTGTTTCCGAGGCGGGCATGCCCTCGGGTACGTTTTCTACCGCTGAGGCCGCCATGGACCTGGGACGAGAACTGCTTGCAGTGCCGGGCTCTATCCTTTCGCCCGAGTCGCGCGGGACCAACTACCTCATCGCTAACGGAGCCTGCTGCATCATCGACGAGGAATCAATCGAGATGGCCGTCTCGCGCATCTACGGCACGCTGCGCTACTCGCGTCCCGATGCACCCGGCATCGCCGACCTGGACCCCACGCAGCAGGCCGTGATGCACGCGCTTATCGCCTCGCCGCTCAAGGTCGACGACATTGCCGCGCTCGTCTCGCTTGATGCTGTCGGCGTGCTCAAGCTCTTGGGTTCGCTCGAGCTCGAGGGTCTTATCGAGCGCATGATGGATGGAAGGTATGCGCCCTCAAAGTTTGCGCTTCACGCCCAGACGCCCTTCGGTCACAATGGAAAGCGTGTCAATTAGAAAGGTGTTTGCAGATGCAGTTCGATCAGGTGACGGTTATCGGTGGCGGTCTGGCGGGTTCGGAATGTGCGATCCAGCTGGCAGATCGCGGGTTTGCCGTAAAGCTGTGCGAGATGCGCCCCCAGGTGAGCTCTCCGGCCCACCATACCGATCACTTGGCCGAGCTCGTCTGCTCAAATTCGTTTAAGTCAACCCGTCCGGATTCCGCTGCTGGCCTGCTTAAGGCCGAGCTCGAGCGCATGGGCTCGGTGCTGCTCGATTGCGCCCATCGTGCGGCCGTTCCCGCTGGCGGTGCCCTGGCGGTCGACCGCGTCAAGTTTTCCGAGCTTGTCGAGGCCGAGGTTGCCGCCCGACCCAATATCGAGGTCGTGCACGGCGAGGTTATGCAGATTCCCGAGGGCCATGTGGTCATTGCCGCGGGCCCGCTGTGTTCACCGGCATTGAGTGAAGAGGTCATGAAGCTCGTCGGTGGCGATGCCTTGGCGTTCTTTGACGCCGCCGCGCCAATCGTCGATGCCTCTACGCTTGATATGGACGTGCTGTTCTCGCAGTCGCGCTACGAGGAGCAGGGGAGCGGCGACTATCTCAACGCTCCGCTCAACAAGGAGGAGTACGAGGCCTTTATCGAGGCACTCACTACCGCCGACCGCGTGGTGCTCAAGGACTTTGAGGGTGGCGACCTGTTCCAGGCCTGTCAGCCTGCCGAGGAAGTCGCCCGTACCGGCAAGGATGCCATCCGCTTTGGTGCCATGAAGCCCGTCGGCCTGACCGACCCGCGTACCGGACGTCGCCCCTGGGCTGCGATTCAGCTGCGTGCCGAGAACAAGGAAAAGACAGCCTATAACCTGGTGGGCTTCCAGACAAATCTGACTTTTGGCGAGCAGAAGCGTGTCTTCCACATGGTTCCCGGCCTGGAGAGTGCCGAGTTCTTCCGTTATGGCGTCATGCACCGCAATACCTTTGTCGATGCGCCGCACGTTCTTGACGGCACCTTTGCCGTGCCCGGTACGAGCGTGCGCCTTGCCGGTCAGATCACCGGCACCGAAGGCTATATGGAGGCCGTGGCGACCGGTCTGCTCGCTGCGCTCAACACCTATGCCGAGGCAATCGAGGCGGAGCCTGTTGAGCTTCCTCGCGTGGGCGCCCTGGGTTCGCTCGTGGGCTATGCGACTGATCCGGCAACCGTGGGCTATCAGCCCATGCACGTTAACTTTGGCTTGGTGCCGCCGCTCGAGGACGGCAAGCGCCGCAGTAAGCGCGACCGCTACCAGGCTTATGCCGACCGCGCCCTCGAGGCCCTTGATGCCTACTTGGCCACTCGTTCCGACTTGTTTGGAGGCGACCGGTCATAGCCTTTGACCTGTACGATACCGTCGACTCGTTTATCGCCTACATCGCACGTGTCGAGGGGCTCTCTCCCAATACTGTGACTGCCTATGGATCGCGGCTGGAGCGCTTTGCTGCCTGGTGCGAGCGTACGGGTGTCGATGCGCGTAAGGCCGACGTGCGTACCGTCCGCGCGTATTTGGCCGAGCTTTCGCGCGAGCAGGTGACGCCTCGCACCCTTGCGGCACATTTGTCGGCTATTCGGTCGCTCTATCGATGGATGGCTGCCGAGGGGTTTGTCGAGGGTGATGCGGTCTCGGCGATCGCGTCGCCCAAGCTGCCGCGCGACCTGCCCGGTGTCCTTACGACTCAGCAGGTCGAGGCGCTGCTCAAGACGCCTGATACCTCGACGCCCGCGGGACTGCGCGATGCGGCAATGCTTGAGCTGCTCTATGCCTCAGGTGCCCGCATCTCGGAGCTTGCGGCGCTCAATGTGGAATCCATCGCATGGTCGGAGCGCGTGGTTCGCCTTTGGGGCAAAGGCAGCAAGGAGCGCATCGTGCCTCTGTATCGCCGGGCGCTCGAGGCGGCTCGATGCTATGTCGACCAGGGGAGACCGGAACTGCTCGCCCAGGCAAAGCATCGAGACGCCGCAGCCGGTCTGCATCCGCTGTTTATTTCTGCGCGTGGCAATCGCATGAGTGCCGCTATGCTCAGACGACGGTTCCATATGCTGGCGAATCTCGCCGGCATTCCGGCCGACATCGCGCCGCATGCGATGCGCCACACCTTTGCGACCGATCTGCTCGAGGGCGGCGCGGACCTGCGTTCGGTTCAAGAGCTGCTGGGACATGCTAGTCTGTCCACGACGCAAATCTACACGCATCTCACGCCCGACCGGCTTAAGCGTGCCGTTGCTCAAGCTCATCCTCGTGGCGAATAGCCTTTCGCGGCCCCCGTGGGTCGATGCACATTCAGGTGTGTGGTTTTGATTTCGGGTTGGCAGGAAGAGGCAATCCTGCTATCATTCATCGGGTTGCTTCACGGCAACAGGTTTTTATCACGCACGCGCGGCTACTTCATACCGTGGTGCCCGGGCTTTGGTAGCACATGTCCGGGTTGGTTTTGGAGGATGACCCCGCGCGGAGGCAAACCACAGGAGGTTTAACATGGCTACCAAGATTAATATCCGCACCCTGCTCGAGGCCGGCTGCCACTTCGGTCACCAGACCCGTCGCTGGAACCCCAAGATGAAGCCGTTCATCTTCGGTGAGCGCAACGGCATCTATATCCTCGACCTCAAGCAGACCATCCTCGACGCCGACCAGGCCTACACCTTCGTCAAGAACGTCGCCAAGGGTGGCAACGTGCTGTTCGTCGGCACCAAGAAGCAGGCTCAGGAGGCCGTCAAGAACGCCGCTGAGCGCGCCAACATGCCTTACATCAACCAGCGTTGGCTCGGCGGCATGCTGACCAACTTCGTCACCATCCGCTCCCGCATCAACCGCATGGAGGAGCTCGAGGCCATGGTCGAGGACGGCCGCATGGCAGTGCTCCCCAAGAAGGAGCAGGCTGTGCTCGGTAAGGAGCTCACCAAGCTCCAGACCAACCTCGGTGGCGCCCGCGACATGAAGGGTCTGCCCCAGGCTCTCTTCGTTATCGACACCAAGCGCGAGGAGAACGCTATCAAGGAGGCTCAGCGCCTGAACATCCCCGTCGTCGCTCTGATCGACACCAACTCCGATCCCGACGAGGTCGAGTACGGCATCCCCTGCAACGATGACGCTATCTCCGCTGTCACCCTTATGTGCGAGCTCATGGCTGACGCCTGCCTCGCTGGCTCCGGCAAGGAGCAGGTCTCCGAGGCCGAGATGGCCGCTGAGCCCAAGGCCGAGTAAATCAGTCTTAGTTAATTCTTTTTCATCTCTTTGAAAGGAACCACAATGGCCCAGATTACCGCCGCTATGGTCAAGCAGCTCCGCGAGATGACCGACTCCCCGATGATGGAGTGCAAGAAGGCTCTCGTCGAGGCTGACGGCGACATGGACGCCGCTGTCGACGTTCTGCGCAAGAACGGCCTCGCCAAGGCTGCCAAGAAGGCTGGCCGTGAGACCAACGAGGGCGCTGTCGCCGCGTTCGTCTCCGAGGACGGCAAGACCGGCGCTCTGCTCGAGCTCTCCTGCGAGACCGACTTCGTCGGCTCCAACGCCAAGTTCACCGGCTTTGCCTCCAAGGTCGCTGAGGTTGTCGCTACCACCGAGCCTGCTGACGTCGACGCTCTGCTCGAGAAGCCGATGGGCGAGGAGACCGTTTCCTCCGAGCTCACCGAGATGATTCACATCATGGGCGAGAACATGAAGATTTCTCGTTTCGCCGCCCGCAAGGCCGAGAACGGCGCTCTCGCTTCTTACATCCACATGGGTGGTAAGATCGGCGTTCTCGTCGAGTTCGCTTTCGAGAAGGCCGAGACCGCTCAGGCTGAGTCCTTCAAGACCTTTGCTCACGACGTTGCCCTTCAGGTTGCTGCCGTCGCCCCTATCTGCGCTACCCGCGATCAGGTTCCGGCCGAGACCGTCGAGCACGAGAAGCAGATCTACATGGCTCAGGCTGCCGAGTCCGGTAAGCCCGAGGCTATCCAGGAGAAGATGGCTGTTGGCCGTCTGGAGAAGTTCTACAAGCAGTCCGTGCTCACCGAGCAGGAGTTCATCAAGGACAGCTCCCTTACCATCAAGAAGTACGCTGAGCAGGTCTCCAAGGAGCTCGGCGACACCATTACCGTCGTTGCCTTTGACCGTCTGGTCCGTGGCGAGTAAATAAGCTCTTGTAGCTGGTAATGAGCAGGCTGTGGGTTTTACTCACAGCCTGCTTTTTCATGGCTCCCCGTTAAGCCTTTGATATTATGTTGTGAGTCTAATTAAAGGAGGATCGCTTTGTCCGACATCCGATATAAACGCGTGCTTCTGAAGCTCTCCGGTGAAGCCCTGATGGGCGATGGCAACTACGGCATCGACCCCAAGGTTACCGATCATCTTGCCAAGCAGGTCAAGGAGCTGCTCGTCGTAGGTCATGAGGTCGGCGTCGTTGTCGGCGGCGGCAACATTTTCCGCGGCATGGCCGGCGCCGCCGGCGGTATGGAGCGCGCCCAGGCCGATTACATGGGCATGCTCGCTACCGTCATGAACGCGCTTGCCTTGCAGGATGCCTTCGAGCACAACGATGTTCCCTGCCGCGTGATGAGCGCTATCCAGATGAACGAGATCTGCGAACCCTATATTCGTCGTCGTGCCATCAACCACCTGTCCAAGGGCAACGTCGTTATCTTTGCCGCCGGATCGGGTAATCCGTACTTTACGACTGACACCGCCGCAGCCCTTCGCGCCTGCGAGATCGGAGCCGAGATTCTGATTAAAGCCACCAAGGTCGATGGCATCTACGACAAGGATCCCGTCAAGTGCGCCGACGCCGTCCGCTTTGACAAGATCACCTATCACGAGGTGCTCGTTCGCGGCCTGCAGGTTATGGATTCCACGGCTACGGCTCTTTGCCAGGACAACCGTATGCCCATTTTGGTCCTCAACATCGATGGCGAGGACACCGTCAAGCGCGCGCTCGCGGGTGAGCCCGTCGGCACGCTCGTCTATCAGGAGGATTAAGCATGGCAGAGAACATCACCGCCCACATGGACAAGTCACTCGAGTCCCTCAAGCATAACTTCTCCAAGGTCCGCACTGGCCGCGCTAACGCCAACATCCTGTCCGACATCACTGTCGACTACTACGGTGTTCCCACGCCCGTCACACAGGTTGCCGCCGTTAAGACCCCCGAGGCCCACATGCTGCTTATCGAGCCGTGGGATAAGGCGCTCATCAATGCCATCGTCAAGGCCATCAGTGCCTCCGACCTGGGCATTACCCCCAACTCCGATGGCACTGTCGTGCGTCTGCCGTTCCCGGCTCCCACCGAGGAGCGTCGTCGCGAGCTCGTTAAGGAGTGCCGCGAGTACGCCGAGCAGGCCAAGGTCTCCATCCGCAACATCCGCCGCGACTTTAACAACAAGCTCGAGCGCGACGAGGAGCTCACCGAGGACGATGTCCGTCGCGAGCAGGCCAAGGTCCAGAAGCATACCGACGAGTATGTCGCCAAGGTCGAGGAGCTTCTGAAGGAAAAAGAAGCCGAGGTCATGGAGATCTAAGGTGCAATACGACGAGCATAAACTGGTCGAGTACTTTGCCGACGCCCCTGCGGGCGTCGGTTTTTCCGACCTTGACCTCAATAACATCCCGCACCATATTTCGTGCATCATGGACGGCAACGGCCGTTGGGCCACGGCGCGCGGTCTTGCCCGCACCGAAGGCCACAAGGCCGGCATCGTCTCGCTGCGTGAGATCATTACCGCCTGCGTGCGCCTGGGCGTCGACGTGCTTTCGGCCTATGCGTTTTCGACCGAAAACTGGAATCGCCCGCAGCACGAAGTCAACGTTCTGATGCACCTGTTTGCCAAGACGTTTATCGATGAGCTACCGCTGCTTAAGCGCGAGAATGTTCGCGTTGTCTTTTTGGGCGATATTTCCGCGCTGCCCAAGAAGACCCGCGATGTCTTTGAGCGCGGCCTTGCCGAGTGCGCCGACCATACCGGTATGACGCTGGCGCTGGCCGTTAACTACGGTGCCCGTGCTGAGATCACCCGCGCTGTGCGCCAGATCGCGTTCGATGTGGCTGCCGGCAAGATTGATCCCGCCACGGTTGACGACAATATGGTGGCTTCGCACCTGTACACCGCCGGTCTTCCCGATCCGGAGCTCGTGATTCGCACTTCTGGCGAGCTGCGTCTTTCGAACTATCTGCTGTGGCAGGTTGCTTATTCCGAGTTCTATGTCACTGATACCTATTGGCCCGACTTTGATCGTTGGGGCCTTGTCGACGCCATTTTGGCCTTCCAGGGTCGCGACCGTAGGTTTGGTGGACTGAGCAAGACCGAGGAGGCTTAATCGTGTCCGAACGTCCCAAGGCATCCGCTCCCAAGGCACCTACTTCCGCGACGCCCGCGCGTAAGGCTGCCACTGCGGGAGCGCCTGCGGCGAAGAGCAGCTCCGGGTCGTGGTTGGCGGGCTTTATCACCCGTGCCGCCGCCGGTATCGTCTATGCCGTTGTCTTTATCCTGTGCCTGGTTTTGGGTATTGTGCCCACGGCCATCTTCGTGTCCGTCATGAGCGGTCTGTGCTGCTACGAGTTCTTCCGCATGACGAGGCTCGACGGCAAGGTTGCCAACGAGCGCCTTGGTATCGCTGCCGCCGTGCTCTTTCCGCTCTCGGCTCTGGGCGATTCGCTGCTATTGAACGCCCTGCTGTTCGCTTTGATGCTTGCGGTCGGTATCTGGTATGTCTGGTCTCCGCGCACGCGCATTTCTGACGTTGCCGTGACGCTCATGGGCCCTATCTACACTGGCTTTATGTTGTCGGCTATCGTGCTGCTGCGCGATGCTGTGCCCGGTTTTGCCGGCGCCCTGCTTTCGGTGGGCGTTTGTGCGTCCCTTTGGGTCTCCGACTCGTTTGCCTATATCGTGGGCAGCCGTATCGGCAAGCATAAGATGGTTCCCAAGATCTCTCCCAAAAAGAGCTGGGAAGGCTTTGTCGGCGGCATTTTGGGGTCTGTCTTGATCTGGCTCATCCTGTGGGCAACGCACTTCTATAAGCTGAGCCTGCCCTATGCACTGCTGTGTGGCGTGGTCGTCTCCATTCTGGGCGTTATCGGCGATCTCATCGAGTCGCGTATCAAGCGCGGTGTGGGCGTCAAAGATTCCGGCAATCTCATCCCGGGCCACGGCGGCATGCTCGACCGCAGCGATTCGCTCATCTTTGGCTGCATTACCGCGCAGCTGCTGCTGATGATCGGAGGCGTGCTGTAATGGCTTATCAGACCACCTACGGTCCCGACGGCCGTCTTCGTGTTGCCATTCTGGGCTGTACGGGTTCTATCGGCACTCAGGCGCTCGACGTGTGCCGTCAGCATGCCGATCGTCTGCAGGTGACGGCGCTGTCCGTTAACTCCAGCACCCCCGAGCTCGTTGCCGCTGCCCGTGAGTTCTCGGTTCCGGCGGTTGCCGTAGCGGACGCCTCCCATGGCTCCGACGCGGTGCTGCAGGAACTGCCCGAGGGCACAGAGCTCGGCGTCGGCGCACAGGCCGTGTGCAAGCTCGCATGCCGCGATGATGTCGACTGCGTGCTCGTGTCCATCGTGGGCGCTGCCGGTCTCGAGGCGAGCCATGCTGCCCTGACCTCGAACAAGCGTCTTGCCTTGGCCAACAAGGAGTCGCTCGTCGTCGGTGGCGATCTGCTTATGCCGTTGGCGCAGCCGGGTCAGCTTATCCCGGTCGACTCCGAGCATTCTGCCATCTACCAGTGCTATCTGGGCGAGAATCCGCGCGAGGCTCACTGCATTTGGCTTACCTGCTCGGGCGGCCCGTTCTTTGGCCGCACGCGTGACGAGCTCGATCGCGTGACGCGCGCCGATGCCCTGGCGCATCCTACGTGGGCTATGGGTGCCAAGATTACGATTGACTCCGCCACCCTC
The DNA here is from genome assembly GCA_937969105.1 of uncultured Collinsella sp. Classification (GTDB taxonomy): domain Bacteria; phylum Actinomycetota; class Coriobacteriia; order Coriobacteriales; family Coriobacteriaceae; genus Collinsella. Next base: position 8,959 of record CALBUZ010000084.1, on the reverse strand, counting down.
ATGAACAAGGGTCTGGAGCGTATCGAGGCCATGCATCTGTTTGGCTGCGATCTCGATTTCATTAACGTGGTCGTGCAGCGCCAGTCTAAGATTCACTCCATGGTCGAGTTTGCCGACGGCTCTGTGATGGCGCATCTCGGTGCCTCAGACATGCGCATTCCCATCCAGTTTGCCTTCTCGTATCCCGAGCGTTGGGATACGCCGGCTCCGCGTATCGATTTCCGCGAGTTGGGGCAGCTTACCTTTGACGCGGCCGATATGGATACCTTCCGCTGCCTTGCGCTGGCCGAGCGTGCCGGCAAGACGGGCGGCACCATGCCGTGCGTGCTCAATGCCGCCAACGAGGTCGCCGTCGATGCCTTCCTGCATGATGGCTGCAGCTTTACCGATATCGACCGCATTGTTGAATCCTGCATGGATGCTCACGATGCGCAGACGGTCGATTCGTTTGAACAGCTTCGCGACATCGATGGCTGGGCGCGTGCAAAGGCTACGCAGGTGCTCGCCGCAACCCGTTCTTAACCCATAAGGATTGCTTTTTCGTTTTATGGATACTGTTCTGAGCATTCTCTCATCGGTCTTTTGGGGCCTGCTGATGCTTTCCGTCCTCGTGTTTTTGCACGAGGGCGGCCACTTTTTGGCGGCGCGTGCCTGTGGCGTCCGGGTGACTGAGTTCTTTTTGGGCCTGCCGTGTCGCTTTGATATTCACCACACGTCTCGTCGTATTGGCACCAAGTTTGGCGTGACCCCGCTTTTGCTGGGTGGGTATGCTGCCATCTGTGGCATGGATCCGACCGATGTCTCGTGTGCCGATCGCGTGCTTGCTGCCATCTATCGCCACGGCCGTGTGACGGTGGCCGATCTTGCCGTCGAGCTCGAGCTGTCCGAGGAGGATGTACTTGAGGCCTGTGCTTTGTTGATGGGCTGGGGCTCCATCGCTCCCTGGTATGAAGAAGGGGAGCAGCCCTCGCCGAGCTACTATCCCACCAAGTATCAGACGCTGCCGCGAGACGCGGCGGGCTACACCACTTTTGATGGCCGTCGGTTCGATCGCGAGCACGCGACTGCCGAGGGCGATGTATGGGAACTGCCGTGCGGCGAGTCCGAATTCCTTGCACGCGAGCGCTCTCACACCTATTTGGGCCAGGGCTTTGTCAAGCGTGCCTTTATGCTGCTTGCGGGCATTATCGTCAATATCCTGACGGGCTTTTTGCTCCTTATGAGCATCTATTCCATCGCAGGTGTCGCGGTGCCGGTGGATACCAATGTGATCGGCCAGGTTGACGAAGGCTCGATTGCCGCCGCGGCGGGAATCGAGGGCGGCGACGCAATCCTTTCTGTCGACGGAGTATCGTGCTCTACCTGGATGGACGTTTACGATGCCATCGGCAAGGCTGCCGGTAAGGACGATATCGCCATTGAGTACGAGCGTGACGGCAAACAGCATACGACCACGGTTGCGCTCAAAGAGGACGAGCGCCTGGGTGTGTATGCATCTACGCAGGTGGTCCGTTTAGACCCCATTACGTCGGCTCGCCTGTCGTTCTCCTATGTCGTGCAGACAGCGGAGGGTGTGATGCGCCTGCTTCAGCCACAGCATACGATGGAGATTCTCGATCAGTCCTCTTCGATTGTGGGTATTAGCGTTATGTCCTCACAGGCTGCCGCTGCCGGCCCTGCCACGTTCCTTTCGTTTGCCGCCCTCATTTCGTTCTCGCTTGGCTTTATGAACCTGCTGCCCATCCCACCGCTCGATGGCGGCAAGCTGGTCATCGAGATCATTCAAAAGATTGCGGGCCGCGAGCTTCCGCTTAAGGTCCAGACGATTGTGAGCTATGTGGGCATAGCGCTCTTTGCGCTGCTGTTTGTCTATATGCTTCGTTCCGATGTCCTTCGATTTATTCTGTAGGGGAGTGTTTGGATTGTCTTTATCCCATCCTTTGCCTCGCGAGCTGACGCGCCCCGTGCATGTGGGCGGCGTGCAGATCGGTGGCGGCGCGCCGGTGGTGGTCCAATCCATGACCTGCACCGATACCGCTGATGCTCAGACAACGCTTGCGCAAGTGCGCGCGTTGGCGCAGGCTGGCTGCGATATCGTGCGCGTGAGCGTGCCTACCGAGGCCGCGCTTGAGGGTTTCCGCACCATCTGTGCCGAGTCTCCGGTGCCAATTGTCGCCGATATCCACTTTAACCATAAGCTCGCCATTGGTGCCGTTGAGGCCGGTGCTGCCAAGCTGCGCATCAATCCCGGTAATATCGGCGATTGGGCCAAGGTTGACGCGGTGATCGATGCTGCGGGTGCCTCGGGCTGCGCAATTCGTATCGGCGTCAATGCCGGTTCGCTTGAGCAGGATATCGCCGAGCGCGACGACCTCACGCAGCCCGAAAAGCTCGTGATGTCGAGCGAGCGTTTCGTCAAGCATTTTGAAGACCGCGGCTTTACGAACATTGTGCTTTCGGCTAAGGCCCATAGCGTGCAAACGACGCTCGATACCTATCGAGCCCTATCGCGCGAGATTCCCCACGTTCCGCTTCACCTGGGCGTAACCGAGGCAGGTACCAAGCTACAGGGCACCATCAAGAGCTCGGTGGGCCTTGGTATCCTGCTGTCTGAGGGTATCGGTGACACCATGCGCGTCTCGCTCACGGCCGATCCGGTTGAGGAGCCGCCGGTCGCCTGGGGAATTTTGCAGTCGCTGGGCCTGCGTCGCCGTGGTCCCGAGATTGTCTCGTGCCCCACGTGCGCCCGCTGTCAGGTTAACCTGATTCCTATCGCCGAGGAAGTAACCGAGCGGCTTAAGAACTATGCCGCGCCGCTTTCGATTGCCGTCATGGGATGTGCCGTTAATGGGCCCGGTGAGGCTTCTGATGCCGACTTGGGCGTTGCTTGCGGACGTGGTCAGGCCTTGCTCTTTTCGCATGGCCAGATCATTGGTAAAGTAGCTGAGGACCAAATTGTCGACGCGCTTATGGCCGAGGTCGACAAGCTTATTGAGGAGAAATAAATGACCCGAGCAATGTATATGTCTAAGCTCTATGCGCCGACGCTCAAAGAGGATCCGGCCGACGCCGAGCTCGCAAGCCATCGTCTACTGCTTCGTGCCGGTATGATCCGCAAGGAGGCCGCCGGTCTGTATTCCTATCTGCCGCTCGCTTGGCGCTCGATTCGCAAGATCGAGAACATCGTGCGCGACGAGATGGACGCCGCCGGCGCCCAGGAGCTCATGATGCCCATTATGGTTGATGCCGAGCTGTGGCGTGAGTCCGGCCGCATTGATGCCTATGGCAAGGAGCTCGTGCGCTTTGACGACCGTCATGGTCGCGAGTTTGTGCTGGGTCCCACGCACGAGGAGACCGTCACGGCCCTGGTGCGCAACGAGCTGCGCTCGTATAAGCAGCTGCCCGTCAACCTGTACCACATTCAGGACAAGTTCCGCGATGAGTTCCGTCCCCGCTTTGGCCTGATGCGCGGCCGCGAGTTCATCATGAAGGATGCCTACAGCTTCTCTGCCACGCAGGAGAGCCTGCAGGAGGAGTACGACAAGATGAAGCAGGCCTACGCCAACATCTGCGAACGCTGCTACATCAAGGCTCTGCCCGTTGTCGCCGACTCCGGCGAGATCGGCGGCGATACCTCCGTCGAGTACATGGCTCTGGCCGATGCCGGCGAGGCTTCGCTCGTGTATTGCGACGATTGCGGCTTTGCTGCCGATGATGAGGCTGCAAGCACCAAGGTCGTTGTGACCGAGGGCCCCGGCGACGGCACGCTCACCAAGGTCGAGACTCCGGGCATGGGCACCATCGAGGCCGTCGCCAAGTTCTTCGGCTTCCCCGAGAACGGTACGCGCAAGTCGCTGGCGCTCATCGACGCCGAGGGCAAGCCGGTCGTGGCCATTGTCCCGGGCGACCACGAGCTCAATGACTGCAAGGCCGAGCATGTTTTTGGCAAGGGTTATCGCATGATGACCGACGAGGAGCTTCAAGCGAACGGCCTGCACAAGGGCTTTATCGGACCGGTCAACCTGCCCGAGGGCATTCGTCTGGTGTGCGATGAGAGTCTGCGTGAGTCCAAGCAGTGGGCCTGCGGTGCCAACGAGGTCGATTATCACTTTACCGGTGCCTGCCCCGAGCGCGACTTTACCGTCGACGAGTGGGCCGACCTGGTCACAGTCGTCGCCGGCGATCCCTGCCCTCACTGCGGCAAGCCGCTCTCTGCTGCTCGCGGCATCGAGGTTTCCCAGGTCTTCCAGCTGGGCACCAAGTACTCCGAGGCCATGGGGGCCACCTTTATGGACGAGGACGGCAAGGAGAAGCCGCTTATCATGGGTTGCTACGGCGTTGGTGTGTCCCGCTCGCTCGCTGCCGTCGTGGAGCAGCACAACGACGAGCACGGCATTGTCTGGCCGGTCTCCGTTGCCCCGTACGAGGTCGCGGTGATTCCGCTCGACCCCAAGAAGGAGGAGTGCGCTTCCGTCTGCGAGCAGATCGTTGATGACCTGTGCGCCGAGGGTATCGAGGTTGTCGTCGACGATCGCGATGAGCGTCCCGGCTTTAAGTTTGCCGACAACGACCTTATGGGCTTCCCGTATCAGGTGGTACTCGGTAAGCGTGGCCTTAAGAACGGCACCGTCGAGCTCAAGGACCGTGCTACGGGCGAGCGCGAGGATGTGGCGATCGACGAGGTTGTTGCCAAGGTCGCCGAGCTTGTGAAGGCGGCCCGTCGTTAATCGGCGATTTCGCTTGTAGTTCGATATACGGGACGGCCCCGCATTTCTCCAGATCGGGGAGATGCGGGGCCGTCCTTTTATCTTGCCGGCGTGCTCAATCGCCAAAAGGGAAACCCCGCAACCCATTCGAGCTGCGGGGTTTCCTTTGTGCCTCCGATGCGAAATGAATCGCTCAGATATTACTGATAATCGACGACGTCGATCCAGTTCTTAAGGAACTCATCGTTCACGTTGCGCTTACGAGCGAGCTCGGAAGCGGCGACGATGCTCGTCCACTGACGCACGACCTGCATGGGCATGTCGGCGCGGTCGCAGTAGAGCTCCAGGTAGGCCTCGGCCTGATCCTTGCTGTTGAGGGCAAAGAGCAGGTAGGTGGTGGCAACGTCGGCAGCAGGGGAGCCCTGGGTGGCGTGTGCCCAGTCGCAGACGTACAGCTGGCCGTCGTCGCCGACGATGACGTTGGAGGGGTTGAAGTCGCCGTGGCAAACCTTGAACTCCTTGGTCATGCCGTCCAGACGCTCCTGAAGGTTGTAGCGCGTGGTGGCATTGAGCTGATCGAGGCTGTCGATCATGCGGGCGAACTTGTCACGCTGACGGTTGAGCAGCGGGGAGGTGTAGCCGTGGATCTCGATCTGGAGGTCGACGAACATCTCGAGGTACTCACCAAAGCGCTGGGGCTCGGCAGTCATCTTCTCGGCAAGGGTGGTGCCCGGAACCTTCTCGGTCACGAGTGCCCAGCCGTTGGCGTTCTCGAGCTGAGAAACCTCGAGAGCCTTGGGGCTGCGGATGCCGCACTCATTGATGCGGGCAAGGTTGAGCGCCTCGTTGAAGACGTCGCTCTCGGCCTTGGAGACGTTGAAGACCTTGACGATGCGGTCGCCCGTGTCATAGACCACCTTGTTGCCGCGACGGACAAGCTCCACCTTGTTCTGAGGAAGCTCCATGCTAAGCCCTCCCTAAAGGGTCTTGGTGAGTGATGGTGGGGAGGCCGCCAGCCCCTGGCGGGCACTCCCCTCCCCCCTATGCTTCGGCGCCGGGCGCGGCATCGCATGCGCCCGGCGCATCAGCGAAAAACTAGTCCTCGTAGCTCTTGGGCTCGCGGCCGTAGTAGGCGTCCAGGTAGAGCTCCTTGATCTCGCTCATGAGCGGGTAGCGCGGGTTAGCGCCGGTGCACTGGTCGTTGAATGCCTGCTCGGTCATCTCGTCGAGGGTGTCGAGGAAGTACTGCTCGTCAACACCGTAGTCGGCGATGGTCTTCTTGACGCCGATGAAGTCCTTGAGCTCCTCGAGCTTCGTGATGAAGTTCTCGAAGACCTCCTTGTCGTCCTTGCCCTCGATGCCGCAGTACTTAGCCATCTCGGCGTAGTTGTGCAGCGCGTTGGGGTAAGGATACTGGGAGAAGGTACCCATCTTGACAGGAGCCTCGGCGGCGTTGTAGCGCATGACGCGGGTCAGGATGACGGCGTTGGCGAGGCCGTGGGGCAGGTGATGGAAGGCGCCGAGCTTGTGGGCCATGGAGTGGTTGAGGCCCAGGAAGGCGTTGGCGAAGGCCATACCGGCCATGCAGGAGGCGTTGTGCATCTCCTCGCGGGCGTGCGGGTCCTTGGCGCCATTCGTGAAGCTGGAGGGCAGGTTCTCAAAGACGAGCTTGGCGGCGCGCTCGGAGAGGCCCTTGGTGTAGTCGGAAGCCATGATGGAGACGTAGGACTCGATGGCGTGGGTCATGACGTCGATGCCGGAGGCAGCGGTCAGGCCGCGCGGGGCGGTCATGCAGTTGTCGGCGTCGACGATAGCCATGTTGGGGAGCAGCGCGTAGTCGGCGAGCGGCCACTTGATGCCGGTCTCCTTGTCGGTGATGATGGCGAACGGCGTGCACTCGGAGCCGGTACCCGAGGAGGTCGGGACGGCGACGAAGTAGGCCTTCTTGCCCATCTCGGGGAAGGTGAAGATACGCTTGCGGATGTCCATGAAGTCCATGGCCATGTCCTCAAACTTGCACTCGGGGTGCTCGTACATCATCCACATGATCTTGCCGGCGTCCATAGCGGAGCCACCGCCGACGGCGATGATGACGTCCGGCTCAAAGAGAGCCATCTGCTTGGCGCCGCGACGTGCGCACTGCAGCGACGGATCGGGCTCGACGTCGTAGAAGCAGTCGTGGGCGATGCCCATCTCGTCGAGCTTGGCCTCGATGGCGCGGGTGTTGCCATTCTTGAAGAGGAACTGGTCAGTGACGATGAAGGCGCGCTTCTTGCCCATGACGTTGCCCAGCTCGTCGAGGGCGACGGGCGTGGAACCCTTCTTGAAGTAGACCTTCTCGGGAGCGCGGAACCACAGCATGTTCTCACGGCGCTCGGCCACAGTCTTAACGTTGATCAAGTGCTTCACCCCAACGTTCTCGGAGACGGAGTTGCCGCCCCAGGAGCCGCAGCCCAGGGTCAGAGACGGCTTCATGCCAAAGTTGTACAGGTCACCGATGCCGCCGTGCGAGGACGGGGTGTTGATGACGATACGGCAGGCCTTCATGACGTGCTCGAACAGGCTGATCTTCTCGGCCTGGGCGGGGTGCACGTACAGAGAGGCGGTGTGGCCCGGGCCACCGGCGAGCACCAGGTGCTCGGCCTTGTCGACGGCCTCCTGGAAGTCCTTGGCGTGGTACATGGCCAGGACCGGGGAGAGCTTCTCGTGGGAGAACTCCTCCTTGGCGGGGTCGGTGGAGGTGACCTCGGCGATCAGGATCTTGGTCTTGGCGGGAACCTCGATGCCGGCGAGCTCGGCGATCTTGGCGGCAGCCATGCCGGGGATGCGGTGGTCGAGAGCGCCGTTCTTGAACATGGCGGCACGCAGGGCCTCCATCTCGGCACCCTGCTTGACGAAGTAGCAGCCGCGCTTCTGGAACTCGGCCTTAACCTGGTCATAGATGGTGTCGATGACGGTCACGGACTGCTCGGAAGCGCAGATCATGCCGTTGTCGAAGGTCTTGGAGTGGATGATGGAGTTGACGGCGAGCAGCACGTCGGCGGTGTCGTCGATGACGACCGGGGTGTTACCGGCGCCAACGCCCAGGGCGGGCTTGCCCGAGGAGTAGGCGGCCTTGACCATGCCCGGGCCACCGGTGGCGAGGATGATGTCGACGTCGCGCATGACCATGTTGGTCAGCTCGATGGAGGGGACATCGACCCAGCCGATGATGCCCTCGGGGGCGCCGGCCTTGACGGCGGCGTCAAGCACGAGCTTGGCGGCGGCGATGGTGCACTTGGCGGCAGCCGGGTGCGGGGAGATGATGATGGCGTTGCGGGTCTTCAGGCAGATGAGCGTCTTGAAGATGGCCGTGGACGTGGGGTTGGTCGTGGGGATGACCGCGGCCACGATGCCAATGGGCTCGGCGATGCGCTTGTAGCCAAACGAGGGGTCGTCCTCGATGACGCCGCAGGTCTTCATGTCCTTGTACTTGTTGTAGATATACTCGGCGGCATAGTGGTTCTTGATGACCTTGTCCTCCACGACGCCCATGCCGGTCTCCTCGACTGCCAGCTTGGCGAGCGGGATGCGCGCCTGATTGGCGGCGATGGCGGCAGCCCGGAAAATGGCGTCCACCTGCTCCTGCGTGTAACGGGCGTAGAGTGCCTCCGCCTCGCGCACGCGGCGGATGGCTGTTTCCAGCGCGTCCACGCTGTCAACAATCGGTCTTTCCTTCGTTTCCATGTGAATCCTCCTTGCGAGTTGGTTTTTCGGTTGCGGCAACGGGTCAGTCTGCGGGGCGGTTTACCTTTTGGTAAAGGTGGGCGAGCGAGAGTGCCAGATTCTCATACTGCACGGTCACGCCCGGCGGGACGCGCAGGCGGAGCGGTGCGAAGCACCACAGCGCCCGGATGCCGAGGTGTACCAGGCGGTCTGCGACCTCCTGCGCGGCGCCGGTCGGCACCGTGATGATGCCGATCTCGACCTGATGCAGGCGGCAGTACGACGCAAGGCTCTCCATGGGCAGGATGCGCGGATCGTCCGACGGCGCCCGGTCAAAGGCGCAGGGAACATGGATGCCGTATTCGGCAAAGCCGCCGAAGTCCAGCAGAGCCAAGCCCAACCGCCCGGCGCCGACGATAACAGCTTCGCACCCGGTGCAGCTGCCCAGCGCGGCTTCCAAACAGGAGCACATGGCTGCCCTCCTTGAGGGTGTAGATGGCGCCGTCGTAGGCGTAGCACAGCGTGCCGTCGGTGGAGCGCGTGAGGAA
>CALBUZ010000083.1 GCA_937969105.1 uncultured Collinsella sp. | reverse complement strand
GGCAAGAACTTTTTTAAGAAAATTTCCGACCCAGTCATTGGGGACGTTCTTAAACGACTAGTCATTCAAGAACGTCCCCAATGACTAGTCGTTTAAGAACGTCCCCAACGACTACATGAAAGCGCCCCCAGGCAGATGTGCTTGAGGGCGCTTCTTGCTTGACTAGCTTTCGATGTAGTCCTTGAGCTTGCTGGAACGGCTCGGGTGGCGGAGCTTGGCCAGGGTCTTGGACTCGATCTGGCGGATACGCTCGCGCGTGACGCCAAACTCGCGACCGACTTCCTCGAGCGTGCGGGGATGTCCGTCGACGAGACCAAAGCGCAGCTCGATAACCTTGCGCTCGCGATCGGCAAGCGAATCGAGCACCTGGGTGAGCTGCTCCTGCAGCATGGAGAAACTGGCGGCATCGGGCGGAACGATAGCCTGGGAGTCCTCGATGAAGTCGCCCAGCTGAGAATCCTCTTCCTCGCCGATCGGGGTCTCGAGCGACACGGGCTCCTGCGAAATCTTCTGGATCTCGCGGACGCGGTCGGCGCTCATGTCCATCTCGGCACCGATCTCCTCGGGGGTCGGGTCGCGACCCAGGTCCTGGAGGAGCTGGCGCTGCACGCGGACGAGCTTGTTGATGGTCTCGACCATGTGCACGGGAATACGGATGGTACGGGCCTGGTCGGCAATAGCGCGCGTAATGGCCTGACGGATCCACCACGTGGCGTACGTGGAGAACTTGAAGCCCTTCTGGTAGTCGAACTTCTCGACGGCGCGGATCAGACCGAGGTTGCCCTCCTGGATCAGATCCAGGAACAGCATGCCACGGCCGACATAGCGCTTGGCGATGGAGACGACCAGACGCAGGTTTGCGCTGATGAGCGCCTGCTTGGCCTCAAGACCAACGTTCTCAATACGCGTAAGACGACGCATCTCGGCGCGGGTGAGTTCAATCTCGCCTGCATCGGCAGCCTCGAGCTTCTCGGTAGCCTCGAGACCGGCCTCGATCTTCATGGCCAGATCGACCTCTTCAGATGCGGTCAGCAGGTCGACCTTACCGATCTCCTTGAGGTACATACGAACCGGATCGCCGGTTAGCATCACCGTGGAGGCATCGATGCCGCGCACGCGCGAACGCGAACGAGACGTGCGCACGGTGCGCTTCTTCTTGCTCTTGGAAGAGCCCATCTCGGCATCGGCCTGGCGGGCCATCTTAAGTTCGTGATCGTCAAGCGAGCCGGAATCGTGCTCGTCATCATCGAAATCGTCGGTATCGTTATCGTCATCGTCGACGTCCATCGGGGCGTCGTCGTTTCCGCTCGCGGAGATAATCTGGATGCCGCTGTTGCGCAGCGCGGAATACACCGCGTTGAGCTGCTCATCAGTAACATCGATATCCTTCAGGGCGACCTGAATCTCGTCCTCGGTTACCGAAGTCCTGTTTGAGCCGTTGCCCATGAGCTTTGCAACGTAGGATTCCAGCCCAGTACCCGTGCTCTCAGTCTTTTTTGGCACAGATTCTCCCTTCGTAGTCCACAGGACTCAATACTTTAGCACACACATGGACGTCTATACCCAAAATAAAGACAGGATATAGGCGAGAATACGCTGGTTGACCACAACATCTAGGCCTGATCGGCACCCGCGGTCTCCAAACCGATCAAACGGAACGGGTCGGCCACGCCTCCGATCGACTTTTGGAGCTCGCGCTGGCGCTGTGAATCTTGCACCGCCTGCACAGTCAGCACGCGACGGTCCTCATCGTCGAGTGAACGGTCCTGACGCAACTTGGCCTGCGCAGCTCGCATGCGACGTTTGATGGTGTAGAGCTCGAGCGTATCGAGCATAAAGACGATGTTCGTCTCGGTCGGGTGCTTACTCGTTGCCGAAATGCGCCCGGCGCTGACAAGCGACGCCGCCTCGGGACACACCGCGCGCGCCGCATCCATGCAGGCAGCAGGATCGGTGCCCGGCGGCGTCGCGAGCACGGCCCACGCAATGGACTCGTGACGCGGGTCGACCCACTCGATAGAACAAATGCGATCGGCATACGTGCGGAACAGATCGGGGTAGCTCATGAGCATCGTCAGCAGCTCGCGCTCCCCCGCCAGGGATTTCCGCTCCAGATCGGTCAAAACGATCGGCATCGACGGAGCTGCCGCCGCGCTTGAACCATCGGCAACGGGTGCCGCGCTTTCCATCCCCGCTGGCACATCGATTGGCGGCAGATCCTCGTCGGCCTCCACCGGCGCGGCCCCATAGGCATCAAGCGGAACGTAGTCGTACGGGTCCTCCTCGACCAGTGCGGACACCGGCGGCGTCGCACCCGCGGCCCAGGCACCGCGACCGGCACTGCGCGCACCAGCCGCACCGCCGCCCGAGCCTCGTCCCTGCGAACCGCCCGCGCGCTCAGCTTGCGCGCGTTGACGCTCGTAGCTCTGCTCACGGCGGCGCTCCGCATCCTCACGCTTGGCGACATCGCGAAACACACGGCCCGAACTCGCGCGCACGGTCTCCAGGTCCAAACCCAGCAGATCGGCAATCTGGATAAAGTACGTGTCGATCATATAACTGTCACGCAGCGGGTAGATGAGCGTCAGCGCGTCCTCGAGCGCTTTGGCGCGACCGCCCGGCGTGGTAATGTCGCTCGACTCCTGCAGCGAACGATAGACAAAGTCCATGAGGGGCTCGGCCGCGTCAATGCGCGCCTGAAGTTCCTGGCCGCCATGCGCCGTGATGAACTCCATGGGGTCGTTGCCGTCGGGAAGCACCACGCAACGAAGGTCCATCGAATCCTGCTCGATAAACTGAATCGCGCGACGGGCAGCCTTTTGACCGGCAGCGTCGCCATCGAACATATATACAATGCGCTTGGCAAAACGGGTGAGTGTCTTAACGTGATGTTCCGTCAGCGCTGTGCCCAGCGTGGCGACGACGTTTTTGATCCCTGCCTCCCAGCAGGCGATGCAGTCGGTATAGCCCTCAACCACGATGGCGGTATCCTGCGCGACGATAAACTCCTTGGCCCAGTTAAAGCCATAGAGGTTTCGCTTTTTATGAAATACGCTCGTCTCGGCGGTGTTGAGGTACTTAGGCTGACCATCGCCCATGATGCGCCCGCCAAAGGCGATATTGTGACCCTGCTCATCAAAGATGGGAAACATCACACGGTCGTAAAAGCGGTCCGCGAGCTGTCCGCGCCCGCGGCTCACGGCCACGTTGGCGTCGATCATCTCCTGCGGGGTAAAGCCCGCCTGCGACAGATGCGATACCAGCGCGTTGCGACCCGGCGCAAAGCCCAGGCAGTAGCGGCGACAGACATCTCCGCCCATGCCACGACTGGCAAAGTACTCGCGCGGACGGCTGTCCTTACCGCGCATAAGCATGGTGTGGTAGAACTGAGCCGTCTCGGCGCACAGGTCATAGATGCGAGCACGCTTGGTGCCGCGATCGCGCTGCGCACCGGTATCGTGCAGTTCAATGCCCGCACGATCAGCCAAATAGCGGATCGAATCGGGAAAACTCAGGTTCTCGCGCTTCATGATATAGGTAAAGACGTCGCCGCCCTCGCCGCAGCCAAAGCAGTGCCACACCTGCGTAGCAGGGATAATGTGAAACGATGGGGTCTTTTCGCCATGAAACGGGCAGCAGCCCCAAAACTCATGGCCGCGGGGCTTGAGCTCAACCGTTTCCTGCACGATGGCAACCAAGTCTGACGCCGCGCGTACCTGATCTTTTTCCTCATCGCTAATCACGGATACTCACCCCCTGCTCACCCAAGTTATGACGGATATCGTCGATATTACCCTCGACGGTCGCGATAAGCTCGTCCAGGGAATCGAACACGCGAGACGGACGTAGCCAGCGCGTAAACGCCAGCGACACGGAAGCGCCATACAGGTCGCCCGCATAGCCGATCAAGTTGGCCTCGAGATGCGCCGAGGCGGCATCATCGGCATAGGTCGGCGGCAGGCCGACGTTAACGGCAGCAGGCCATACGGTATCGTCGACCAGCACCAGACCCTCATAGACGCCATCGGCAGGCACTTGGATGTCGTCGGGAACCTGGATGTTTGCTGTGGGAAAGCCCATGTCGGAGCCCTCGTGACGGCCAGCCGCCACAACGCCGCGCAGCATATAGGGACGGCCGAGAAGCTCGGCAGCCAGCTCCACATGACCCTGGCCCAGCTCATGGCGGATGCGCGTGGCGCAGATGGTCTGCCCGTTAACGCAGAGCAGGTCGTGACCGTAAACGTCAACCCCACGTTCAGTGCCCCAGGCGCGCATCTCGGCAACGCCCGAAGCGCCGCCGCGGCCGAGCCTAAAATCGCTACCTACACGAATGGAGCGAATGTCGACAACGCGCGACAACAGCGCCAGAAACCCGACATGGTCGAGTGCCGCCACGGCGGACGTAAAGGGAACGGCCACCACCGCATCGACCCCGGTTTGAGCCAGGGCATGCAGGCGGTCGGCCGTCGTCATCAATTTTTGGGCGGGCGACGGACTCACCACGACGTCCGGATCAGGATCGAAGGTGACCACGACCGCTTTGCTGCCGTGATCATGTGCATCGCGAATAACCGCTTCGATCAGCTCTTGGTGCCCACGATGCACGCCATCAAACACGCCAATGGCGATCGACGCGGCACCCAAGAACTCGCACCCATCAAATGCATCGGCAGAAACGATACGGGCCTCATCCAACTCACCCGCGAAAAAGATACGCGCGAGCTCGCGGGGCGCCAGCATCATCGAACACCGCCGATCGCCTGCGGAAAGACGTGCTCCATAACAAAGCGGCCGCCCTCGATACGAGCGAGCGCCTTCAATCCCCCATCGAGCACGAGCGCGAACGGCGCCTTCGCCGTATCGAAGTCCGCAAGCGCGCGTTCAACGGGAACGCGGCGGCCACAAAGCAGGTCGTCTGCAAGATTACCCGGCAAATCGACACGCGTGGCACCTAGGGCGGCGATGGGATCCAGAGCGAAACCGGCAGCGGTCTCGGCAGAGAGCTCCTCTACCGCATGACAGGCGCAAATGGAAACCACGCCGGAGGCCGTACGGCGCAGCGCGGAAATATGTGCAGCGCTATCGCAGGCACGACCCAGATCGCGAGCGAGCGCGCGAATGTAGGTGCCTTTGCTTACCGAAAACGCCACGGTCCAGACGCACGTATCGCCCTCGCCGCCCACGGCGATCAGGTCGGCGGCATAGACCTCGACGGGGCGCGGGGGCAACTCAACCGCATTGCCCTCGCGAGCACTCTTATAGGCGCGAACGCCATTGACCGAGATGGCCGAAAAAGCTGGCGGCACCTGCAACTGCGGGCCAAGCATAGCGGCCAGCTGCTCACGGGCGTAAGCGAGATCGTGCAGCTCGGGGGCAACGGGCACCGTGCGAACGGCCTCGCCCTCCGCGTCATCGGTGTTGGTCTCGACGCCAAACGAAATGTCGGCGACATAACTTTTGGTATCGAGAGTTAGCATGCCCAGCAGACGGGTCGCCTGGCCCACGCCCACCACCATGACACCCGAGGCCATGGGGTCGAGCGTACCGGCATGGCCGACGCGTCGCTCATGGAGAGCGCGTCGGCACTGCGATACCACGTCGTGGGACGTGCAGCCCACCGGCTTATCGACGGCGAGCAGCATATTCAATTGAGAAGGCGTACGACGAGCCATGTA
>CALBUZ010000082.1 GCA_937969105.1 uncultured Collinsella sp. | reverse complement strand
TGGAAGGAAGTGACTGCCGCTTGAATGGTAATCCCACGCTGCCGCTCCAAAAACATGGTGTCCGTCCTCGTTGTCCCTTTTTCGACGCTCCCCGGTTCTGAAATGGCTCCGCTGGCATATAGCAGGCTCTCCGTCAAGGTCGTCTTTCCAGCGTCTACATGGGCAAGAATTCCAATATTGATTATTTTCATGTGATTGTCCTCCCTTTACAGCCCCAAAGGGCATAAAAATCCCCAGCAGTAAAATACTTTTACCACTGGGGATTATAAGTTGCGGACATACACATATACAGCATACACCTGTTTGTGATTGCTGTTTTTGGGGATATGTCAAAATTGATAAGGCAAAAGTATTCTTAAATTGGGTACAAAAAACTAAGCCCCTACAAAAGGGACTATCATAATCCTTTGTTCCCACTATTTGATTATAGTTTTATTTAAGAATACCTTGCCGCATATTTTTTACTCCTTTTCTGGATTAAATCATTGTATCACATCAGTTTTAGGAAAGCAAGTACCTAAAAGAAATTTTTCTTCCCCTTATATGTAACAATCATACCGGCTTCCTGGTGTTCAGAATGGTTTCTGCTGTCTGCTGTGGTGTTTGATTGGAATTGTCCAGCCAAAAGCCGATCCGTGGTGTTGTCTGCATTTTACTAAATACAAATTCAATGTATACAGAAAGAAATATATAAGGAGTGGGAGGGATTCCGCCGTAGTCGGCATTGTAGGAAAATCCAAAAGTTTAGATTTTCTCAAAATGCTTATCTTTTGGTCTTTGGTTCGGAATAGTGTAGTGCTGGCGGTCTATCTATTGTTTTCGGTTGCTTGCTTCTTTACCGTACATGAGCATTGATCCAAGGATTATCGAACTCGGGCTTAGGCATCGCCTGGGCCTCGGGCGCGGTCTCGTTGCCGATGAGCTCGGACTCGTAGATGAAGGTGTCATCGCCGAGCGCGTCGTAGGCGGCGACCGGGTTGCCATCGGCATCGCGGTACGGTGTGCCCTTAAACACGGCGCCGTCATAGGCCACAAGCTGGCGGCCGGTCTCATTCTCGAAGTAGTACACGAAGATACCCTTGAGGGCCGCACAAAGCGGGATGGCAATAATCATGCCGATGGGGCCCATGAGTGCCGAGCCAATAACGAGCGCCGTGAGGCTCATGATGGGATGCACCTGCACCGAGCTCTGCATGACCTTAGGCGAAATCACGTTGTCGGTGACGTTTTGCGCGACCATCGTCACGATGAGCGTCCATAACGCCAACATGGGGCTGAACATGAAACCAAGCACTGTGGCAATTGCTGCGCTCACCCAAGGACCGACGACCGGAACCAAATGCATGATGCCGGTAAAGATAGCCATGAGCGCCGCATACGGATGGCCGATGATCATAAAACCGATAAAGGCGAGGAAACCACCGCAGATGGACGTCACGACCATACCGCGCATGTAGCCGCCGACAGAGCGAGAAAGAATGGCGACCATAAAGCGGTACGAGGTCTCCTTCTCCTGACCGATGATGGTGCAAATCTCGTGGTGCATGCGAGGGTAGTCGCAGGCCATCCAGTAGGCAAGCACCAGGCCAAGGAAGATAACAAACAGCTGCGACGCTGTATTGGTGATGAGCGGGAACACACCACGACCAAGCTCGGCGGCAATCTGAGACACATACTTCGATGCCACGGCAACCAGCGACGAAAGATTATCGTCCAAATACTCCTTGAGCGGCGTGTTGTTGAGCGTCTTGGCATGCGAGATCATCTCGTTGAGATCGCCACCTGCAACACGAAGCTGCTCGGGCAGGCGGCTCAGAACTTCCATGATCTGACCAAAGAGAATCGGCGACAAGATGCAAACGACACCGACGAGCACGGCAACAACAACAATAAGCGCGATAAGCGAACCGATGCCGCGATTCACGCCATGGTGCTCGAGCCAATTGGTGATCGGGGACATCACAAAAGCAATGATGGAGCCGACGGCAAGAAACTCAATAACCGGTGCCAGGATGCCCATAAGGTTAAAGATGACAGCGGCGATGACAATGCAGCCGACAACAGCCCAAATGCGAAGCGTCAGAATGCGGGTGTCGCGCAGCACGCGATCGGTTTGTTGGGGGTGCTCACTCATGAACGAATCATCACTCCGTCGGGGTCGATCTTGTCCTGAATCTTCTTAAGCGTGCGGCGCAGCAGACGCGAAACCTGCACCTGAGAAATACCCAGCTTCTTGGCGATCTCGATCTGGGTCATGCCCTTCACAAAGCGCAGCTCGATCACCTCGCGCTCGCGCGGCGAGAAATCGCGGATGGCTTCCTCGATCACTAGGCGGTCATCGGTAAAGTCGAGCTCGTTGTCATCGTCGGCGTAACGGTCGAGAATCGACGGCGCATCGTCGGAATCGGACGCACCAGGAGCCTCGATGGGCACCGAGGTATAGGCCGAAGACGATTCCATAGCCTCGAGGACCTCATCGACCGTCACATCTAGATACTCAGCGATCTCCTCAACCTTGGGCGAACGCTGCAGCTCGTTGGTAAGTTTGTCAGTAGCCTGGTTGACCTTGGCCGAGAGCTCCTGCAGACGACGCGGTACGCGCACGCTCCAGCCCTTGTCGCGGAAATGGCGTTTGATCTCGCCCAGGATAGTGGGTGTCGCAAACGTCGTGAACTCGAGTCCGCGCTCGGGATCAAAACGGTCGATAGCCTTGAGCAAACCCAGATAGCCGACCTGCATGAGGTCGTCGAGCGGCTCGCCGCGATTCTTAAATTTGTTGGCAAGAAACCTTACCAGGTTCATATGGGACATGACGAGCTGCTCGCGGGCGTCCGGATCACCGGTCTCCTTGTAGCGACGAAACAGCTCGCGGGTTTTCTCCTTGTCCCAAGCGGTCTTACCGCTCCGGGAACGTTCGGTCATATTAGATATCCGCCTTGAGGTCGAGGGAAAGCGTCAGGGGCGCCACAGTCTTTTCGTAGGAGTCGCACACGCTCGCCAAAATAAGCTCGGCATAAACAGCAGCCTGGTCATCCTCGTCGACAGTGGCCTGATCGCCAAAGGTAAAGGTCATGCCAACGTGAGATTCATCGACATCGAATTTGATTGAGATGTCATCGGAATCAACAGCCGTGCAGCCAAAGATAAAGGCTTCCTCGGCAGCCATGCGGATGTCCTCGATGCGATCGACAGACATGGAACACAGGGCACCAACGTTGGCTGCCGTCATGCGCACAAGGCGAGCGAGACGCGGGTCGCCGGCAACGGTCAGCGTGATGGGGCAGGTTGCTTCGCTACTCATCGCAGGACTCCTCAGAGGTCTCGGCGGGCGTGTAGGTGTAATACTGGGCTGCTTTAGCAGCAGGCTTCTGTGCATCATTGTCACCAGCAGCGACATCGTCCCCGGCTTCGCCAATCAGGACACGCTCGGTCGGCTGCTCGGCTTCTTCGGCAGCGGAAAGCTTGCGCTCGGCGTCGGCCGCGGGAGTCTTCACCTTGTTAAAGAGTTTCTGCACGGCACCGGCAGCGGAGTCGGTCACACTCGACACGGCATTGCTGGCCTCGGCCATGCTGCCGGTGACCTCGGAAATATCGCGGACGACCGCCTCGACTTCTACGAGGTTGGAAGTAAGGGCATCAACTGCCGTCTTACTCGACTTAAGCAGCGGCTCCATCTGGGCAAGTGCCGGCGTAAGCTCGTCGACAGCGCCGTCGAGTTTTGCCACCACCGGCTGCGCCTCGGCGATGGTGTTATTGAGGTCGTTCACGGTCTTATCGAGCGAGTCGACAACGTTGCGGGTCTTGCGCAGGGTAAGCGCGAGCTCAACAATAGCCCACACGCCGGCAATGGCAAGCACCAGCAGGGCGATTTGAATGGGACTCATACAAGCCTCCCGAAGGAATCGAAATACAGACGCCTTTCATGGTACCCCAAAGAAGGGGGAAGATACCCAAAGGGAATGTGCGAGGTGCCAAGGACCTACTTGGGCGCGTTACCGCTACGGTCGCGTTCGCTTTGCTCTACGCGCCACTCTTCCCAGCCGCGGCCCGCAGGCTGCCAGAACGCGCCACGCTCCAGCCCCTCGGGCAAATAGCGCTGATCGACCCAGCCTTCGGGATAATCGTGCGGGTATTTATACACACCGTAGTCGTCGCTGCCTGGGCGATGGCGATCGCGCAGATAACTCGGCACCTCGCGAAGCCCACTAGAGTGGATATCGGCAAGCGCCGCATCGATCGAAGCCTCACACGCGTTGGATTTTGGCGCCAAGCACACATAGAGTGCAGCCTGAGCCAAGTTAATGCGGCACTCGGGATAGCCAATGACCTCGGCAGACTTAAACGCGGCATGCGCCACCAAAAGCGCCTGCGGGTCGGCGTTGCCAACATCCTCAGAAGCGTGAATCATAATGCGGCGAGCGATAAACTTAGGATCCTCCCCAGCATCGATCATGCGCGCGAGCCAATAGATCGTGGCATCGGGGTCACTACCGCGCATGGACTTGATGAACGCACTGATGATGTCGTAGTGCATGTCGCCGTTTTTGTCATACGTAAAGCCGCGACGCGGGTTGGCAATCTTCACGTCATCCACGGTGATGGGATAGCGCTCCCCCACCGCAGGCGCTGGCGTTCCCTCGGTATCGGGACGCGTGACGGCAATCTCGCTCGCAAGCTCGAGCGTCGTGAGCGCCGAGCGAGCGTCACCCGCTGCCAGCGTGCAGATGGTCTTGACCGTATCCTCATCGGCCGAGAACTTACCGTTCAAGCCCTGCGGTGCCTCAAGCGCACGTTCAATAAGCGTGGCGATATCCTCATCCTTCAGATGCTCAAGCTCCACCACACGCCCACGCGACAACAGTGCCGAGTTGACCTCGAAGTACGGATTCTCCGTCGTGGCGCCAATCATAATGACGGTACGGTTCTCAACCGCATGCAGCAAGGCATCCTGCTGAGACTTGGAGAAGCGGTGAATCTCGTCGATAAACAGAATGGTGCGGCGATCGTAGGTATTCAGACGCGTCTTGGCCTCGTCGATCACGTGGCGCAAGTCCTTCACGGTGCCCGTCACGGCGCTGACCTCGACAAACTCGCTCTTGGTATGGTTGGCGATAATGTGGGCCAGCGTCGTCTTACCCGTACCGGCCGGCCCGTACAGTATCACGCTCGAAAGCACATCGTGCTCGATCGCGGCACGCAACCATGAGCCCTTACCGACGGCCTTTTGCTGGCCCACATACTCGTCGAGCGAATTGGGGCGCATGCGCACCGCAAGCGGCGCATTCTGAAAGGAACGCTCGCGCGTCGAAGCAGAAAAAAGGTCGTCCATAGCCATCCCGTGTATCAATCAAAAACGTTTCCCACGAACAGTATACCGAATTAATACGAACTACCGTTCGTTAATATAGGTACGGTTCGGAAACTCCAGACCAGGGAACAGCTTGCTCGTCAGTTCGCAGAAATAGCCGTCCGTCATGCTCGCGATATAATCCACCACGGCTTGATCCTTGTCGTCCTGCCAGGCATAGGTGCGATCGTAGTAGGAAAGTTGCTGCTCAATGCGCGAAATGTGATGCTTAAAGATGTAAGAGAACTCGTCACCACTGTTTAGATCCCGCAGGCAACGGTCGTAGAGCTTTACGAACGCCTCGCGCAGCTCCACCTCGGAATCGCCTTCGATACCGCCCTTGCTATAGATCTTCTCGTAGTTCTCGCGCTTGGCTCGGCGGATTTCCTCAAACAGGTCCTCGCTCATCTCGATACGCGGCTTACCATAGCTGTGCTCAACGATATCGATGGAGGCATGCGTGAGGATCCAACTGTTGTAGGCACCGCCCCGGCCATCATCAAAAGCGTCTGGCGAAAGCAGGCCCGCCGCGATCGCATCCTGACGGTCACGACCGACGTAGGCAAGAATATCCGAGATGCGAACGACGCAGCCCTCGAGCGTCATGGGACGCAGATGCCCAATTGCGCTATAGCCCGTGGCAATGCAATCTTCAACCGTCTGGTCAAACTGGTCAAAGGAGCTCATGTCCGAGAGCTCAAACACACGCTGCTCGTACTCGCCGTTATGGCATAGCACGCCGTCGAGCGTCTGGAGCGACACGTTGCGGCCGTACAGTGCGTCGAGCACGCGGACCGACTGCACGTTATGGAAAAAATAACGCCCCGTACGCTCATGATAGATATCGTTGAGGAAGCGCTCGCCGGCATGGCCGAAAGGCGTGTGTCCCAAGTCGTGACCCAGGCCAATCGCCTCGATCAGATCGCAATTGAGCCCCAGGGCGCGACCGATATCGCGCGCAATGCGGGAGACGAGCTGCACGTGCAAACCGCGGCGTGACAGATCGTCATTGCTACGGAAGCTAAAGACCTGCGTTTTGCCTGCATAACGGGTGTACGCCGGAAGATGAAGTATCTTTTCGGTATCGCGCATAAACGCCGGACGCATAAGCGTGCCTTTGTCGGCGGCGCGATCAATACGACGAATGACCTGATCGTCGTTGCAACGATACGGGTTGACATAGCCCGAGGCGCGATCGGCGGCAATGCGCTCGACAAGTTCGGGCGACAACGCCGAGGGGATACGGTCCATGCGCGCCTTAATGACGGCCGTTTCTTGATTGGTTGCCATGGCATGCTCCTTAAGAAGGATGCGCAATCGGTTACAATGTGCTGCCCACGACCTCGATTATGGCAAAAATCGGCACCAAAAACGGGAGCAATGGCAGGGAGCGCGATTTTGTGAGGAGGCAGGAGATGGCAAGGACCAGGAGCGCGACGGCAAATGCCACGATGCCGCCTATAGGGTCGAGCGTGCAAAGCGCGAAGAGCGCCTTGGCGTCCCCCATGCCAATGCCGGGAGCGCGGCGAACACGACGCCAAAACGACTCAGTGAGCACAAGGGCAAGGTAGACGATGACCGCAAGACCGGCGTGGTCAAGCGCCGTGTTAACGCCTTTGTCGAGCCAAACGCCTGCTAATGCCGCCACCGCACACGCTCCGGCAAGCGCATTCGGAAACCGCCGCTCACGGGCATCAATCGCCGCGCCGGCAAAGATGCAAATCCAAAACGGGATATAGACCATCGGACTCCTCCTCGAGCTGCATCGCAAAAGCAAAAACCACCACAAAGGTGCCTGTCCCCTTTGCGGTGGTTTTGGTGGTGGTTATTTGGCGCCTTGCATGACCTCGTCAAGGGTAACGTTGACGGCGTGCTGCGTCGGCACCCAGTCGACCTTCAGGAACAGCGCGGCCACCGTGATGGGGATATAGCTGAACATAAAGATCGGGAAGGTAAACAGGTTAGTCACCAGACGCCACTTTTGCGCGCAGTGAATGTGCTTGTACTCAAAGATAGTCGTGAGCAGCGCCAAGATAAAGAAGGTCTGATACATCATGGCGAAGGTCATAATGAGCGAAGCGGCGCACGCCTGCATCTCGACTTCGGTAGCCAAGAAACCATGCGAAAGGCCACCCACAATCAAGAACGTCGCATTAGCGAGCATCGAGATCAGCGATAGCAGCATACCCGGGGCGATCGTCATAAACATGTCGTATGCGGCAAAGCGATGATAGCGGAACGTCGATTTGACAAGATGCTTGCCATAGGTAAAAAAGACCTGGTAGAAACCCTTGGTCCAACGCAAACGCTGCTTCCAAGACGCCTTAAAAGTCACCGGCTGCTCATCAAAGAACTCCGCCGGCGCATAACCGATGCGAATGCCGTGAATGGCGCAGAACGTGGTGAACTGGATGTCCTCGGTCAGCGTATGGAACTGCCAGCCGTGCATGCCCTCGATAACGCTTGCGGAGATGAGGTAGCCCGAACCCGAGACGGCGCAAGACGTCTTGCAGATGTTGCGCGCGTTGTTGAGAAAGCGCGCCTCGCGCAGATACCAGGTGGCATTAGCTGCCGAGATCCACGAGCTGCCGAAGTTCTTAGAGTTGCGGTAGCTCGTGACCACATGGAAACCCTGGTCAAAGGCATCATTCATCTTGGAGACGTAATCGCGGGAGATAACATTGTCGGCGTCGAAGATAAAGTAGCCCTCAAACGTGTCGGGATACTCGTTGAGAATGCGATCGAAACCAAAGTCCATGACCCAGCTCTTGCCCTTACGGGCCAGGTCATTGCGCTCATAGACGATGGCGCCCGCCTCGCGCGCGAGCTGTGCCGTGTTATCGGTACAGGCATCGGCGACCACGAAGACCTCGATGAGCTCGGACGGATAATCCTGGTCCTTGATGGAGCGAACGAGATTGGCGATAACGGCCTCCTCGTTATGCGCCGCGATAAAGAAGGCATAGCGGTGGAGTTTTTTGGCCTTGGGAGGCGCGACCTCGCCACGAAGAGCGCCAATGACAAAGAAGACCACCTGGTATAGAAAGCAGACCGTGAGCAGCGTGACGACAATCTGGTTGAAGATCACGATGGGTGTGTTGGTTTGTAAAAAGGCGAGCATGTAGGCTCCCGAGAACGCGTTACGTAAACAACCGTATATCTTACCGCAGGCTAATCGAGTTCAAGAAACCACCTAATACTGGCTAGACTTCGAGAAGACCGAGCTGCGGAACGATTTCGTCGCCAGCGGCAGTACGACCGAGTGAGCGAGGAGCCAGGTCGTCGAGAACCGCGGCAAGATCCCACGGCAGCTCATCGCGGCACTCAATACGCTCCCCCGTCACGGGATGGTCGAATGCGACGCGCCAGGAATGAAGGAATTGCCTGGTCAGACCCTGATCGGCGCGTGCATCGCACTTGCCGTAGAGCGGATCGCCCACGCAGGCATGGTTGATATGGCGCATATGCACGCGAATCTGATGTGTGCGGCCCGTAAACAGGTGGCACTCGACGAGCGTATAGCCGTCATCAAAACGCGTGGAATCAAAGCGCTCAAGGACCTTAAAGGTCGTAATGGCCTGGCGCGCGAAAGGATCGTCCGAAACCGCCATCTTGACACGGTCACGCGTAGAGCGGGCAATGCCGGTGTTAATGGTGCCCTCATCCATGGCGATGTGACCGTGAACGAGCGTGATATAGCGACGATCGAGCGTGCGCGTGCGAATGAGATTTTGGAGCGCGCGCTGGGTGTCGTCGTCCTTTGCCGCAAGCATGAGACCCGAGGTATCGCGATCCAAACGATGCACGATACCGGGGCGATCCTCGCCCTGCACGGTGCCCAGATGGTCGATACCGCAGTGATAGACCAGGGCATTCGCGAGCGTACCGCTCTCATGACCATGCGCAGGATGGCACACCAGGCCACGCTGCTTGGAGAGCACAATGAGATAGTCGTCCTCATAGCGAATGTCGAGCGGGATGGCCTCGGGAATCACATCGGTGGGATCGTGCGGCTCAGGCAAATCGACCGAAATACGGTCGCCGGCTCGCACGGCGTACTTTTTAGACAGACAGGTCTCGCCATTGACACATACGGCACCGCCCTCAATCAGATGCGCGCAGGCAGAGCGCGTAGGGCAGCCGTCATTGGAGCCCAGATAGGCGTCAAGACGCTGACCAGCGGCATCGTCGGCAACAAGGATATGGATGTCGGCCATTAGCGCTCATTCCTTTCGCGAATCTTGCGGGCACGCTCCCCACGCTGCTTGGCTTTGCGCTTGGCGCGGGCCTCATCACGGGCATTGAGCTCGGCGGTCGCATCGACCTCGCGAGCGGCGGGGCTCAAGAACGTGTAGCCGATGAGGGCGAGTACGACGCCCACGGTAATGCCGATATCGGCCACATTGAAGACGGGAAAGTCGATGAAGGTGGTGGCAATAAAATCGGTCACAAAGCCAAAAGTCAGACGGTCGATCGCGTTGCCAATGGCGCCGCCCGCGACCATAGCCATGCCCACCACCTCCAAGCGAGCAAGCTGGGGTGCGCGAAGCAAGTACACGGCAATAGCGATAATGACCGCAAGCGCCAACACAGCGAAAGCGACGCCATGACCCTCGCCCATGCTAAAGGCGGCTCCGATATTGCGAACAAACACAAAATCGATCACACCGGGGATAACAGTCACATGCAAAGCGTCGCCCACGGCACGAACCGCAAGCTTGGTCAGCTGGTCAACAAGCAACACAACGAGCGCTACCCCACCAGCAACCCCCAACCGCCAACGCAAAGGCGGCGTCATATTCCCAGCACGACCCAAAGAAATCCCCTACCCTCAGATAATAAAATTCTGTTTAACGCAGTAGATAATCATACATTGACGCAAGCAAGAAGCGACAAATCTCCCAAGAACGGAAACACCGCAGGTAGAGCATAAATGAGCGAGCGGGCCGCATTTGAGACAAGGTGACGTGAAATGAAAGGGCGCTGACCTTTCGGTCGCGCCCTTGAAATTGAACGTCAGATTGTCCAAATGCGGCCCGCGCAGCGTCGAGCCGTTACGCGGTTTGGAAAAACCGCGTAACTACAGCGCCTCCGCGCAACGCTTGCAAATGTGAGCGTGGCCGTTGTACTCACCGACGGTGGTGCGATAGTTCCAGCAACGGTCACAGCACTCGCCCTCGGCAGCCTCAATGGCAACGGAGAGCTCCTCACCCTGGGTCAGCTCAACATCGGAGACGATGTAGAACTCGGCCAGGTCGACGGCCTTGTCGCCGGTCAGCAGCGCATACATCTCGGCGGGAACGACCGCCTTGACGCGAACCTGCTGGCTCTTGGTGAAGGTGCCGGCGGAGCGGGCATCCTCAAGGGCCTTGGTCACGGCGCTACGGAGCTCGAGTGAAGCCTCGAGCACACCCTCGAATTCATTGGCCTCGTCGACCGTGATGGGCGACTTGTACCAATCGAGCAGCGCGGCGTACTTCTGATGATCGACGCAGCCGGCGGGCGCATAGGCCATGGCCTCATCGACCGTGTAGGACAGGATCGGCTGCAGATCGCGCATGAGCATCGAGAAGAGCTCGGCCAGCACGGTCTGCGCGCTGCGGCGCTCGAGCGAGCCGGGCTTGTCGCAGTACAGACGGTCCTTCAGGGCGTCAAGGTACACGTTGGAAAGCTCGGTCACCACGAAGTCGTAGAGCGCACGGTAGGCGCGCGGGAACTCATAGCTGGCGTAGGCGTCGTCGACCTCGGCCTGGACCTGGGTCAGACGGGCAACCATGAGCTTGTCGAGCGGCAGTAAGTCAGCAAAGGCGACGCCGTCGGTCTCGGGTTCAAACTGACCCTCAAGCTCGGAGAGCAGGAAGCGCAGCGTGTTGCGGAAACGACGGTAGGCATCGGACGTACGGGCAAGAATCTCATGGTCGATGGAAACGTCGGAGCTGGTATCGACGGACGCAACCCACAGACGGATGATGTCGGCGCCCATCTCGTCGCAGACCTTGTTGGGGTCGATGACGTTGCCGAGCGACTTGGACATCTTGCGGCCCTGGCCGTCGAGGGTGAAGCCCTGCGAGACGACTGCCTTGTACGGGGCGTGGCCGTTGGCACCCACCGAGGTGAGCAGCGAGCTCTGGAACCAACCACGATGCTGGTCGGAGCCCTCGAGGTACACATCCGCCGGGTACTCAAGCTCAGGGCGATACTCGCAGACGGCCTTCCAGGAGACGCCGGAATCCCACCACACGTCGAGAATGTCCTTATCGGCCTTGAGGTGATGGCCGCCGCACTTGGGGCAGACGCAGGCCTCGCCCAGGTAGCTCTCGGGAGCGTCGGTGAACCAAGCGTCGGAGCCCTTCTCGTGGAAGAGCTTGATGACGGCGTCGAGCGTAGCGTCGTTCATGACCTTCTCGCCGCAGTCGGCGCAAGTGTAGCTGGGGATAGGCACGCCCCAGTTGCGCTGACGGCTGATGCACCAGTCGGGACGCTGCTCGACCATGGCGCCGATGCGGTTGGCCGCGTGGGCCGGATACCACTTGACGTTCTCGCGGACCTCTTTGCCAGCCTGCTCGCGCAAACCGGTCTTGTCCATCGAGACAAACCACTGGTCGGTAGCACGGAAGAGCACCGGGTGCTTGCAACGCCAGCAGTGCGGATAGCTGTGCGTGATCTTCTTCTCGAGGACTAGGGTACCGCGCTCGCGCAGGAACTCGATGATGTGCGGGTTGGCCTCATCGGTGTCCATACCGCTGAAGGGGCCACCGGTGCCAAACTCCTCGCCGGTGTAGAACTTGCCGTCGTCATCGACCGGCATGCAGATGTCGGTGATGCCCTCCTTGAGGCAGGCAAAGTAGTCGTCGACGCCGTGGCCGGGCGAGTTGTGGACAATACCGGTACCGTCATCGACACCGACGTAATCGGCCAGCAGCGCCACGCCCTCGACACCGTCAAAGATCGGCTGCTTGTAGTGGATGTGGTGGAAGGTCTCGGCGGGAACCACATAGGGCTTGCCGTCGACCATAACCGGAGTGTACTCCCAGCCAAACTCCTCGCAGCACTTGGGAGCCAGGTCCTCGAGCATGACCTCGGCGCGGCCGTCGTGCTCAACGGCGACGTAGGCGGCGCCGGGCTTGAGGGAAACTGCCTGGTCGGAGGGGATGGTCCACGGCGTGGTCGTCCAGATGATAAAGTCGACCGGGCCGTCGAAGTTCTCGAGACCGGCGGGCTTGGAGGTCATCTCAAAGCGCACGAAGATGGACGGGCTCGTCTCGTCGGAATACTCGATCTCAGCCTCGGCCAGCGCGGTGTGGCAGTGCTTGCACCAGTGGACGGGCTTGTGGCCGCGATAGATCATGCCCTTGTCGAACATGGCCTTGAAGACCTCAATGTCGGCGGCGTCATGCTGGTGATAGAGCGTCAGATACGGGTTGTCCCAGTCGCCAAGCACGCCAAGGCGACGGAAGCCAGCCTTCTGGAGCTCGATGTTCTCGACAGCGAACTTGTTGCAAAGCTCGCGGATCTTAGCCGTGGAGGTCTGGTTGAACTTCTCGGTGCCGAGCTTTTCCTCGACCTTGTGCTCGATCGGCTGACCGTGGCAGTCCCAACCGGGGACATAGGGAACTTCGCAGCCCTGCATCATCCAGTAACGGTTGATCATGTCCTTGGAGATCTTGTTCATGGCATGGCCGATGTGGATCGGACCGTTGGCGTACGGAGGACCGTCGTGCAGCACGAACTTCTTGTGACCCTCGTTCTTCTTCAGAACCTGCTCGTAGACCTTGTTGTCCTGCCAGTCCTTGAGTCGCTTGGGCTCAGACTTGGAAAGACCGGCACGCATGGGAAAACCGGTCTTGGGCAGATTCATCGTCTGCTTGTACTCGTTTGCCACGGTACCCCTTTCATGTCGTGGGCGCGCACGCCCGATGGGCACCAAAAAAGCGCCCGTCCCTGCAAGCTGGGACGAAGCGCCACAAAACGGGCTGCACGCCCGCAAAAGCTCTTCGCTTAACCACCCAGCTTAGATGCCCTCGCCCGCGTATTCGCGCGCTCGCATCCGTTACTCGGCTGGCCTGTATCGACGACCATCTCGGCGATGTCTACTAAGACGAACCTGCGCGGCACGTCCGTTGGGACCGCAGCTCCGGGGTGATTTTCATCGGTCGCATGCACGGGTTCTCAGCGCTCCCCACTCTCTGTAGCATGCGGACGGCCGACTACTCGTCCCCATCAACGCTTATGTGGAGTATGCTAGCACGTTCCGCGCCGGCGAAAAACCCTCAACACTGGTTTTATACGTTCGAAATTTCTCGCTATTACAGCCCTTCTCTAGGAGCAAAATACCTGAAAGCACTTTATCGAAAGAAAGAAGGTTGCCATGCGCACGATTGGAATGAGTGATTATACCGTTGGCGAGGAGTGCTTTACCGAGCTGCCCGCCGCACTGGCCGAGTACGGAGCGACCAAGGTTGCCATCATTGGCGGCAAACGTGCACTGGCTGCAGCGCTGCCGGGCATCGAGGCGGCACTTGAAGGTACCGATGTCGAGATTCTGGAGACGCGCGTCTACGGCACCAACAGCACGCGCGCCAATATTGCCAAGGTCGTGAACTCCCCCGCTTGCCAGCAGGCAGACGTGCTTATCGCCTGTGGCGGCGGCAAGGCACTCGACACCGTCAAGACGGCGGCCATCGAGCTCAAGAAGATCGTCTTTACCGTACCGACGATTTGCTCCAACTGCTCGGCCGCGACCGCCATTGCCGTTGTCTACAATGACGATGGCTCGCTCGAGGGCTATTCGTACCCCAACCGACCGGCGCACATCTTCATCAACCCCAAGATCATCGCCGAAGCTCCGGCGGAATACTTCTGGGCCGGCGTGGGCGATGCCCTGTCTAAGCAGCCTGAGGTCGAATACGCCACGAGCGCCGGTAATTTGGAGCACACCGCCGGTCTTGGCCTGGCACTCGCCCACACCTGCTCCGAGCCGCTGTTTACCTATGGCGTCCAGGGTCTTGAGGACGTGCGCCAGGACCTGTCGAGCGAGGCTGTCAAGCAGATCGCGCTCGACATCGTGGTCAACACGGGCTACGTTTCCAACCTGACCAACCAGAACGATTACTACTACAACTCGAGCGTGGCGCACGCGTTCTACAACGCCACTTGCAGCATTCCGCGTGAGGGCACCTACCTGCACGGCGAGGTCGTGAGCCTGGGCGTGCTGGTACTGTTTGCCTATACGGGAGACACCGAGAACCTTGAGCGCTACGCCGCCTTTAACAAGCAGATGGGGCTGCCCGTAACGCTTGAGCAGGTCGGGCTTTCCAAGTCCGATATCCCAGCCCTGTGCAAGTACGCGCACGCCACCAACGAGTGGAAGCAGGGCAACCCCGAGCCCTTCACCGACGAAAAGTTCGCCGCCGCCATCAAGGCCGCCAACGCCTACGGCCACACGCTCTAGCTCTAACCCAAAACCACCACAAAGGGGACAGGCACCTTTGTGGTGGTTTTTTAATGCTCCAGCATGCTGGGGTCGAACTCGCTTGCCGGAATCACACGGTAGCCGTGGCGCAGGAGCAGGTCGGCGAAAACACCGTTGCCCACAGTGAGCGTACCGCTGAAGGTTCCGTCGTAGATACGGCCTACACCACACGATGGGCTACGGTCCTGCAGGATGCACGCGGTGATCTCGGACGGACCGCCCGCCTGCTCGCACATATCGAGCGCACGTTGGGCACCCAGGCGAAATTCGCGATCAACCGAGATGCCCTCGCAGGTACGAACCTCGCCGTTCACAATCTCGGACGGCTTTCGCGGCGTGGGCAGGCCGCCAAAGACCTCAGGGCACACCAAGAGTACCCCGGTCCCCGTGTATTCGCACGCTTCGACCAGCTCGCGATGGTAGTTATCGAGCCCGTTATACTTGCAGTTCTCGCCCATCAAACAGGCGCTCACCACGATCTTCATATACAACTCTCCCTACGCAAAACGCCCCATTTGAGATGGACACTCAAATGGGGCGATTGAGACTGCGCAACTAGTATTACTGCTGCTTCGGCATCAGCGGATTCTCGCGCGTGAGGAGATTCATAAACTCCTCGCCCGTGATCGTCTCCTTCTTGTACAGATAACGAGCCAGCTCGTGGAGCTTAAACTTGTTCTCCTTCAGAATCTGCAGAGCGCGGTCGTGCGCATCCTCGATCAGCTTGGCGACAATCGCGTCCACACGTTCGGCCGTACCGGGGGCGCAGGTGAGCGACGTGTCCTGGTTGAGGTACGCATTCTGAACGGTACCGAGCGCCATCATGCCAAACTCATCGGACATACCAAAGCGCGTCACCATGTTACGGGCGAGCTTGGTGGCCTGCTCGATATCGTTGGCGGCACCGGTCGTCATCTCACCAAAGATGAGCTCCTCGGCTGCACGGCCACCGCAATAGACGGCGAGCTTGTCCAGGACCTCCTGGCGTGTGGTCAGGAAGCGCTCATCCTCCTCGACCTGCATGGTGTAGCCCAGAGCACCGCTCGTGCGCGGCACGATGGTGATCTTGGTGACCGGCGCAGAGCCCTTCTGTCGAGCGGCAACGATGGCATGGCCGATCTCGTGATAAGAAACGACCTGCTTCTCGTGGTCGGACAGCACCGTGGACTTACGCTGCTGGCCGGCGATGACGGCCTCCACCGACTCTTCAAAATCGTCCTGCGTGGCGCGCTTGCGGCCCTCACGGACGGCACGCAGGGCGCCCTCGTTGATGATGTTGGCCAGATCGGCGCCCGAGGCACCGGGCGTGGCGCGGGCAATCGCGGTCAGGTCGATCGGCGGCTGCGTCTTCACGCTCTTGGCGTGCAGCTCGAGGATGTTCTTACGGCCGGTCAAGTCGGGCAGCTCAACGGGGATACGGCGGTCAAAACGACCGGGGCGCAACAGGGCCGGATCAAGGCTGTCAGGGCGGTTGGTAGCAGCAAGAACGACAATACCCTTGTGGTTATCGAAGCCGTCCATCTCTGTCAGCAGCTGGTTGAGCGTCTGCTCGCGCTCGTCATTGCCACTAAAGCCGCCGCCATCGCGCTTCTTGCCGATGGTATCGATTTCATCGATAAAGACGATACACGGGGCCTTTTCCTTGGCCTGCTTAAACAGGTCGCGCACCTTGGCGGCACCGCGGCCGACGAACATCTCGACGAACTCAGAGCCCGAAATGCTAAAGAACGGCACGCCCGCCTCGCCGGCAACAGCCTTGGCAAGCAGGGTCTTACCGGTACCCGGAGGGCCAACAAGGAGGGCGCCACGCGGCAGCTTGGCGCCGATCTCCTCGTAGCGCTGCGGCTTCTCCAGAAAGTCGACGACCTCCTTGAGGGACTCCTTGGCCTCTTCCTGGCCGGCGACATCCTTAAAGGTCACGCCCACGTCCTTGGAGGCGATCACGCGCGCGCCGGACTTGCCCAGTCCACCGCCGCCAAAACCACCGCCGCCAAAGTTCATCGACGGACCGTCATCGCCCATGGCCTTCTTCATGCGGCGGTTGAGCCACCAACCGATCAGGAAGAAAATCGCCATGGGAAGAATGAGCGTGAGCAGGTAATAGGTCATCAGACCCGAGTTCTTATCGGGAACGACCGACTCAAGCGAGGCGCCAGATTCAAGCACGCGATCGGTAAAGCCCGCGTCATTCGGTACACCGGTCGTCTTGTAGGCGATGTTCTCGTCCTCGCCCTTCTTGGTGTAATAAATCGTGTAATCGTCCGTATTGTACTCGACCTTGTCGACGCTCTTCTTATCGAGCGCTTTGACAAACGTCGAGTAATCGGTCTTCGTAATCTGCTGCGTGTGACCGATGTTGGGGAACAGAACGGTCGAGAGCACGAGGTAGACGACGAAGGCGATAAGCACGTAGAGGATCATATTCCGTCTACGTTTGTTGTCATCCATCTCCATCTGCTTGAACTCCATCTACTGGGGTTGATAATGTTTTCTAGAATACCCAACCCGGACGGCGATAAACCGACACCGGGCACGAAAGGACAGAGATGGCATCACTGGAAGTCGGCAAGGTTCAAATCTATACAGGCGACGGCAAGGGCAAGACGACAGCTGCGCTGGGGCTCGCGCTGCGCGCCACGGGCTATGGCCTTAACGTACTCATGCTTCAGTTTGCCAAGAAGCTGCACTGCGCCGAACATGACGCAGCACCTCGATTGGGGCTACGCATCGTACAAGCCGACCGCGACACGCCCGAAGCCTGTGCCGCACAGATCATGGAGCTGGCGCGCGAGCAGATTAGCCAAGTCGACGTGCTGATCCTGGATGAGCTGGGAGAAGCCATGCGACGGGGCTTTGTGACGCACGAAGATGTCGAAGCGTTGATCGCGATGAAACCAACCACCACGGAGCTCGTGCTCACTGGCCGCGGCTTGCTGCCCCTCGCCGACCTTGCCGACCTAGTAACCGAAATGCGCCCCGTCAAACACTACTTCGACGAAGGCCTCCTAGCCCGCCAAGGCATCGAATACTAGCCATTGGGGACGTTCTTAAACGACTAGTCATTGGGGACGTTCTTAAACGACTAGTCGTTGGGGACACTCTTTCTTGGGAAAGAGCAAAATCAGGGCCCTAAAACTCACGCCAACCCGACGTGCCATTCGCAACCGTTGCGCGGCCAAGACCAACCGCCCTTACAATTTGATTAACCGTAAGGCCTGATTTCCGCATTTTACAAAGAATCGGCCTACGCTCGGCTGGAGTCATCGCCTTAATGTCGGAAAGAGAAACAGGCAAAGCAATCTCCTTCGCGATTTTGAGCACCTCATCGTCGAGAACACGAGGACGGGGCTCGGCATCATAAGGCGCGCTCTCTAGTCGCTCATCAAGATAATGCCGATATTCGAGCGATCCGCCCACGAGGTCCAGCACAATGCCAGGATCGCAAAACCCAAACCCATCATAACCATACGCATATGCTCGATAACTGGACCAGCGATAATTATCGACAGCCGAAATACCCGCCTTAACGGGATTCATATGGATGTAATCAGCGAGCGCAATTGCCTGGATATCGTTCTCAACTGGAATGTTCTTAAACCGATCCTGAAACAAATGCCCGACACGATCGGTTTTATGGTTAAAGTATTTGACGTACGAGGTAAGGATGCCGCTCATGCAAGATGAGATTCTTCCGTTAGGGTCATCAACCATGAGATGAAAATGGTTCGACATGAGGCACCACGCAGTAACGCCGATACCATTCCCAACAAGCTTATCCTCAAACAGCGTGAGCATCCGATAGCGATCTTCATCGTCTTCGAAGATGCAGATGCCGCCATTACCGCGTGCGATTATATGGTTATAGCCTGTTAACGAAACGACTCTACCCGTTCTTGGCATATCGCCCTCCCATCACTAACCCACCGGGCAACATCTGATAGGCGTGGACGATCCAATTTGTTAAGCCCGTGCTGACAGTTTACAAGGGCATGCAAGACAACCTGGATGAAAACCAGAAAATCGTAGCGCAAAGAGTGTCCCCAACGACTAGTCGTTTAAGAACGTCCCCAACGACTAGCCGTTTAAGAACGTCCCCAATGATTAAACGACTAGGCGGTGGCGCGGCCTAACCAGTTGCCGCTGTGATGGTAGACGGTGAACATCGTGGCGGTGATTACCCAGGTTACAGGGTAGACCAGCAGCAGATGCTCGAGCGAGGGGTCGAGCGGCATAATCGCGAAGACCCACGCCACGCGGAGCACGACCGTGCCGAAGATCGTGAGCATCATAGGCTGGAAGCTCACGCCGGCGCCGCGGATGGAACCGGACGCGTTTTCGATAATCGAGAAAATCGCGTAGAACGGCGCAATAAAATGAAGGATCGTCGTGGTATAGGCCGAAATCGCGGCATCGTCGATAAACAAACGCGAAAGCGGGCCAGAGAACACCAGCAGCACGGCAGACAGGCCGCCGATAAGCACAAACGAAAGCACGAGCGACGTGTGGTATCCCTTTCGCATGCGATCGTAATTGCGCGCACCAAAGTTCTGCGCCGAGAACGTGGTGATCGACACGCCGAGCGCCTCGGTCACCATCCAGATAATGCCGTCCAGGCGGCCGGAAAGGCCCCAAGCGGTCGTGACATCGGCTCCAAACGAGTTGACTGACACCTGAATCAGCACGTTCGAGATCGAATACGCCGCAGACTGAACGCCCAGCGGCAAACCGCACGAAAGCATGCTCTTGCAAATACTGCGATCGATACCGAGATTGGATAGCGACAACCGCCACGCACCCGGAGCGCGCATCATGCGAATCACAATCATTGTGGCATTGGAGCAAATGGTCAGCGCCACCGCGATGCCGCAGCCCAGCGCTTCCATGTGCAGCACGGCGACAAAGAGAATGTCGAATGCCACATTGACGAAGCAGCCGGAGGCAATAATGACCGCCGGACCGCGCGTGTCGCCCACGGCGCGCAACAGCGCCGTCCCCATATTGAGCAGCAGCGCCGCAAACATGGCGGCAAAGTAGCAACGGGCATACGCCACACCCTCGGCCAGCAGCTCATGCGGCGTATTCATCAATACAAGCATCGGCTCGACAAATACCATGCCCAGAATGGAAATGACAATGCCGCCCACCAGCGCGAGCGTCATGGCCGTATGGACCGATCGGCTCAGGCGCTCGTCATCGTGCTGACCAAAATACTGGCCGGTAATAACGGCACAGCCAGCACCCACACCGACGCAAAAACCAATGCAGAGCTCCGTAAGCACCATCGTGGCCTGAATGCCACCCAGCGCGAGCTTGCCGCCAAACTGACCGACGATATAGGTACCGATAAGCGTGTATGCCTGCTGAAAAAACGAACTAAAGAAGATGGGAACGCACAGCGACAGCAGCTGCTGCCAAATGACACCCTGCGTTACATCGATAGCCGTAGATTTCTTAGCCACACGCCCTCCCCACTAGCGTACGTCATACAACAAAACATCAATTGAACGGCAAAGCCACTATCAGCTTAACACCGAACGAAGGCAGCAGAAACACCCCTGGCGGCAAAGCTCGAGAGCACCCCTAGTGATACAGCCCCGGCTGGTAGTGGTACTCGTTGCTCACATGCGGGCACAGCTGCCAAAAGGCGACAGCACTTGCCGCGGCCACGTTGAGCGAATCGACCCCATGCGCCATCGGAATACGCACGGCGCGGTCACAGCCTGCAATGGTCTTGGCGCCCAAGCCAGCACCCTCGGTGCCCATAAAGATTGCCAGGCGGTCAATCTCCTGCAGCACAGGATCGTCCAACGAAACCGAATCATCCGTCAACGCCATGGCGGCACACGAAAAGCCAGCATCGTGCAGCGCCGCCAGCCCATCATGCGGCCATACGCGCGCCTCGCTGCCGATGCGCGTCCAGGGCACCTGGAACACCGTGCCCATGCTCACGCGGGCCGAGCGACGGTACAGCGGGTCACAGCACGTGGGGCTCACCAAAATGCCATCGACGTTCAGCGCGGCGGCCGAGCGGAAAATCGCGCCGACGTTGGTGTGGTCGACAATACCCTCGAGCACGCACACGCGCACCGGGCGCTCCCCCGCAGCCTCGACGACGCCGCCCAAGAACTCGTCAACCGGAATCTGGCGTGGACGACGGAACGCCGCGAGAGCACCGCGCGTCACGTTAAAGCCCGTCAGCTGCTCCATAAGCTCCATCGAGGCCACGAACACGGGAACCGGACCCGCACCTTCGTGCACAACCAGGCGCTCAAACAGCGGCACCATCTGGTCGAGCCAGCGCTCGCCTAAAAGAAAGCTCACCGGCTCGTATCCGGCGCGAACCGCACGCTCGATGACCTTGGCGCTCTCGGCGATAAAAATGCCCTTCTGCGGCTCCAGCACACAGCGAAGCTCACGCTCGGTCAGTCGCACGTAGGCATCGAGCCGCTCGTCCTCGAGCGAATCGATTCGCAGCACCTCAACGGCATCAGTCATAGCAGCCAGCCTGTACCCTTCTTACAGCACCTATACAAATATCGGGGCAACGCCATGCGCCGCCCCGCCACTCATTCCAACCCGATAATACCGAAGCGATAATCGGGTTTACGCCTCAACGCGACGATACGTCACGAACTCATATTTGAGGCCCTCATCGCCCTCGCCCGAGGCAATCGTGGCAACACCGCCACGCCGCGCAATCTCCCACGCGGGATCGACATCCAGATTGGGAAAGTACGTATCCACGTCATGCACGCAATGGTTATGCGTAACTTCGGCCTCGACGCAACACGGCAAAAACTGCCGATACACCTCGCCGCCGCCAACCACCCACGCAACGGGCTCATCTGCCACGGTGGCCAAGGCCTCGTCAACGCTATGCACCACGTCAACGCCCTCGGGGGCAAAGCCCTCGTCGCGGGTGAGCACAATGTTGCGGCGATTCTTGAGCGGACGCCCGCCGGGAAAACTCAGCAGCGTCTTGCGTCCCATAATGACCGGGCAACCTTTGGTGCACGCCACAAAATGGCGCATGTCGGCGCGATTGGACACCACCATGTCGCCCTCGCACCCAATACCCCAGTCATCGCACACGGCGACAATGGCAGAAAGCTTACACGTCATACGCGTCACCTACACCGCAATGGGGATGTTCTTGACCTGCGGGCCGTGCTCATAGCCCTCAACGATCAGATCATCGGTCGTAAACGCGTAGAAATCATGCACATCGGGGTTGAGCGTTACCTTGGGAGCCGCAAACTGCGGACGCTCGATAAGTTCGCGGATGATATCGACATGACGGTCATAAATGTGGGCATCGGCAATCACGTGCAGCAGCTCGCCAGCGATCATATCGACCGACTGCGCAACCATCATCAGCAAAATGGCGTACTGGCACACATTCCAGTTGTTCGCGGCCAAAATATCCTGGCTACGCTGGTTGAGAATCATGTTGAGCGTCGGCTTGTCGTCCTGCGGACGCTGCGTGACGTTATAGGTCACGCTGTAGGCGCACGGATACAGGTGCATCTCGGACAGATCACTGAACACGTATGTGTTGGTCATGATGCGGCGGCTGTACGGCGTGTGCTTGAGGTCGTACAGCACGCGATCCATCTGGTCAAAGTCGCCCTCGGCGTAATGGCTCTTCTGACCAATCTGGTAGCCGTAGGCTTTACCGATGGAGCCGGTCTCGTCGGCCCACTCATCCCAGATATGGCTGTTGAGGTCATGCACGTTATTGGACTTCTTTTGATAGATCCACAGGATCTCGTCCATAGCAGATTTGAGGGCCGTACGACGCAGGGTAAGCGCCGGAAACTCCTCACGCAGGTCGTAGCGCGCCGTGACACCAAAGTTTTTAATCGTATAGGCAGGGGTGCCGTCCTCCCACACCGGGCGGACCTTTTGGCCCTCGGTCGTGGTGCCATGGTCCAAGATATCGCGGCACATGGTTACAAACTGTTGATCAGCTTTGCTCATTGACCCTCCTGTCAGTTGCCTACAAGCGAGATTCATTGTAGCCCAGGCGCACGCGGCCCCACAGCCCAAACATAAGCCCTCATTATCTGACATATGCCAGAAATTCCTTGCGTAAATCTGCATGTTCGTTATTCTATTGTTGACATATGTCAGATAAGGAGTGCGCATGGCAGGAAGACGCGAGAAACTGCGCCGCGTCGGGATCATCCCCGAATACCGCGGCTTTACCCCCGATGGCCTGGCGAGCGGAGACGCCATCGACATGACGGTCGACGAGCTCGAGGTGCTGCGCCTGTGCGACCTGGAAGGCCTCAATCAGGAGGCCGTCGCCCAGCACATGGGCATTGCCCGCGCCACGGTGGCGGCAATCTGCAGCCGCGCGCATCGCAAGGTGGCAAACGCGCTGGTCAACGGACGAGCGCTCATCATCGAAGGCGGCAATATCGCGTACTCCCCCATCACCACAACGACGGCCGTATGGCCAGCAAAGGAGGTCGACACCATGAGGGTGGCAACCACGTACGACAACGGCAACATCTTTATGCACTTTGGCCGCAGCGAGCAGTTCAAGATCTATGACATTCAGGACGGCAAGGTGCTCAACGAGCAGATCGTCGGCACCGGCGGCACCGGCCACGGCGCCCTTGCGGGCCTGCTCGTCAACGGCGGCGTGGACACGCTCATCTGCGGCGGCATCGGCGGTGGCGCTATCAACGCGCTTGCCCAAGCCGGCATCACGGTATACGCAGGTGCGCAGGGCAGCTGTGACGCCTGCGTCGAGGCCCTTATCGCCGGCACGCTCGCGCAGAACGGCGAGGCCACGTGCGACTGCCACGGCCATGACCACGACCACGCCCATGACGAGCCCTGCAGCTGCCACGGCCATCACAAGCACGAGGGCCACGAGGGCTGCGGCTGCCACTAACGGCACGGCACCGCGAGCTCGGGACACGACGCTAAGCGCAACCCAACAATCAAAGCCAACAACAAAGGCCACCCGGTAGCTTCCGAGTGGCCTTTGCCATATCAAGCTGAAATTACAGCCCTATTTCTTATTGCGCATCTGCGCTTCCATCTGGCGCAGCAGCTCCATATCGGACTTGGGACCGCCCGTACCTAGGCCGCCCATGCCGCCCAGACCCATAGCGTCCAGGCCAGGGATATTGGGCATGCGCATCCTCTTGCCCTTCTTACCCTTTTTACCCTTCTTACCGCCGGCCTGTGCCTGATTGGCCATCGTGCGCATGCGGCCCATCATCTTATTCATCTCGCCCCACTGCTTCATAAGGCTGTTGACCTCGGTGGGGGTCACACCGGCGCCCTTGGCGATACGCGCGCGGCGCTGGCCGTTCATGATGGAGGGACGCAGGCGCTCCTCCTTGGTCATCGACATGATGATGGCCTCGTTCTTGTCGAAGATGCCCTCGTCCAAGTTGCCGCCCATCTGGTTGAGCGCGCGCTGGCCACCGGGAAGCATGCCCAGGATACCCTTCATGCCACCCATCTTTTTGACGGCTTTCATCTGGTCGAGCATATCGTTCATGGTAAAGCCCTCGCGCAGCATACGCTCGGCAGCCTCAAGCTGCTCTGCATCGGCTGCCTCCTGGGCCTTCTCGATAATACCGACGACATCGCCCATTCCCAGAATGCGCTTGGCCATACGATCGGGATAGAACGGCTCCAGCGAATCGGGTTTCTCGCCCATGCTCACGAACTTGATGGGCTTGCCGGTCACCTGACGCACCGAAAGTGCGCCACCGCCACGGGCGTCACCGTCGAGCTTGGAGATAATCACGCCATCAAAATCGGTGCGCTCGGCAAACGTCGAAACCACGTTGACGATGTCTTGGCCGGTCATGGCGTCGACGACCATCAGCACCTGATCGGGCTTGACGGCCTTCTTGATGTCGACGGCCTCCTGCATCATCTGCTCGTCAATCTGAAGACGACCGGCGGTATCGACAATGACCACGTCGCGCAGGTGGTCGACGGCCTCCTGGATGGCACCCTTGGCAATGTCGACCGGGTGCGCGCCGTCACCGCGGAAGACCGGCACGCCGATCTCGCCACCGAGCGTGGCCAGCTGGTCGGCAGCGGCGGGACGATAGACGTCGCACGCGGCGAGCAGCGGCGAGCGGCCCTGCTTCTTGAGCAGGTAGGCCAGCTTTACGGCCGCCGTGGTCTTACCGGAGCCCTGCAGGCCCACGAGCATGATGACATTGGGAATGCGATTGCTAAAGACGAGCTTGCTCTCGGTTGAGCCAAGCATCTCGGTGAGCTCGTCGAGCACGATCTTGACGACGTTTTGCGCCGGCGACAGCGACTCCATGACCTCGGCGGTCATGCAGCGCTCCTTGGTCTTGGCGACGAACTCCTTGACGACCTTAAAGTTGACGTCGGCCTCGAGTAGCGCCATGCGAATGTCGCGCATGGCCGAAGTGATATCGGCCTCGGTCAGCTTACCCTTGCCGCGCAGGCGGTCAAATGTGTCGTTGAGGCGATCGCTCAGGGAATCAAACACTAGTCACTCCTTAGTTGGACTCGCCCACCAGGGCGCGGCAGAAATCTTTGGCGTTAAACTCCTGCAGGTCATCGACCTGCTCGCCCACGCCGATGCGCAGGATCGGGAGCTTGAGCTTCTCGGCCACGGCCATGGCGATACCGCCCTTAGCCGTGCCGTCGAGCTTAGTCATGATAATACCGTCCAGGCCCAGCGCCTCGTTAAACTCGAGCGCCTGGTTCAGACCGTTCTGACCAGTGGCGGCATCGATCACAAGCACGACCGAGACCGGCATGGGACCGGCGGCCATATTGGCGGCGCGCTTACGGGTCACATTGACCACCTTGGCGAGCTCACGCATGAGCTCGGGGCTCGTGTGCAGACGGCCGGCGGTATCGATGAGCACCAGGTCGCTGCCGCGCTTATCGGCCTCGTCGAGCACGTCATAGCACACGCTCGCCGGATCGGAGCCGCGGTCACGCTTGATAACCGGTACGCCGGCACGCTGGCCCCACACATCGAGCTGCTCGATGGCGGCGGCGCGGAAGGTGTCGGCCGAACCGATCACCACGTTCTTGCCGCGGGCGGCCATGGCGCTCGCAATCTTGCCGACCGTGGTGGTCTTGCCGGCACCGTTGATGCCGACAAACAGCACGCAGCTCGGCGTATCGGAAAACGGATCGCGCTCAACAGGCACAAAATGGCCCTCGAGCTGCTCGGCCAGGGCACGGCGAAGCTGCGGGGCGGTCTTGAGATTCTTCTTGGCAGCGGCGTCGCGCAGGTCATCGGAGACCTGAATGGCGACCTCGGCACCCATGTCACCCATAACGAGGGTGTCCTCAAGGTCCTCCCAAAAATCCTCGTCGACCTCGCCGCCAAAGTAGAAGACCTCGTTAAGGGCCTCGCGGCTGCGCTCAAGTCCGCGCGAGAGAGCGTCAAAGAATCCCATTATGCATTCACGACCTTTCCGGTTTCGCGATCGAGTTTTTGCGAGACGACGCGACTGACGCCGTCGGCTTGCATCGAGACGCCATAGAGGACGTCAGCGTCCTCCATAGTACGGCGCTGATGCGA
>CALBUZ010000081.1 GCA_937969105.1 uncultured Collinsella sp. | reverse complement strand
TCCCAGGTGCCGCCGACGCCCATCAGGAACACGGCGTCGTAGCCCTCGTCGGCGACCTTGTCGGCGAGCGCGGTCATTTTCTTGCCGGTCTCGTAGAGCGCCTTGCCGTCCTCGAGATAGCCCTCCTGGCTAAAGTGCATGATCTCGATCTTCTCGGTTTCCTTCATGGCTTTTCCTTTCTGTCCTGCACGCGAATCTATACATCGCGTTTCTTTTCGATACCAATTATAGACATACACCCAACGTGTTTTTAATACCACTTTTCAATCTGTTCCAATCCTCGGTGAACGGTCGAAATTCTCTGGTGAGTGGTATTAAATTAGAATTTGATGTATAGCTAACGCCCCCGGCGTCTCCCTTGTGTGACAAAGAACAGCGTTCCTACCAGCGCAATAATGGTCGATGCTCCAAACAGTACCGTCTGGACGCCCAAAGCCTCCGCCAAAAACGGAGCCGCCAGCAGCGGCACCACGCCGGCGCTCATCAGGCCAAAACGCACAAAGCCGGTAATGCGCCCCAGGTATTTGATGTCGGCGCGCTCCTGAATCAAGATCATCTGCAGCGGCTCCAGGAACCCCCAGGCCAGACCGTTAATCGCCTGACCGATAATCGCAACCCCCAGCATATCGGTGCCCACGTACACCATGGACCCAATGCCCACGGCCATGAGCGCGCCGAGCAGCAATCGCAGGTTGACATGGCGAGCAGAAAGCTTGGTCAGGATGAACGCGCCCACCGAGGAAGTGAGGCCCACGACCGAGGACAGCCAGCCCAGCCAGACGATATCCACGTTGAGCACATCGCGGTAGAACAACGACTCCAGCGAATCGAACGCGCC
This sequence comes from uncultured Collinsella sp., assembly GCA_937969105.1. Classification (GTDB taxonomy): domain Bacteria; phylum Actinomycetota; class Coriobacteriia; order Coriobacteriales; family Coriobacteriaceae; genus Collinsella. Next base: position 6,532 of record CALBUZ010000081.1, on the reverse strand, counting down.
AAACGCAAAGAAACCCAAAAAGCCCGAGATAAAGATGAGGCGCAGATCGTGGTCGCGAAACGTGAGTCGCGCACCCTCGGCCATACCGCCCAGAATACCGCCCTTCGGCTTCTCCCCTTTTGCGGGAGCAACACACTCGTGACAGCCCAAGGAGAGCACGGCCGCCACACCCATCATGCCCGCCATGAGCAGATAGACCGATTGCGTGGCAAAACAGCTCACGATGGCACCACCGAGCAGCGGGCCAGCGGTATAGGCGATATTGCTGTAGAACACCATGAGGCCGTTCACGCGGGTACGACCCTCGGTGGTCGACTCCAGGTATCCCGGAAACGCATGCGTGCAGGTGTTGATAAAGCCGCCCGCAAGTCCCAAGACGCACGCGGCAAACACAAGCCCGGGGACAGACAACGGCGCTAACCCCACGCCAAGCGATAGCACTGCCGTAATCACGCACGTCACAAACGACGTCCGGCGCGGTCCAAAGCGATCGATGACCGAGCCCGACACCATATTGCCCACCGACGTCATAAGATTGCGCGCGAGCGTAATGGCGGCAACCAAAAAGGCCGTGCCGGCCAGATCATACGTGGCCGCACCGATAAGCCCCAAAAAGTAGACCGCGTTGTTGGCGCACCACTGCAGGGACTCAATAAGAATCAGCCTGACCTCTGCCGGCGTCAGGCGCATTGCTTCGCGACCCTTCGCGAACATACGAACTCCTTCTATACAAAAAGGGGATGGAGAGCATAGGCCTGCTCCATCCCCTTTCCAGGTTGCAACGAAAATCTATGCAGCCGGGCCCTTACGCCAGCACGCCGAAGAACGCGCCGATGATGCCCACGACCATGGTGGCCACGATCAGCACCATGGGGTTGATCTTCTTGGACAGCAGCCAGTAGTACAGCCAGAAGGCAATCATGCCGAGCATGCCGGGCATGATGCCGTCCAGGATGTCCTGGAGGGTCTGGGCGTCGTCGCCCGAGCCGATGGCCACCGGGATGCTGGCCCAGAACATGTCCTTGCACATGGCGCCCACGACCATGACGCCCACGATTCCCACGCAGGTCATGATCTTCTGCATGAGGCCGGTCCTCTGGGCCTCGTCCAGGAAGCCCACGCCCAGCTCGTAGCCCTTGACGGCGCCCCAGATGCGCAGCGCGAAGCCGGGGACGTTGTAGATGAGCAGGAAGGCGATGGGGCCGAAGGGGTTGCCGGCCTGGCACAGGCTGATGCCCACCGCGGCGGCGACCACGCGCAGCGTCGACAGGAAGATGGAGTCGCCGATGCCGGACAGCGGGCCCATGAGGGCGGCCTTGACGTCGTTGACGCTCTCGGGCTCGATCTCGCCGCGGGCGACCTTCTCCTCCATGGCCATCGCGATGCCGCCGACGAACGGGGCGAACTGGACGGTGATGTTGAAGAACGCGCAGTGGCGGTGCAGGGCCGCGGCGTAGTCGTCGGGGCGGCCGGCGTAGATCTTCTTGAGCATGTTGGCGACCATCAGGCAGAAGGCGATGTTCATCTGCTTGTAGTAGGTCCAGGAGAACTCCATGCCCAGGGCGCCGACGTTGACGGCGCTCTTGACGAGGTCGGAGCGCGTGATCTTGTTCTCGGGACTAGAAGTCATCGTCCTCATCCCCTTCCGCGGAGAGCTGGGGCTGGGCTCCGCCCAGGCCGAGCAGGTCGAACTTGTCGATGCCGATGATGATGGCGATCAGGGCGACGCCCAGGACGGGCACGTTGGCGTAGGAGCACAGCAGGAAGCCCAGGAAGTAGAAGGGCACGAGCTGCTTGGTGAGCACCAGGCGGCCGAGCATGGCGAAGCCCATGGCAGGCAGGATGTTGGCGGCAACGCCGCAACCATCAATGATGAAGGACGGGACGAAGTCGAGCAGGCCCTGGATGGCATCGGAGCCCAGATAGAAGGCGCCGCCGCACAGCAGGAAATACTCAAGGCAGCCCCAAAGACCCATGCCCCAATGAACGGCGTAAATGCCTTTAAGGTTTCCCTTGAGGGCGAACCTGTCTGCCATATCGACAAACACGGTGAACAAGGCACTAGTAATGTTGCCGATCGTCAGCGAAAGGACAGCGATGGGCATGGCGAGCGCGATGGCCGTCTCGGTACCCTGACCGAGCTGAATGGCAAACGCGCAGGCGAGCACGCCGCCGATCGTTTCGTTAGGCGGCACGTAGGCGCCGATGGAAACCGAACCCATGAACAGCAGCTCCAGGCTGGCGCCGACGGCAAGACCAGTCTGCAGGTCCCCCAGCACCAGGCCCACGAGCGGGCACAGGACGATGGGGCGGAACGCGTAGAGGGTGCCGAGCTGGTAGTCGAGGCCTCCAAACGCTCCGACTAAGCCGACGAGGATTGCTTGGGTAAGCATGGTTCCTCCAAAATAGGAAATCTCGAGTCATAGCCGGTCACCGTCGCGCGCGCTGTTGATATCAATCCGGAAACTCGACCACACGGCCCGAAGCGTACCTGGTGTGCTGTTAACACCTATGCCAGGCACAAATGATTTGATACCAATTATAGATATGCAGGTTCTTACTATTTAATACCACTCGCTCAGCGGGGTGTTTTTTACCGTAAACGGCAGACGTATCCCATCAGGCGCGCTCTTTGTTTCGATGGCGGACAAGCGCCACCAGAAAGCCATCGCCAAAGGCATCGTATGCCAAGTTGCCTACAATCACCAAAACGATTATCGCCGCGCCCAAAAACTCGTTCCAGCGAAAGACCTCGCCAAAGAGAAGCGCCGACCAGCAGGGAGCGAGCACGACCTCGCTCATGCAAACCAAGTTGGCCGCAAACGCGTTAGTGCGCGCAATCCCCTTGGCATACAGCACACTCGCAAGGCCGCTGCAAAAAAGGCCATGCACCAGCATAAGCCCCCACTCAAAGGGTTTTACGGAGTCTAGGGCGCCAGCAAAATAGACGATCGGCAGCATCGAGATACCGCAGGAGATGAGCGAGGACACCATGGGCGACGCATCGGGGCGAGAGTTTAAAAAGAAACACAGCCCAAAGGTGGCTCCCGAAATGACGGCAAGCAGGTTGCCGAGCATGCCCTCGGCGCTCAAATCGCCTAAAAAGAAAAGTCCCATACCCGTAAAAGCAACCAACACGGAGGCAATCTTCGCAGGCGAGGGCAACGTGCGAGTTGCGAGCGACTGATACACGATAACAAAAATCATCGAGGTGTACTGCAGAACGATCGCGTTGCCGACCGTCGTGAGCTGGTTGGCAAAGTTAAACGTGGTGCCCGTCACGAAGTTGCAGACGGCCACAAGGACAATAAGACGGCTGACGCGGAGGACGGGCCTACCGACGAGCAGGATAAAGAGCGCCATAAATATTGCCGTAACGGCACCGATCAAAAGAGCTGACTGCGAATTGGCGCGAACGAGGATGCCGATAAAACTCCACAAGAGCGCCGTGCCAAATAGATACATCGCCCCGCTCACGCCATTATCGGGTGGATTGTCAGATCGAATCACGAAGCACCTCCAGCTAACTTTCGGTAATAAAAAACGGCGACCGCAACGGGTCGCCGTTTCCCTTGGGGGCAGAATAAAACGCAGGAACCTACGCCAGCACGCCGAAGAACGCGCCGATGATGCCCACGACCATGGTGGCCACGATCAGCACCATGGGGTTGATCTTCTTGGACAGCAGCCAGTAGTACAGCCAGAAGGCAATCATGCCGAGCATGCCGGGCATGATGCCGTCCAGGATGTCCTGGAGGGTCTGGGCGTCGTCGCCCGAGCCGATGGCCACCGGGATGCTGGCCCAGAACATGTCCTTGCACATGGCGCCCACGACCATGACGCCCACGATTCCCACGCAGGTCATGATCTTCTGCATGAGGCCGGTCCTCTGGGCCTCGTCCAGGAAGCCCACGCCCAGCTCGTAGCCCTTGACGGCGCCCCAGATGCGCAGCGCGAAGCCGGGGACGTTGTAGATGAGCAGGAAGGCGATGGGGCCGAAGGGGTTGCCGGCCTGGCACAGGCTGATGCCCACCGCGGCGGCGACCACGCGCAGCGTCGACAGGAAGATGGAGTCGCCGATGCCGGACAGCGGGCCCATGAGGGCGGCCTTGACGTCGTTGACGCTCTCGGGCTCGATCTCGCCGCGGGCGACCTTCTCCTCCATGGCCATCGCGATGCCGCCGACGAACGGGGCGAACTGGACGGTGATGTTGAAGAACGCGCAGTGGCGGTGCAGGGCCGCGGCGTAGTCGTCGGGGCGGCCGGCGTAGATCTTCTTGAGCATGTTGGCGACCATCAGGCAGAAGGCGATGTTCATCTGCTTGTAGTAGGTCCAGGAGAACTCCATGCCCAGGGCGCCGACGTTGACGGCGCTCTTGACGAGGTCGGAGCGCGTGATCTTGTTCTCGGGACTAGAAGTCATCGTCCTCATCCCCTTCCGCGGAGAGCTGGGGCTGGGCTCCGCCCAGGCCGAGCAGGTCGAACTTGTCGATGCCGATGATGATGGCGATCAGGGCGACGCCCAGGACGGGCACGTTGGCGTAGGAGCACAGCAGGAAGCCCAGGAAGTAGAAGGGCACGAGCTGCTTGGTGAGCACCAGGCGGCCGAGCATGGCGAAGCCCATGGCAGGCAGGAAGTTGGCGGCAACGCCAAAGCCAGCAAGGACAAAGGGCGGGATGAAGTCGAGCAGGCCCTGGATGGCGTCAGCACCCAGATAGAACGACAGCGAGCACAGCAGGAACGCCATGATGATACCGGTCAAACCGATCAGGAAGTGCATCGCATAGACACCCTTAAGGTTGCCCTGGCCGGAGTAGACATCAGCGCGGTCGACCAGGATCGGCAGGGCGGCGTTAAGGATGTTCTTGATGGCAAGGCACAGCGTGGCGATGGGCATGGCAAGCGCGATGGCTGCCTCGGTGCTCTGGCCCAGCTGGATAGCGAAGGCGCAGGCGAGCACGCCGCCGATCGTCTCATCAGGCGGCACGTAGGCGCCGATGGAGATCGAGCCCATGAACAGCAGCTCCAGACTCGCACCGATCGCGAGGCCGGACTGCAGGTCCCCCAGCACCAGGCCCACGAGCGGGCACAGGACGATGGGGCGGAACGCGTAGAGCGTACCGAGCTGGCAGTCGAACTTACCAAATGCGGCGATAAGTCCGATGAGGATTGCTTGGGTAAGCATACATCCCCCTTTCCATATAGGACACTACGAAGAGCTCAGACTCTTCGAAATTGAACGCCTAGAGCACGCTGGCGCAGTCGACCTTGGGGTCATCGGCCAGGGGTCGAATCTCGACCTCAACGCCACGATCCAGCATCTCGCGCACATCGGCTTCCTCGGCCGCGGTCAGGAAGATCTGACGAGAGACCTGACGAGCGTCGGGACGCTTCTCGTCCTTGGGCTTGGTGTTGCCCAGGTTGACCGACTTGATCTGCGGGCAGCCCTCAACAAGCTGCTTTGCCTCAGCGATAGTGGCGACGCAGATGATCATCTTGTACTTGTCGGTCACGCCCGAGTTGATAGCTTCGATTGCATGCTCCATATCTTTGATGACGAGCTTGCAGCCGGCAGGCTTGCCCATCTTGAGCGTCGTCTTCCACACCGGGTCGTTAGCGACCTTATCGCCCACGCAGAAGATGCAGTTGGAGCCAAGGCCCTGAACCCAGGAAACTGCGACCTGGCCATGAAGCAGGCGATGGTCAACGCGAAGTAGCTGAATCATAATGTGACCCCCCAAAGGTCTTGTGCCGTCATACGGCGTGTCAGTAGGTGCTGCGGATTAGAACTCTTCCTCCTCCTCGTCATCGACCAAAAGATCGTTGACAAACTTCACGCGCGTATCGTCCGCAGCGACGATGGCGCGAATCGTCTCCTCAACCGGCGCCGACTCGTCAGAGAACAGCAGCTGGATGAGCAGAGGAAGGTTCATGTTGGTAACGAGGTACGTGCGGGGACGCGTCTGGACGATCTTGGTGAACTCGTTGTTAACGCTACCGCCAAAGAGGTCGGTGCAGACAACGACATCATCGTCGGCAGACATGCCTGCCAGCAGTTTTTGGGCCTCCTCGGCCACGTCCATGCGGCCATCGACGAACATCGAAAGATCGTGGACGTTGTCGCGAGCGCCCGAGAGCAGCTCGACGCTCTCCTTGATGCCGGTGGCGAAGTGCGCATGGCTGGCGATGATGTACTGTCTCATTCTGTGTTCCTCTCAATAGCCCGGCACGTTCCCGCACCCGTTTTCTTTAGTAGTCGAACTGGTGATAGTAGCGACGATACTTGAGGTTGTGCTTGGTGACCGTCTCGTAGTAGCGAGCCAGGCGGTCGGTCACGAGCACCGTCAGAATCCACGGGGAGACGATGACGCGGAACTCGTCGTCAAGGCCGGGGATCGCGAACTCGGCGGTGTCGATGATGTTGATGTCGGTGTCGCCGGTCACGCCGCGGGTCAGGAAGGCGCGGACGCGCTCGTCGAGCTTGCGGTTCTCGTCCTCGCCCATGAACAGGAAGACCGGGACGCCGGGCTC
>CALBUZ010000080.1 GCA_937969105.1 uncultured Collinsella sp. | reverse complement strand
CGTGGGGCGAAGATTATCGTGGTCGACCCTCGGCGCAGCGGCTCGGCTGCGCTTGCCGACCGCTGGCTGCGCGTGCGCCCGGGCTGCGACCTGGCGCTGCTGCTGGGTATCGCACATGTGCTCATTGCCGAGGGCCTGTACGACCGCGAGTTTGTTGCCCGCTATACCACGGGGTTTGACGAGCTGGCGCAGGCGGCTGCTGCTTGGACGCCCGAATGGGCCGAGTCGATGTGCGACGTGCCGGCTACAGAGATTGTCGCCACGGCGCGCGATCTGGCTGCCGCCGCGCCTGCCGCTGTGGTGGATGCGGGCTTTCATGGTGGCATCGGTATCGCGTATGCCAATAGCACCCAGACCGCGCGCGCTATCTGCTTGGTCGATGTGCTGCTGGGCTGCCTGGGGCGTGTGGGCGGTGCGCTCAACCCGCCGACGCCGCTTGTTTTGGGCGACCTTGATCCCGCACGCTTTGCGACGCCGCCGATGCCGCGCGAGCCCAAGCTGGGGTCCGAGCGTTATCCACTGGTCGATCCGGTGCGCGGCCTGTGCACGACCATCGGTCAGTCGATTCTTGCCGGCGATTTGCGTGGGCTCATCTTCTATGCCAGTAACCCCGGTGCGGGCTATGGCAATGCACAGGCTTGGTTGGGCATCTTGCAGCAGCTCGACTTGCTCGTGACGATTGATATTCGTTGGTCCGAGACGGCGCGTGCTTCTGACTTCGTGCTGCCCGATGTGACGTATCTGGAGGCCGACCGCGGTGTGGGCACGGTCGTGGGCGCCAACGATGCGCGCGTGTTCTACCGCAACGCCGTGCTGCCTGTGCAGCATGACGACACGCGTCCCGGTCGGGAGATCTTTGCCGGTCTGGCGCAGGCTTGCGGCGTGGGTGAGTACTTTCGGCTTACGTCCGACGATCTGGCGGCTGCCCAGGTGGCGCCGTTTGGGATTGATCTGGACGAGCTCAAGGAGCGCGGCTGGGCCGATACGGGCATGGCGCTGCCGACGCGCACGGGTGAGCCGGCGATTCCCTTGGATGGCGGCAAAATTGCGCTGGCAAGCGACGTATGGGAACGAGCCGGCCTGGGTCGTGTACCCAACTGGATCGCTCCCATGGTGGAGCCTGGCCCTGGGATGTTTCGCCTCATTAGCGGCAACCGTCCCTTTGAGTCGCATACATCGCGCAGGCTCGCGGCGGCCGGTGCCGCCGAGACGGGTTCCGACTTGGACGCCGTGCAGATGAATGCCGATGTTGCCGCGCGCATGGGTATCGCCAATGGCGAGGTCGTTGAACTCGTGAGCGATATGGGCCGCGACCGCGTGCGCGTGGAGACGACGCCGCATCTGCATCCGGCGTGCATCTTCACCTCGGCCGCCCCCGGTGGGCGTTCGTTTGGCCGCGATGCCGGTGACGCTCAAGCCTTGGGCGTGGGCCCGCTCGACCATACACCGTTGCGTTGGGATCCGTTGACGGGTGCCGCGCTCACCCAGGAAAACGCCGTTCGCGTGGAAAAGATCGCGGAGCACGTGGATAATAACGACAGATTGATTCAGTAGATTGATTCGGCTGGTTTTTGATGAGCGACCGACTGATCTGCCCTTGGTTTTGAAAGGCTGCACATGAGCGATAGCCAGAACATGTCCGATGAGGTGCGCGCCCGCCTGCGCGCCATTCCCTCCGTCAACGAGCTGCTTGCCGAGTGGCCGGTAGTGAAGGCGGCGGGGGAGACCTGCGACGCGGTGGTGCATGCCGCCGTCACGGCCGAGCTCGACGAGGAGCGCGCCGCCATTCGCGCCGGCGCCGCCCCGCGCTCTAAGCGCGACCTTGCTTCGGCCATCGAGTGGCGTGCGCATCGCTCCGCGCTGCCGAGCCTGCGTCCCGCCGTCAACGCCACGGGTGTTGTTATCCATACCAATCTGGGTCGAGCCCCGCTCGCGGAGTCGGCCGCCAAGGCCGTGGCCGAGGTTGCGCGTGGGTATAGCACGCTCGAGTACAGCGTCGACACCTGTTCGCGTGGGTCGCGCAAGGAGCACGCCGCGCAGCTGATCCGCTCACTTACCGGTGCCGAGGACGCGCTGGTCGTCAACAACAATGCCGCCGCGGTGTTGCTGGTGCTTGCCACCCATGCCGCAGGCAAAGAGGTCATCGTGAGCCGTGGCGAGCTCGTCGAGATCGGTGGCAGCTTCCGCATCCCCGACGTCATGGCGGCCTCGGGCGCCAAACTCGTCGAGGTCGGCGCCACCAACCGCACGCATCTGGGCGACTACGAGCGCGCCATCACGTCCGAAACGGCCATGATCCTGAAGGTCCATCCTTCCAACTACCGCATCGAGGGTTTTCACGAGGAAGTGATCTCAAGGGAGCTCGCCGCCCTGGCCCACAAACATGGTCTGCTGTTCTACGAGGACCAGGGGTCGGGCGCGCTGTTGCCCGACGACATCTTGGTGCGCGGCGGCGAAGAAACCACGCCGGCTTCGGTTTCGGCAGGGCTCGATCTGGTGTCGTGCTCGGGCGATAAATTGCTCGGTGCCGCACAGGCGGGCATTATCATGGGTCGTCGCGATCTGGTCCAGGCCTGTGGGTCACATCCGCTTATGCGCGCCCTGCGCCCGGGTAAGTTGGCGCTCACGGCGCTCGAGGCCACGCTGCGTATCTACATGGATGGCGCCGATGTGGCTCATCGCGATATTCCGGTGCTCAGCATGCTGACGCTTCCGCAGGCTCATCTGGAGCGTCGTGCTCGCAAGCTGTGCGATTGTATGGTCGCCGGGCTCGATAAGGCCGGTTGCCCGTGCGCCGTTGAGTTGGATATTGTCGAGGAGTCCTCGACGCCCGGTGGCGGTTCGCTGCCTACCGTTGAGCTGCCCACGATGTGCGTTGCCGTGCGTCTTGTTGACGAGCGTCTGACGGTCGACGCGCTCAAGCGTTCGCTTGTCCAGGACTTCGACACGCCGGTCGTCACGCGAACCTCGCACGATCGCATTTTGTTTGACGTCCGTACGCTTGTGGGCGACCGCGATATCGAGACGGCGGCGTCGACGCTTGCCGCGTGCGTTGCCAAGGCGGTGCGCCGATGAGTGAGCGTGACGCATTGGTGGAATGCCCCGTTATCGTGGGCACGGCGGGCCATGTCGACCACGGTAAGTCGGCATTGATTGAGACGCTGACCGGCAAGAATCCTGACCGCTTGGAGGTCGAGCGCCGTCGCGGTATGACCGTGGAGCTGGGCTTTGGCGAGCTGGCACTGCCGAGTGGCAAGATCGTCGGACTGGTCGATGTGCCGGGCCACGCGCATTATTTGCGCGCCATGGTGCAGGGTGCCACGGGTATCGACGTGGCCGTGCTGGTGGTCTCTGCCGTCGAGGGCGTAATGCCGCAGACGCGCGAGCACGTGCACGTGCTGGAGTTGCTGGGCGTCACGCATATCGTGGTCGCGCTGACCATGTGTGACCTGGCCGATGCCGAGATGACCGAGCTTGCCGAGCTCGATGTCGATGACTTTTTGTCGGGTACCGTGTTTGCGGACGCGCCGATCGTGCCTGTGTCGTCCAAGACCGACGCGGGAATCGATGACCTACTGGCTGCGCTCGACGAGCAGGTTGCCGCTTGCTGGGATTCCTGCCGTGCCCGTGCCGAGCTCACCGATGCCGCACCGCGTCTGCCCATCGACCGCTGCTTTACAATCAAGGGCGCCGGTACCGTGGTGACGGGCACGTTGCACGATGCGCCGGTTGCGGTGGGGGATGAGCTTGTCGCGCTACCGTCGCACACGACCTGCCGCGTACGTGGGATCCAAGTGCATGGCGACACGCAGCAGGCACTGCCCGGTCAGCGTGTGGCGCTCAACTTGGTGGGCGATGGTGTCGCCGCGCTCGATCGCGGTGAGATGCTCGGCGTGGCGGGCCGCTTTGGCCAGACGATGCGCTTTATGATGACGTTTACGTATTTGGGTCGCGAGGGCGCCAAGCCGCGCGTGCTCGAGTCGGGCGCGCGCGTGCATGTGATGGCCGGCACGGCCGAAGTCGTCGGCCGTATCATGCTTTTGGAGGGCGAGGCCCCCATGGCGGTGGGCGAGACCCGTACCGTGCAGGTGCGCTTGGAGGAGCCGCTGCCGCTGCGTGCCGGAGACCATGCCGTGGTGCTGTCGTATTCGCCCGTTATGCTCATTGGCGGCGGGCGTGTGCTGCTTTCGCGCTGCCGTCGCTCGCGTGAGCTTTCGACGGGGGAGCGCACGCTGCTTGCAGCGCTTGAGACCGGCGATGCCGTCGCTGGTGTGGACGCGTGGCTGGCGCTGCAGACGTTGCCAGTCGTGGTCGCCGACGTTGCCGCGGCGCTAGATCTTGTTTCCGGTGAGGCCGATGCTGCGCTGAACGAGTTGGTGGCGCGAGGTATTGTGCGCGAACTTGCGGGCCCAGGCGGTACGTTGTATGCGAATGCTTCCGCGCTCGATGCCGCGATGGGCACGCTGGCGGCGACCCTGTCAGCTATGCATGCGGCGGCTCCCAAGGAAACGGGCTTTACGCCCGGCGCCGTTGCCCATGCTGCTTGGCCTACCGCTGACGATGCAATTGCCGCAGCCCTGATTTCCGAGGGCTGCTCGCGCGGCGTGTGCGCCTCCGAGGGCGCCGAGGTGTTCGATCCGCACTCCGCTGCCGCCGCGGCGCGCGTGGTGCGCGAGGCCTGCGAACGCATCGTTGCCTTGCTGGACGAGGCCGGACTCGATGCGCCGACGTTGCCTGAGGTGGGCGAGCAACTGCAGCTCGATCGCGACACCATGACGCGCGCCCTGCGCGAGCTTTCGCTCAACCGCGCGATCGTTAAGGTCGAGCGCGACGTTGCCCTGTCCGCTGCCGCCGAGGCCCATGCGCGCGAGCTCGTCGCCGCCGCCATTGAGGCGGCCAGCGGCGCTGCCACCACGAGCGTGCTGCGCGAGGCCCTAGGTGTGTCGCGCAAGCGCGCCATCAGCATCCTTGAGCATCTTGATGCCGTGCGCTTCACAGTCCTCGACAAGGATGCCGGCGGCCTGCGCTCCCTGCGCTAGATTGGCTGCTCGGCCCGCCTCATCAGTTGCGGTGAAATAGTTCCTGTTTTCGGCATCTAACGCCAAACCAGGAACTATTCCACCGCAACTTCTTGCTCGTCTTTTTGGGATGGATCCGTTTCGGTTTGGTAAAATACCGGCGCACTTGGGAACGGATGGGCTCCGGTGGGCTCCGCGGTCCTCAAAACCGTTGCGAGGCGTGCAAAACGTCTTGGATGTGTTCGATTCACATACGTTCCCGCCATACGCTACCAGCGCTTTTGTGCTCGCGGTCTTGCTGCGTGCCGCAAAGGCGCTGTTTTGTTTTTGCACGAGCTTTTCGTAGTGCTGCTATTTCGGTGGCTGTATTTAGCTTCGTGCACCGGGTTTCGAGCATGCCGATGGAGGTGTTTTGCCGTATGACTACCGTAAGACGTGCCGATCTTTCTTGTGTCGTCCAAGCGGGTGGACTGTCCTCGCGCATGGGCTGTGATAAGGCTCGCATGGCGTTTTGCGGCGAGCCGCTCATCGAACGCGTGCTGGGTCGGTTGGCGCCAGTTGCCGGCGAATTGGTCGTGACGACTTCGCGTCCCAGCGAGCTTGCCTACCTTGAGGAGCGCGCGTTTGGCGGCCTGGTGCCGCGAATAGTGTCGGACCTTGAGGGGCCGGCGGGCGCCATGCGCGGCATCGCGAGTTCGCTGACTGCGGCCCGGCTGCCTCTCGTTGCTATCGTCGCCTGTGATATGCCGTTTGTCTCTTCGGAGCTAATCGGTGCCCTTGCTGGCTGTGTCGAGGCCGAGGCGCTCGACGTGTGCGTGCCGCGCGAGGAGCGGGGGATTGAGCCGCTTTGCGCCGTCTGGCGCCGTGACGCTTGTGCGCCGGTTGCCCAAGAGCTGCTTGCCTGCGACCGCCAGCGCATTCGCTGCCTGATCAATCGCGTTCAGGCTGGCTATATGGATGAGCCGCAGATCGTTAAGGCCGCGGGCTCGACGCTCTGCTTCGAAAACGTCAATACACCCGAGGAGTTTGCGGCGGCCGAGTTGCTCGCCTAGACGATTGGAGTTGCCATGTCTCACGATATTTGCCCCGACACGGGAGAGTCTTGCACTTGCGATGGTTCCGAGCCCTGTACCTGCGGCTGCGGTGGCTGTGGACATACTGCGGAAGAGGAAGCGGCCGCCGCGGCGTATCGTGAGGCACACCGCGAAGGCCCGTCCGGCGATGCCCTCGACCACGAACGCAAGATCATCGTGTCGTTCGACAGCACTTTCGATGTGATGGAATGCGAGCAGCTGTGCCTTGCCGCCGGTGTGCCCGGGCGCATCATGCCATTGCCGGGCTCCATTACTGCCGGCTGTGGGCTTTGCTGGGTCATGCCGTTCTCCGGCGATGCCCTCGCCGCCTTCCGCGCTGCCACCGAAGGCCGCATAACCCCCGCCGACTACCATCAGCTCGTCCTCTAACCACCAACACCACCACATTGGGGACAGGCACCTTTGTGGTGGTGTGGAACACGTGGACGAAACAGGTTTGAAACACAGGTTTTGCACGTCAGGCACTCAAAAACGCATCTACCTGCATCGTAATCAAAACGAAACATCTGCTCGTCGGCTTATGCGAAACTTTGCTGCAACAGTGCGATATTATCCATACTCGATAAAGCTCGCGGCGCATGGGGCGCCTCGAACGACACTTTTCTTTTCCATCAATTGGAGGAAGCATGAGCTACACGCAGAAAGTTCTCGACGAGCTCAAGGCCCGCTATCCCGAGCAGCCTGAGTTCATCCAGGCCGCGACCGAGATCCTCGGCACCATTCAGCCGGCGCTCGACGCCCACCCCGAGTACGAGGAGGCCGCCCTGCTTGAGCGCCTCGTCGAGCCCGAGCGCATCGTTATGTTCCGTGTCCCCTGGGTCGACGACCAGGGCAAGGTCCAGGTCAATCGCGGCTACCGCGTCGAGTTCAACTCTGCCATTGGACCCTACAAGGGCGGCCTGCGCTTTAACCCGACGGTCACCCTGGGCATGCTCAAGTTCCTGGGCCTGGAGCAGATCCTCAAGAACAGCCTGACCACCCTTCCCATGGGCGGCGGCAAGGGCGGCTCCGACTTTGACCCCAAGGGCAAGTCCAACAACGAGATCATGCACTTCTGCCAGTCCTTCATGACCGAGCTCTATCGCCACATTGGCCCCAACACCGACGTTCCCGCCGGCGACCTGGGCGTTGGCGGCCGCGAGGTTGCCTACCTGTTCGGTCAGTACAAGCGCCTGACCAACGAGTGGACCGGCGTCCTTACCGGCAAGGGCCTCTCCTTTGGCGGCTCGCTCGCCCGTACCGAGGCCACCGGCTACGGCCTGGCCTACTTTGTGGACGAGTACCTCAAGAGCCGTGGCGACTCCTTCGAGGGCAAGAACGTCGTCGTCCATGGCTCCGGCAACGTCGCCATCTACGCCGTCCAGAAGGTCTCTCAGCTCGGCGGCAAGGTGCTGGCCTGCTCCGACACCCATGGCTGGGTCGAGGATCCCGACGGCATCGACTACACCGTGCTCGAGCACATCTACAACAAGAAGCGCTCTGGCCACGACAAGGGCGTCACGCTCGCCATGTACGTTGACGAGAAGCCCAACGCCACGTGGCACGAGGGCGACGGCCGCGGCGTGTGGCAGCTGCCCTGCGACATCGCGCTGCCCTGCGCTCGCGAGAACACGCTGCTGCTCGAGGACGCCCAGGCGCTCGTCGCCAACGGCTGCAAGGTGGTCGGCGAGGGCGCGAACATGCCCACGACCATCGAGGCCACGACCTACTTCCAGGAGAACGGCGTCGCCTTTATGCCCGGTAAGGCTGCCAACGCCGGCGGCGTGCTCGTGTCCGGCCTGGAGATGAGCCAGAACGCCGAGCACCTGTCCTGGACCTTCGAGGAGGTCGACGGCAAGCTCGAGCAGCTCATGCGCGGCATGTTCCACAACGTGGACGACACCGCCAAGGAGTATGGCCAGGAGGGCAACTTTGTCATGGGCGCCAACATCGCCGGCTTCTTGAAGGTCGCCGACGCCATGCTCGCCCAGGGCGTCTGCTAAATCTTCGCTTCATAGCGCCAAATAAGGCTCCCAGTCATCTTGGCTGGGAGCCTTTTCTATCCTGGAGGACTCTTCATAACTTGCGGTGAAATACGGACTGTTTAGCGTTCCAGAACGGCTAATCAGTCCGTATTTCACCGCAAGTTATGGATGGGTGGGTGGATTTTGTCCTAAAACGGTGTGCGGCCCCTCGTTTGGTACACTTAAAAGTACTGGACAAGTGGAGAGATGGGGGAGAACGTGCTCAAGTTCGGTACCTACGTCCGTGTTGGAAACGCGGCCGAAGCCTATGAGCTCTTGCAGAAGAACCGCAACAACAAGATTGTGGGCGGCGGCATCTGGATGCGTCTGGGTTCGCGTCGTGTGGCGACGGCGATTGACCTTTCGGCCTGCGGACTCGATCAGATCGAGGAGACCGAGACCGAGTTTCGCATCGGCGCCATGTGCACCCTGCGCCAGCTCGAGCGTCATGCCGAGCTCAACGCGCTTGTCAACCATGTCTTTGAGTTCGCCGTCCACGATATCGTGGGCGTGCAGCTGCGCAACACCGCCACGGTGGGCGGCAGCATTTACGGCCGCTTTGGCTTCTCGGACGTGCTCTCGGCGTTCCTGGCGCTCGATTCGTATGTTGAGCTGACGGGTGCCGGCCGCGTGCCGCTCGCCGAGTTCGTGCGGATGGGCTACGTGCGCGACGTGATCGAGCACGTCGTGGTCGTTAAGCACGACTACCGCGCGAGCTACGAGGCCGTGCGCAAGGCCGCGACGGACTTCCCCTCCTTAAACGTTACCGCCGCCTGGTGGGATAACACCTGGCATGTCACCGTGGGTGCCCGCCCGCTGCGCGCGACTCTGCTGCAGGGCGAGACGTGTGGCCTGGTGAACGAGCAGCCTTCCGAGGATGAGCTTCGCGCCCTTGCCGCATCCGTGCGTGCACTGAGCTACGGCACCAACCTGTGGGGCTCGGCCGAGTACCGCCGTCGCATCTCGGCGCCGCTTGCCGTGCAGGCCGTGCGCCGCGCCGCCGGTATCGAGCTTTCGGCCGCGCTTGCCCGCGAGCTCGAGACCGTGCAGATCCCTAAGTTCGCCACGGACGAGTATTCCTGCCGCCGCGTGCCCGGCGTCGATTCTAGCGAGGTGCGCTAATGGCTGCCAAACTCATCGATCTTTCCTTTACGCTCAACGGCCGCAAGGTCAAGGTTCAGATTGCCCCCGACACCATGCTCTTTGCGCTTCTACGCGAGCAGGGCTGCGCGTCGGTGCGCTGTGCCTGCGAGACCACCAACTGCGGCCTGTGCACGGTGTGGCTCGACGGCGACCCGGTGCTGAGCTGCTCGGTTCCCGCCGCCCGTGTTGAGGGCCGCTCCATCACCACGCTCGAGGGCCTCAAGGCCGAGTCCGAGGCACTGGCCCGTGCGATGGCTGCCGAAGGCGCCGAGCAGTGTGGTTTTTGCGCCCCCGGCCTCATCATGAACGTACTGGCGCTCGCCCGCGCCGCCAAAGAGGACCCGAGCCTCGTCGCCACGCGTGAGGAGCTCTCGCGCCAGCTCGCCGGCAACCTCTGCCGCTGCAGCGGCTACGAGAGCCAACTGCGCGCCATCGTCCGCTTCCTCAACGAATCCGGCGTGCAGGTGGGCTTTGAGATGCCCGAGCTGCCCGTCAACGACACCAGCTCTGACGGCGTCTCCTACAAGCAGATCACCCACAAGCAGCCCAAGAAGGACTCGAAGGCCTTGCTCGAGGGTCGTCCGGTCTACACCGGCGATATGGTGCCCGCCGGCGCGCTCATCGTCAAACTCAAGCGCAGCCCCTATGCCCGCGCCAAGATCCGCTCCATCGATACGTCGCGCGCCCTGAAGGTGCCCGGCGTCGTGGGCGTCTACACCTACGAGGACGTGCCCCAGCGCCGCTTTACCATCGCCGGCCAGAGCTATCCGCAGCCGAGTCCCTACGACCGCCTGATCCTCGAGAACCTCGTGCGCTACCAAAACGAGGAGGTGGCGATCGTCGCCGCCGAGACCGAGGAGGCCGCCGACAAGGCACTCAAGCTCATCAAGGTCGACTACGAGGTACTCGAGCCGCTGCTCGACTTTACCCAGGCACTCGATAGTGACATCGTGGTCCACCCCGAGGGCGACGTGACCTTTATGTTCCCGCAGGGCGGCGACGTTGCTCGCAACCTGGTGTGCAGCGGTACCAGCGATTATGGCGATCTGGACGAGGCTTTCGCCCAGAGCGACATCGTCTTTGAGCGCACCTACACCAGCCAGGCCACGCAGACCGCGCCCATGGAGACCTTCCGCGCCTTCGCGACGACCGACGCGTTCGGCCGCATCTCGGTGACCACCTCTACGCAGGTGCCCTTCCACGTGCGCCGTATGGTCGCACAGTCGCTCGATATCCCTCAGTCGCAGGTGCAGGTTATTAAGCCGCGCATCGGCGGCGGCTTTGGCTCCAAGCAGACGGGCTGCTGCGAGATCTTCGTGGCGTTCGTGACCCAGCAGACCGGTCGTCCGAGCTACTGCTGCTACACCCGCGAGGAGACCATCACCGCGGGCAACTCGCGCCACCAGATGCAGATGACCGTTAAGCTGGGCGCCATGAACGACGGCACCATCACGGCCATCGACCTGCACACGCTGTCCAACGCCGGCGCGTACGGCGAGCACGCCACCACGACGATCGGCCTTTCGGGCCACAAGAGCTTGCCCATCTACAACCACGTGAAGGCGAGCCGCTTTAGCTGGGACGCCGTCTACACCAATACCAACCGTGGCGGCGCGTATCGTGGCTACGGTGCCACCCAGGGTCAGTTTGCCGTGGAGAGCGCCGTCAACGAGCTCGCCGACATGCTGCACATGGACCCCGCCGACCTGCGCCTTAAGAACATCGTGCGCGAGGGCGAGACCATGCTGCAGTACTACAACGAGAAGCTCAACGCCTGCGCGCTCGACCGCTGCCTGCTGCGCGCGATGGACATGATCGGTTGGCGCGACAAGCCGCT
>CALBUZ010000079.1 GCA_937969105.1 uncultured Collinsella sp. | reverse complement strand
TGTACGAGCCAATCGCTAAAGTACAACCGTAAAAGAAACGGTTAATACGCACCTGTACGTTTTCTTAAGGCCTTCTTTATGCCGCGGGTACGGTAATACGTTTTTTCGAACCCCTCAGCGCAAAACGTCCGTTAACAGGAGTGCGCGCGGACGTCTTTTGCTCGCCCGCGCGCACCATTTCTTCGTATTTCTGACGTTAGCCGGTATGGCCCAGAGATTACAGCGTGCCGTAAATGCGGTCGCCGGCGTCGCCCAGGCCGGGAACGATGTAGGCTGCCTCGTTGAGATGGTCGTCGATGGCGCACGTATAAATATGTACGTCAGGGTCCTTTTCGGTCAGCGACTTGAGGCCCTCGGGCGCGGCGACGATGCACAGCATGCGGATATCCTTGACACCGCGCTCGCGCAGGTAGCTGATGGCCATCTCGGCCGAACCGCCCGTGGCGAGCATGGGGTCGACAACCAGGCAGATGCGCTGATCGATATCCTTGGGCATCTTGCAGTAATACTCATGCGGCTCGTGAGTAACCTCGTCGCGCTCCATTCCAATGTGGCCCACGCGAGCCGAGGGTACCAAGTCGAGGATACCGTCGACCATGCCAAGGCCCGCACGCAGGATGGGAACGATGGCGAGCTTTTTGCCGGCGAGCTGCTTAAACGTTGCGGTGGTGATGGGGGTCTCGACCTCGACGTCTTCCATGGGCAGGTCGCGCATGGCCTCGTAGCCGTCAAAGAGCGCAAGCTCGCGCACGAGCTGGCGGAACTGGTTGGTGCCAGTGCTCTTGTCGCGCAAGATCGACAGCTTGTGCTGGACGAGTGGGTGATCGACAAGGGTCACACGGGACGTATCGTAGGTGACGGTCATGGGTTGATGCCCCTTTCATTGCGGCCGGAAGATGACCTTGCTGACAAGACGCCTGGCGACATTGTTGCCTCGCGCCGTGCATAAGTTTAACGGTTTGTTGTATCGAGCAGCTCGTCGCAACCCTACTGAGCGGTGTTGAGCGAACGCTTGACGGCATCACGCCAACCAGCGAGGTTGCTCTCACGGCGCTCGGCGGACATGTGAGGATGGAAGACTTTGACGATCTGAGCGTTTTGCTCCAGCTCCTCCAAATCCTCCCAATAGCCGACAGCAAGGCCCGCCAAGTACGCGGCGCCAATCGCCGTGGTCTCCACCGTCTCGCACTGCAGCACAGGGATATCCAGCAGATCAGCCTGGAATTGCATGATGAACTCGTTGCGCGAGGCGCCGCCGTCGACAGACAGGCGCTCAATCGAAAGTCCCACGTCCTGCTCCATGGCGCGTAGCACGTCATAACTCTGGTAGGCCATGGACTCGCAGGCTGCACGCACAATGGTCGCGCGACTCGAGGCGCCGGTCAGGCCGCACACGATACCGCGAGCATGCGGGTCCCACCAGGGAGCGCCCAGGCCTGCGAAGGCGGGGACGAAGTAGCAGCCCTCGTTGTCGTTGATCGAAACGGCGAGTTGCGCGGACTCGCTCACGCTCGAGATGATGCCCATGTTGTTGCGCAGCCAGTTCATGGTTGAGCCGGCGGCAAAGATAGAGCCCTCGAGCGCATAGCTGATCTTGCCGTCCGCGGCGATACCGATCGTGGAGACCAGACCGTTCTTGGATTCGACGATCTCGTCGCCGGTGTTCATGAGCATAAAGCAGCCCGTGCCATAGGTGTTTTTGGTCTGGCCGGGATGGAAGCAGCAGTGGCCGAACAGCGACGCCTGCTGGTCGCCCGCCACGCCCATGATGGGTGGCATGTTGGTCATGATGTCGCTCGCAACGCGGCCGTAGTCGCCCGAGCTCCAACGAACCTCGGGCATCATGGAACGCGGGACGTCGAAAAGTGCCAGCAGATCGTCGTCCCAATCGAGCGCATGGATATTAAAGAGCGCGGTGCGGCTGGCATTGGTGTAGTCGGTGGCAAAGACCTGACCGCCGGTGAGGTTGTAGATGAGCCAGGTGTCGATGGTGCCGAACATGAGGTCGCCCGCCGCCGCGCTCTCACGCGCACCATCGACGTTGTCGAGGATCCACTGCACCTTGGAGGCCGAGAAATACGGATCGAGCGTGAGTCCCGTGCGGGAGCGCACCAGTTCTTCTGCGCCCTGCTCGACCAGCTCGTCGATCAGAGGTGCGGTGCGACGGCATTGCCACACGATGGCGTTATAGATGGGTTGGCCGCTTATGCGGTCCCACACCACCGTGGTCTCGCGCTGGTTGGAGATACCGATGGCGGCAATGCGGTCAGAATGGATGCCGCTCTTAAACTGGACCTCCATCATCACGCCGATCTGGCTGGCAAGCACCTCCGTGGGATCCTGCTCCACCCAGCCGGGGCGCGGGAAGCTGGTTTTGACGCTACGACGCGCCTGGGCGACGATGCAGCCGTACTCGTCGACGATGGTCGCGAGTACCGAGGTGGTGCCGCAGTCGAGCGCCATGATGTAGGAACCGCCAAAGCTAAACGAGGCGTCTTCCATGCCCAGGCTACCTAGATTCAACGACATCGCTTACACCTTTCTATTGCATCGGGTCGGACAGGACCCGTTCGATCTCTGATGCGGGAAGCGCGCCTTGGCGCAGGATCTGGAGCTCGCCGTGCTGAAACGACACGATGGTTGAGGCGTCGCGACACGGGGTCTCACCGGCGTCGACAGCCACATCGACCCCCTCCAGGATGCGCTCCTCCACCGTGACAAAACTTGCCGGCGCGGGTGCGCCATGCGTGTTGGCGCTGGTGCAGGCAAGAGGGCTGCCACAGGCGCGGATGAGCGCCTGCACCACGGGCGAGGCCGAAGCGCGAAGTGCCACCGTGTCGTCGGCGGCGCGCATAAAGGTCGGCACGCAGCGGGCCGCCTTGACCACGATAGTCAGGGCGCCCGGCCAGCATCGTCGGGCGAGCACGCGGGCCTCGTTAGGGATATCCACGCCATAGCGGTCGAGTGCCTCGGCATCATCGACCAGCCAGGCAACCGTTTGGGTGAGCTCGCGCTGCTTGAGGGTAAAGATGCGACGATAGCCGGTACCGAGTGCGGGGACCGCGGCGCCGTTGACGGTGGCCTGCGGATCGCGCGGCCACGGCAGAGGTTCACTTGTATCTTGTGGAACGGCATCCGAGAAGGCGTTGACCGCCACGGCGACACCGTAGACCGTCTCGGTTGGAATAAGCGCCAGGCCGCCGCGACCGAGTAGCTCGGCCGTGCGCTCGACCGCAAGCCGATGCGGCTCGCGCGCTCCCTCGTATACCCGATAGACCGTCTGCATGTGTATGCCAGCCCCTTACGCTCTGGTGCAAGTTTGTTTACTGTGGGGCATTCTCGCACGAAACGTTCAACCTATTTGCCCAGAGCGCATGTTGGTTTGGTGAGCGGCTCTAGTAGTCGGTGAAAGTGAGGGGGTTATTGGACGGCTACGAACTTCTTTGGTCTTCCGGCGTGACGTTCTTGAGCGGCGTAACGCTCGATGCTGTCTATCGTTATCATCCGACGGCCATCGACGAGTTCAACATCGAGCTTTCCGGCTTTGACCAGCGCGGTAATCCGCGGAGCGGAGACTTTGAGGTCCAGCGCTGCGTCTTTAAATGTTCGGCACGCCGCTTCCCGAGCGTCCTCGTGATCGATTTCGACTGAAAGGGCCACGACCTCGGCCGAGCGTTCGTACCCTGCCGGAGTCAAACCGTTGTTGAGATCGTCGGCCAAAAACGCCATCAGCGCCTCGGTGGCATGGGCAATCGCTTCTTCGCGCGTATCGCCATCGGCAAAGGCGCCGGGAATCTGCGGGAAGCTGGCGCAGTAACCGTCGTCTTCTTTTATGAGAACGCAGTCATAGGTAAATCGCTGCCTCATTTTGCCTCCAACTACCATCCAGCTTGGCGACGAATACTTGCCCACGTGCCCTTCTTTGGTCGATCACCACCAGAGCCGTTCACGGTGACAACACGGTCACCAGAAACATACTTAGCGTGACTACCGACTTGCGCGACCTTCACGAATCCATCGTGCTTGAGTAGGGCAATGATTTCCCGAAAGGTAGGAGGTTGCATGGGCCGACCTCTTTCAGCCGTCCTAATTATAAACTACTTTATAATTTTTGCTAACCAGTTAATAAATATTACTGGCGCTGCTTGGGCTCGGTGACGATGGCTCGGACGATGCGGGGGCGATCGGTGAGGTCGTGGACGATACGCACGTCCGAGAGACCTGCCTGGCGGCAGAGCTCGGCGGCGGCATCGAGGGCACCCTCGTAGAGCTCGCAGGCAAAGAGGCCGCCGGCGCGCAACATGTAGGGCGCCGCGTTGAGCAGGCGGCGGAAGATATCGAGGCCGTCGGCACCGCCCTCGAGCGCCAGATCGGGCTCAAAGTCCTTGACCTCGTGCGGCAGCGAGCGCATGACATCGGTGGGAATGTAGGGCGGGTTGGAGACGAGTACGTCAAAGGTGCCCCACTCGTCGTGGGGAATGGAGCTCACCAGGTTGGTGAGGCTAAAGGCGACCTCGTCGGACGTGAGGCCAAGCGCATCGCGGTTTTTGGTAGCAAGGTCGATGGCGCGCGGCTCGATATCGGTAGCAGTGCAGGCGACGTGGCCGCGACGCTCCCGGGCAAGCGAGAGCGAGATACAGCCCGTGCCGCAGCCGACCTCGAGAACGCGGGCGATGCGGGGCTCGGCTGGAGCAGGTACGTTGGCCTCGGCGGCATCTTGCACGAGAGTCGTCTGTTGGTCGTTGCCCTCAATGGCGATGCCGTATTCGTCGAGCTCGGGCTCGGCGGCTTCCGCGGCTTCGGCTTCTGCTGCCTGCGCGGCGGCTTCCTCGGCTTCGCGATCGGCAAGCTCCTCGGCATAGGCGCGGCTACCGAGCACGTCGCTACCCAGCGCAGCCTCATCGGCGGCCGTCAGGTTGGCGGCACGGCGCTCGGCGGTCGCGCGTTCTTCGGCCAGCGCCGCCTCGGCTTTGCGGGTCTGCTCGACCTCATCGTTCCAAGGCAGCTCCACGCGCTGGCGGGCGGCGGCCTCGGGGCTCAGCACCTCGGCATCCAGGTAGTTGAGGACTTCTTCGACGAGCATCTCGGTCTCGGGGCGCGGGATGAGCACGCCGGGGGCACACGCAACATCGATCATGCGAAACTGCGTGCTACCGGTGATGTACTGCAGCGGCTCGCCCTTCGCGCGACGGACGACCGCCGCGTGCATGGTCTCGAGCTGCGCCGCGTCGAGCGTCTCGTCCATGCGCATATACAAGTCGATACGCGCCAGGCCCGTTGCCGCGCACAGCAGCCACTCGGCAGAAAGACGGGGGTGTTCCTCGCCGCGCTCGGCCAGGTACTCCTTGGTCCACTCGAGACAACGCTTGATGGTCCAGATCTCGTTTGCCATGGGGTCCTCCCCTCTTAAGCGCCAGGCGGCGCGCGAATGTCGGAGCAGATTGTACGCGAGGCCAGCGCTTGGCAAGGGACGATTGAAGGCGATTATCGAGAATCAGCCCAGATTTTTGCTTGGATTGCAATCGAAGCGTTCATTCGCCGACGTCTAAATCTGCATCCGTCAAGCTTTTGGCAAGGTTGCCCCAAAACTGACCAATATCTAACCAAGAACTTGCCAAATCACTTGACGCGCGACGCATCAAAAATCGCCCCGCAACTTCTTGAACGATTTTTTGAGCATTATTTTCAATAGCAGATGCACACCGTTAATTGCTTTAAGCAGGTAAGCAGCTCAAAGGCCATCACAGCTTATTGAATAACATCTCAAAGCAATGTGCCCAACCTAGTCATTTAAGAACGTCCCCAATGACTGCATCAAGGTTTCGCAGGTTGAGCATAAGTCAGCGAAAACGCCCCTAAGCGAGCAAGGTGACGTGAAAGAGGAGGGAAGCGTACTTCGGTACGCGACCGACGATTGAACGTCAGATTGCCGCTTAGGGGCGTTTGCAGCGTCGATCAGTTACGGCGTTTGGTAAAACGCCGTAACTTAAACTGCTTGTGCCAGCTTCTCGGCTCGCTCGGCGGCGGCAAGCGCCTCGATGACGGTGCCGAGTTGATCGCCCAGAAGGACGCCGTTGTAGGTGGAGTTGAAGCCGATACGGTGATCGGTCACGCGGTCCTGGGGCTGGTTGTAAGTACGAATCTTCTCGGAACGGTTGCCGTGGCCGATCTGGCTCTGGCGCTCGGCGCCGAGCTCGGCCTGCTGCTTCTCGAGTTCCATCTCGTACAGACGGGCACGCAGCATCTGCATGCAGACCTCGCGGTTCTGAATCTGGGAACGCTGCTCCTGCGACTGCACCACGGTGTTGGTGGGCAGGTGGGTGATGCGCACGGCGGAGTAGGTGGTGTTAACGCACTGACCGCCAGGACCGGAGGCGCAGTAGGTATCGATGCGCAGGTCGGACTGGTTGATCTGAACGTCGATCTCCTCGGCCTCGGGAAGCACGGCGACGGTTGCCGTGGAGGTCTGGATGCGACCCTGGGACTCGGTCTTGGGGACGCGCTGGACACGATGCACGCCGGACTCATACTTCATGACGGAGTAGACGCGGTCGCCCTCGACCTTGAACTCGATGGACTTAAAGCCGCCGGCCTCGCTGGGGCTGGAATCGAGCACGGTGGTCTTCCAGCCGCGCGACTCGCAGAAGCGCTGGTACATCTTGTACAGGTCGCCGGCGAAGATGGCCGCCTCGTCGCCACCGGCGGCAGAGCGAATCTCGACGATGGTGTTCTTGTCGTCGTTGGGGTCGCTCGGGATGAGCATGTACTTAATGTCTTCCTCGAGCTGGGGAAGCTTGGCCTCGTTTTCGGAGATGTCCATCTGGAGCATCTCTTTCTCATCGGCATCGGTGGTATCGTGGAGCATTTCCTTGGCGGCCTCGATGTCATCGAGCGCGCCGATGTACTCGCGCGAGGCGGCGATGAGGTCGGACTGGTGCGCGTACTCCTTGTTGAGACGCGTGAACTCCTTAATATCGGAGGCGACGGCCGGGTCGGAGAGCTTCTTCTCGAGCTCCTCGTAGGCCTTGATGATCTTTTCGAGCTTGTCGCGCATGGCGGGACTCCTTTATATGCGTGAAGGTGAAAATCGGCAGAGTTGATGGGGCGCGCGGCGCCACTGCGGGGGTAAGCCCGGCTAGAACATGTCGATCTTCAGATACATGCGCATCCCTTCGCGTATGGGGTACATAGTTGCGGTCTAACCCATACATGATAGCGTGCGCAGGCAAACCTGCATATAACCCGCACGGATTGGTGCAAACAAACCTGACCCCATTGCACCAAGAGCTTGCTTTTTGGCTAGAGCGTTTGGAGTAGAGCGACGAGGAAGCGGATGCCCTGGAGGTAGGCGCGGCGGGTGATGCGCTCGTTGGTGCCGTGGACGCCGCGATCACACTCGTCGTCATCAGCCACAAAGGCCGAGAAGCGAATGCACTCAGGGCAAATGTGCTGGTAGTTGGCAGCGTCGGTCGCACCGATCACGGTCGAGGGCACAATTGCCACTGGCTCGAATGATCCATTTTCCTCCGTCCCCTTTGGATCACGGAAATAGCGG
This sequence comes from uncultured Collinsella sp., assembly GCA_937969105.1. Taxonomy (GTDB): domain Bacteria; phylum Actinomycetota; class Coriobacteriia; order Coriobacteriales; family Coriobacteriaceae; genus Collinsella. The sequence continues at coordinate 17,949 of CALBUZ010000079.1, read as the reverse complement.
GCGGCGATGGAGCGAACCGCCTCGAGGCCGGGGCCACCGATGCGCAGGGACGGCGAGGGTTCGGAGCTGCCGGGGCCTAGCTCCACTTCGACACGACCGGCAAGGTCCGCCCCGGCAACCGCCTCACGGCAGCGCGCCACAACGTCGGCCACGCTCGTGCCCTCGAGCATGCGGAAGTTGATGTTGGCCCACATATCCTGCGGCATTACGTTGGCGCCGGTGCTGCCACCCTCGATCTGCGTGGGTGCGCAGGTGGTCGTCACCAGCGGATAGAGCTTCTTGCTGGCGAGGCAATCGCGGACAATGGCGCCCCCGTTGGCGGCAATTTCATCCGCCGTGTAGAGCCCCAGCTCGACGAGCTGGGCGGCAAGCAAGTCGGTCACGCGCGTCGGCCACTCGATATCGCAGATTGCGGTGATGGCACGGCTGAGCACCTCGAGCGACGTGCCGCCGTAGGGGTTAGAAGAATGTCCACCCTCACTCTTCGTCTTGAGCACGATATCGGCATAGCCCTTCTCCGCGAGGTCGGCGTGCATGAGCCAACCCTCGCCCGCGCTGTACTCGGCATCCGAAACGATGCGGTAGTCGCCCTCGTCGATCAGGAACTCGAGCTCAACACCGCGCTCCTCGAGCGCGCGGCCGATGGCGCCTGCGCCGTACTGCGTCGTCTCCTCGTCCTGGCCAAAGGCCAGGAGCAGCGTGCGCTCGTGCTGCCAACCGTGCGCCAGCGCATACTCGACAGCCTCGAGAATGCCTGCGACCTGGTCCTTCATGTCGATCGCGCCGCGGCCCCAGATGTAGGTGTCGTCCACGTGCCCGCTAAAGGGGGCGTGCGTCCAGTCGGCCTCGGTACCCGGCACCACGGGAACCACATCCATGTGACCCATGAGCATAACGGGTTTGAGTGCGGGGTCGGAGCCGGAAAGCGTCACCAGCAACGAATGGTCGATAAGCTCGACCTCGCCCGCCGCAAATACATGCGGCCAGGCCTGCTGCATATAGGCGCGCAGGTCGTCGAAGGGCCGCCAGTCCACCGCCTCGGCATCCATGCTCGAGATAGTCGGAAACGACAGCACACGGCCCAAGCGCTCGCACGCGCCTGCCTCGTCTATATCGGCAAAATCGTCCTCATGCGCAAAGAAGCGCCAAACCTCGGCCATGACATCCTTTCGATTGTGATGACGAGGGCCGCCCCACCGGAGCGGCCCTGCCACATAAGCGTTTGCGGTCGGTTATTTGTCCTCGAGATAACGCGAGAGGAACTCGCGGGTGCGCTGGTGCTTGGGGTTGCCGAAGAGCTCGGCCGGCGCGGCGTCCTCGAGGACCACGCCCTTATCCATAAAGACCACGCGGTCGGACACCGTACGGGCAAAGGCCATCTCATGCGTGACGACGACCATGGTCATGCCGTCGGCCGCGAGCTTGCGCATGACCTCGAGCACCTCGCCCACGATCTCGGGGTCGAGTGCGGAGGTCGGCTCGTCGAACAGCATGATCTGCGGATTCATGCATAGGGCGCGCGCGATGGCCACGCGCTGCTTTTGGCCACCGGACAGGCGACCCACAGCGGCGTGCGCGAACTTTTCGAGCCCCACACTCGTCAGATGCTCCATCGCGACCTTTTCAGCCTCGGCCTTGCTCATCTTTTTGAGCGTGACGGGCGCGAGCGTGCAGTTGTCGAGCACGTCCATGTTGTTGAACAGGTTAAAGCCCTGGAACACCATGCCGATGTCCTCGCGGAGTTTATTGATATTGCAGCGCTCGGCCGTAAGGTCCTGGCCGTGGAACCAGATGTGGCCCGCGTCCGGGGTCTCGAGCAGGTTGAGACAGCGCAGGAAGGTCGACTTGCCCGAGCCCGAAGCGCCGATAATGGTGACGACCTCGCCGGGGTTAACGGACAGGTCGATGCCCTTGAGCACCTCGAGCGAGCCGAAGCTCTTGCGCAGGCCCTCGACGCGGATGAGCGGCTCATTGGTCTGTGCGGCGGCCGCGGTGCCGGTAGTGGCGATATCTGCCATGATGATTCTCCTCGTCTTGAGCCTAGTTGGAGCTGGGCAGCGTTGCCGGGGCCTCGGCGCCGAGCTTTTTGCCAAAGGCCTCGAGCAGGCGGCTCGCCACGAGCGTCAGGATCAGGTAGACCACGAGCGCCACGCAGTAGACCTCCATCTGGCGGTAGTACACGCCGGCGACCGTGGTAGTAGCGTACATAAGGTCGAACACGCCGATGACCGAAAGCACCGACGAGTCCTTGATGTTGATGATGAGCTCGTTGGTGAGTGCGGGGATCGCGTTTTTAATACCCTGGGGGAACACGACCTTGCGCATGGCCTGCCACTGCGACAGACCCAGCGAGCGCGCCGCCTCGGCCTGGCCGGGATCGATGGACTCGATACCGCCGCGCAGGACCTCCATCATGTAGGCGGTGGAGTTGAGCGAGATGGTGACAAGGCCGGCGGTGAAGGTACTCCAGATCTGGTTGGCCTGGGCGGTCTCGAAGCCCATGCCGCGCAAAACGGTGAAGCCCACGTAATAGATGAGCAGGCCCTGGACCATCATGGGCGTGCCGCGCACGATGGTGGAGTAGACAGTCGCAAAGCCGCGGCCGATGCTTTTAAAGAAGCGCGTGAGATCGTTATCCACGCGATCGAACGTCTGAATACGCAGGAACACAAAGAGCAGCGCCAGGAAAAAGGCAATGACGGTACCGAAGGTCGCAAGCGCGATGGTGATCTCGATGCCGCGAATAAAGAAGTCGCCGCTCTTATAGGTCATGTAGACCAGGCTCGACAAAAAGTCGCTGGGGTTGGAGTCCGAGACAATGCTCACCTGCACCAGGTCGATAAATGACATGACGCAGCGGTCGATAAAGAAGATCGCCGCGATGGCGACCACGACATAGCTGCCCAGGCGCGCGCCGCGGCGGAAGCGCTCGGATGCGAACGGCGACGTTTCGCGATAGTCGTTCCAGTGCATGAGCTTGGTGACGAGCGCCGCCGCCGACACGACGAGCCAGGCCCAAAGGATTGCCCAGAGGCAGTCTTGGAAGATACCGGTGGGGGCCAAGAAGCTCAGCGGTGTGGGGTTGCGCTGGCTAAACGCCAGGCCGAGCGCCGCAATGACGCTCGTGCCCAGGTACACATAACAATGGTCGGCCTTGATAAAGGAGGCCAGACGATTGATGGTTTTCATGCTGCCTCCCTATGCCGGCTGACGATCGAGGCACGCGTCCCACATTTGGTCGCGCTCCTCTTGGCTAATGCCCTTGAGTGTCTTGTCGATGAGTTTAAGCAGCTTGTCCGAGCCCTTGCGGCAGCCGACGTTTGCCGCGACCTCCTGCTTAAAGCCCTCGCCCTCGGCAAAATGGATGGGGACGATACCGGGATTTTGGGCCATATAGCCCTTCTCGTTCTCGGTGTTGTAGGTCACGGCATCGCACGTGCCCTGCAGCAGGTTCGAGAACACCGTGGGAACCGAATCGACCGGGTTCTTGTGCACAACGCCCGGGATCTCGTCGATGACGGTGTCGAGCATGGTGTCCTTTTGGCCGAGCACCGTGGCACCGCTAAAGTCGCTAAGCTTGGTGGCGTTTTGGTAGGGGGAACCCTCTTTTACGAAAAGGCCAAAGTAGCCAATGAAGTACGGGTCGGAGAAGCCGACCGACTCCTCGCGCTCGGGCGTGGCGCTCATACCGGCGATGATGAGGTCGATCTGGCCGTTGTTGAGCGAATCGATAAGGCCCGAGAAGCTCTGCTTGACGGCAACGGGCTCGCCACCGAGGGCCTTGCAGACGATCTTGGCGATCTGCACGTCGTAGCCATCGGCATAGGCGCCCTGCACGTTGTCGATGGGGATGGTGTACTCACTGGCTTCGGAAACCTGCCAGTTGTACGGGGCGTAGGCCGCCTCCATACCAATGCGGATCTTGTCCTTGCCGATCACGGAATCGGACAGGTCGTCGCGACCGCCGCCCGTCGTGGGCTGAACCACCTTGAGCGTGGACGGGCGCTGACAGCCGGCGAGCGCGCCGGCGACGACGGAAGCGCTCGCAGCGAGAGCGCTACCCAAAAAAGATGCGACGGCTGCATACCGGCTGGGTCTGCATGCCGCACTGTTGCCGAGGTTGCATCTGGTGCCTTCCCTATTTTGTGTTACTGACAATAAGACAGGATATACGCCCGCAACCAGCAGCGCGGCATGTGCGCGAAAAATTAATAGACACACGAGGACGATTGGCGCAAAGCAACCTGTCCCCCATGCACCACTTGGCATAAAAAAGGCAAGGCATAGACCTTCTGGTCATGCCTTGCCTTTTGAATGACAAATTGTCGCTCTGGGTGGCGCGCAGCGTCGACCGGCCCGCCGTTCGTCAGAACGGCGGAACCTCTAGAGCAAAGTGACGCTAAAGCTACGTTTATCGGTAGCGCCGGGAGCCAAGGTGATGGTGTTGGCCTTGTGCTCAAAGACATCGTCCTCGGTGTCCATGGTGGTGTGACCGGTCCAGGGCTCGAGCGCCACAAACGGGGCGTCGTTGGCGGCAGACCACACGCCGATGTACTTAAAGCCCTCAAAGTCGATCTTGACGCCGTGGCCCGACTTGCGGCCGCGCAGCGTGAGCGTGGAGCCCGGAGTATCGGTGAACATGATGGCATCGTTATCGAAGCTGCGGTGCGTGATGGGCAGCACGTCAGAGTTATCGGGCGCCTTGTAGCTGCCCTCGAACGTCATGAGGCCATCGGGCGTGATGATGGGGGCCTCGTTGGTCCAAGCCTCGGTAAATGCCAGCTCGTAATCCTCGAATGCCTCGTCCTCGGCACCGGGGGCGGGCACGTTAAATGCAGGGTGGCCGCCCACCGAGAACGACAGGTCCACGTCGCCAGTGTTGGTGACGGCAAAGGTCTGGGTAAGCGTGGCATCACCAGTCAGGGCATAGGTCATGTTGAGCTTAAAGTGGAAGGGGAAAGCCTTGAGCGACTCAGGCGTATCGGTGATCTCGTAAGTTACCGAGGAGCCGTCCTCCGAAACCTCGACCAACTTGTGCTCGATGATGCGAGCGAGGCCGTGGCGCGGCATCTCGCAGGTGCCGGCCGCAGACGTCGCCGTGTTGTTGCGCAGCGAGCCCACGATGGGGAACAGAATGGGCGCGTGCTTGCCCCAAAAGGCCGGGTCGCCCTGCCACAGATACTCGTTGCCGTTGAGGGCAAGGCTCGTGAGCTGGGCTCCCATGGAATCGATGGCCGCGGTGAGGCCGCCGCGCTTGATGGTGGTGACGGTAGACATGCTACTTCCTCCAAAAGTAAACAATAGTGTCGAGGGCTATTGTGCCACTCTTGGCGGCAAGGAGAAGCGGCAGGCGCAGTTATTGAGCGATTGCGTAAAGGTCGAACCCGCCCTGCGGTGTGCTGTCGACCGTATCGGGCGCCTGCGAGTTAAAGCTCACGGGAACCATGCGCTTTGAGGCGCGGAAGCGCGTGCCATCGGTGGCGACGGGCGGCTCGTCGACGGTGAGCTCGTAGTCGCCGGGCTTGAGTTCGATGCCGTCGCCAGCGGAGTTGACATATTGATACTCGTCAATCGCCTGCCCCCTGAGCGTGCGGCCCACGATATGGATGAGCATCTGGCTGTCGCCGCGCGCGGTGTCCCACGTCGCGCCGTCCTTGACCTCGACCGACACATGTACCGAGCGCGTGCGGCTGAGCGATTGTTCGACAGACATCTCGACCTTGGCGGCATCTTTGCGCTGTTGCTCCACATGGCTCCAGACATTTCCGATCGCCGAGCAAGCGATGACGCCGGCCATGAAGGCGATGAGGATGGGGCCGAGTGGCGAGCGGCGGCCAGCATCTTCCTCGCGAGCCAAGTCGGGACGATGCGTGGGCGCGGGCGCCCGGGCACCCTGCGCGGGCACGTCGAGTATGCTGAAGGATGCCGTGCTGCCGGGGTCGATGTTATGGCGCGGCTGCGGGGTCTTGGCCGGCGAGATGGACATGTCCGCCGGCTCGCCGAGCGTGGCCGTGGCATCGGCCTTAGCCTCATCGGCCTCGGCTTGGGCCCAAGCCTGCTCAAAGGTCAGGGGCTCGGCGGCATCGGAGGCGGCGTCAGGCTCGACAGCGGCATCGTTGCCGGTCTCGTCCTCGTCGCTCGACACGTCACGCGGCGCGGGCTCGTCCCACTCCTCGTCCGGAGCCTCGCCCTCGCTATACCACCATTCAAAGTTATCGATATCCATACGGGGCGCCCCTTAGGCCTCGCAAATAAACACTTACTAGCCTTATACCCCCAGACGGCGCTGGAGCTCGCCGGCACAGACAGGAAAACCGTCACAACATTCGACGCTTTTCCTCGATTTCGAGATTTTCGCCAAATGTTGTGATGGTTTGGGCGACTGGCTGGCAGCGCAATGTGACAAAGGGACGGTCTCTTTGTCACATTCTGTTAGAGTTGCAGGGATTGAATCCCGCTTATTCATGCGACATTGGAGTGACAACCTTGACCGCCGCAACCACGCCTAAAAGCAAGTCAACCGCCGCCGCGCTCTCCCCCGCGCGCACCAAGCTCTGCCTGGCGCTGCTCGTACTGTTGGGATTCTCGCTCGGCTGCTCCGAATTCGTGGTCATCGGCATCGAAAGCGATTTGGCAACGGAACTCGGCGTATCACTTGCCACTGCGGGCCAGCTCATCAGCGTGTTCGCACTCGTCTACGCTATCGCCACGCCGGTGCTTGCGCTCAGCACGGGACGCTTCCGCCGCTACCAGCTGCTCGTGTGCTACAGCATCGTCTTTGTGCTGGGCAATCTTGTCATGGCGTTGGCGCCCAACTTCCAGGTGTTGTTCGCCTCGCGCATCATCTTGGGCTCCGTCTCGGGCGCACTGCTCGCCGTGGGTGTGACGTACATCCCCGAGCTGCTGTCTCCGCAGCAAACTTCGCTTGCCATCTCGGTGGTATATGGTGCGTTTTCCGTGGCAATGGTCTTTGTCACTTCGATCGGCAAGTTTGTGGCCGACACGCTCGATTGGCACGTGGCCATGTACGGCACGCTGACCTTTGCCGTTCTGATCTGCGGAGCGCTTGTGGCGTTTATGCCGCGCGCTGGGCAAACCGATGAGCCTGCCACCTTTCGCGAGCAGGCGGGTCTGCTACGCGAGCCGAGCATCATCACCGGCATGCTCATCTTTTTGTTTGGCGTAGGCTCGGTCTATGTGTTCTACGGCTACGTGACGCCCTATCTGGAGCAGGTGCTGGGCATGGGCACGGTCGAAGCCAGCACCACGCTTATGGCCTACGGCGTGTTCTGCCTGATCTCGAACATCTTGGGCGGATGGATCGATGCGCGCTTTGGCATGAAGGCGCTGCTTGCGACGTTTGTGCTGCAGGCTGCGACGTTACTCGGGCTGTTTGCTGTGGGCGGCACCATGCCGCTCGCGCTGGTCTTTGTCTTTAGCTTGGCGCTGCTCATGTACCTGTTCTCGGTGTCGTGCATCACGCACTTTATGGACGTGGCATGCAGCCGCCATCCCAAGTCGATGGTACTCGCAAGTTCGGTGGAGCCCATGGCGTTTAACGTCGGCATCTCGTTTGGCACCGCAGTAGGCGGCGCCGTGGTAAGCAGCGTTGGCATTGCGTACGTGGGCGCAGTGGGAGCCGCGTTCTCGCTTGTGGCCTGGGTGCTCACGCTGGTGACGATTAAGTTGGCACGTTGGGAGCGTCGCCGCGGTTAGCGCAATTGCAGCCAAAAGACGCAGCACCGCCCACCATCTTTTGACCGCCTGGCGTTCGCTCCTGCAGCCATGCAACACGTCGCCCGCCGCCCAAGTCAACATCTTTCCCGGCGCTATTTAACCACGCAAAACGCATCCTGTTAAGATTATCCCTATCGTTTTTCGCAATCTGAAAATCGATAGAATCGCAGGTAAAGCTTTCGTAGTCTGAAATGGTCAATCCACACGAAAGGGGTTTACCACATGGACAAGAAAGCAGTTGTAATCGCCGGCGCCGGCAGCACCCACACTCCCGGCATCATCCAGAGCCTATTGCAGAAGAAAAACGAATTGCCGCTGCGCAAACTCGCCCTGTACGACATCGACGAGAAGCGCATGCATCTCGTCTACGACATCATGAAGCAGTTCATCGAGCAGGAAGCTCCTGACATCGAAGTTGTCGTGACGACCGATCCCGAAAAGGCATTCACCGATGTCGACTTCGTCTTCGCACAAATCCGCCAGGGTGGCCTTCAGATGCGTCGCCAGGACGAGCGCATCCCTCTCAAGTACGGTTGCGTGGGACAGGAAACCTGCGGCGCCGGCGGTTCGATCTCCTATGGCATCAGGTCCATCCCCGGCGTCTTCGACCTCGTACGCTACGCCAAGAAATACAGTCCAGACGCCTGGATCCTCAACTATTCCAACCCCGCCGCAGTTGTCGCCGAGGCCACACGTCGCGAGTTTAACAACGACCATATCCTTAACATCTGCGATATGCCCACGGCTATCTTGCTCTCGTACTCTAAGATGCTCGGACTTCCCAGCTGGCGCGATATCGACCCCATGTATTTTGGACTCAATCACTTTGGCTGGTTTACCAAAATCTACGACAAGCAGGGACGCGATCGTCTGCCGGAGCTCCGTCAGATGATTCTCGAGCACGGCATGGCCGTGAGCGACAAGCATCACAAGGACAAGGACTGGATGCACACCTGGGGTCAATACGTCAAGATTGTGAAGGACTATCCCGAGTATCTGCCCAACAGCTACCTGCAGTACTACCTGTACTCCAAAGACATGGCAGATGACATGGACCCCAACTGGACGCGCGCCGACAACGTCATCAACGGACGCGAGAAGGAGATGTTTGCCGAGCACGACAAGTACCTGGCAGATCCTGCCAATTACAAGAGCCCCGTACAGAGCTTCACGGTCTTTGGCGACTTTATCGTCGACGCAGCCGCCTCTATCGCCTACAACAAGTGCGAACGTTATCTCGTAATCGTCGAGAATAACGGTGCCATCCCCAATCTGCCCGACGACGCCATGGTCGAGGTTCCCGCCTACCTGCGCTCTTGGGGCCCCGAACCCATCAGCCAGTCTGCTATCCCCACCTTTTACAAGGGTCTTATCGAAGAGCAGAATGCCAGTGAGAAGCTCGCCGTCGACGCATATTACGAGCATTCCTACCAGAAGGCGCTCGAAGCCATCGCAATCAACAAGACCGTCCCTTCGACTACCGTCGCGCGCCAAATCCTCGACGACCTGATCGAAGCGAACGGCGATTATTGGCCGACCCTGTCCTAACTCCCCGCGCATCGAAGGAACATCATGAAAGAAAGCAAGCTCTACAGCGAGTTCCAGAGACTCGGCAAGGTGCTCATGGCGCCGGTCCTCCTCCTGCCCGTTTCCGGCATTTTGGTCGGTCTGGGCTCCGCCCTTTCCAATGCTAACCTCATCTCGCTCTGCCCGCTTTTGGGCACCGAGCCGATGGTGATCTTTAGCACACTCATCAAAGCAGCCGGCAACGTTATCAATGGTAACATCTCGGTTCTCTTTGCGATCTGCATCGCCTACGGTTACGCCAAGGCCGAGAAGGCGACCGCCGCACTCTCAGGCTTCATCGGCTACATGACCATGAACACGATCATGGGTCAGCTGCTTATCCTGCTGGGCATCATCGATCCCGCCAACCTGCAGACCGGTCAGAACGCCATCCTGGGCGTAACCACACTCGACACCGGCGTATTCGGCGGCATCATCATCGGCTTGGTAGTCGCGTGGATCCACAACCGATTCTATAAGGTGCAGCTTCCGCCGGTGCTCGGCATCTTCAACGGTACACGCTGCGTCCCCGCCCTCACCGTCGTTTTCGCGAGCCTAGTGGGCGTTGCGCTCGCCTTCGTGTTTCCGTTTGTGCAAACCGGCCTAAAGGCCGCCTCGACACTCATCGATTCCACCGGGGTGTTTGGCGCGTTCATCTATGGCTTCTCCGAGCGCATGCTTCTGCCCTTCGGCCTGCACCATTTCATCTACCTGCCGTTTTTCTTCACTTCTCTGGGCGGTAGCATCCAGGTTGACGGCCAGACCGTCGAGGGCGCTGTCAACATCTACAACGCCATGCTCAACACGCCCGGCATGATGTACGACATCGACATCTCAAAATACGTCATGAACGGCAAGGTGCTGTTCGCCATGTGCGGCCTGCCCGCAGCGGCGCTCGCCATCTACCACTGTGCCCGTCCCGAGAATAAAAAGAAGGTCGGCTCCCTCATGATCGCCGCCGTCATTCCGGCCGCCATCATGGGCATAACCGAACCGCTCGAGTACTCCTTCCTCTTTGTAGCGCCCGTACTCTACGTGGTCCACGCCCTGCTGTGCGGCATCGCGTATGTACTCACCTACCTGGTACAGTTCAATGTGCCCGGGCCTTCCGCCTTCGGCGGACCGCTCCTCTCGTGGATCTTCAACGGCATCATGAACGCCGACAAAGGCTCCAACTGGTTCTGGCTTATTCCGCTCGGCATCGCTTACTTCGGGATCTATTACGTGCTGTTCCGCACCTTTATCAAGAAATTTGACCTCAAAACCCCGGGCCGCGAGGATGATGACACGCAGACAGCGGATGACACGTCGGCCATCGACCCCAAAGCACCTGTCCAGGTAAGCGACCTCATCCCGCAGATCGTGGAAGCCGTGGGCGGCGCCGATAACATCTCGGGTGTCAACGCCTGCTTCACCCGCCTGAGGCTCAGCCTCAAAGACACCGCCCTGGTCAAGGACGATAGCGTCTTCACCAAAGACCTCGGCGCCAGCGCCATCGTGCACGTTGGCGGCGGTGTTCAGATCGTTTACGGCAATAAAGCTTCTGTCTACAAAGTCGAAATGAGAGAATACTTGGGCATGGAATAAATCCGTCCCATAGCTTCACCACAATGCTCCGGAGATGGCATATCCGCTCCGGAGCATTATTGTTTGGAGTGATTTGAATGTCGATGTACGAGGTCTATTCGAACCTCAGGTCTTGCATCGAAGACGTCGAGAAGGGCGGCAGCCTTGACGCCCACATCGCACTCTACGCCCTTTCCCATCACGACGAGGTCCCAGAGCTCTCAATAGAAGAACTTGCCCGCGCGTGCAATACATCGCCCGCGACCATCTCGCGCTTCTGCAGGCGCGTAAACGGCTCGAGCTTTCGATCGTTCAAAGAGCAAGTTGACGACTTCAACGCTTGGCTCCAGCGTGAGACAACCGAGGCAAGGGCTCATAAGCAAATCGATATACCCTGGTATTTCGATATCGTAGAGACCTCTTTGCTTGAAACAAAACGCCTGCTCGCTGAAGATCGACTCGAGCGGGCCGTTGACTGGCTTCTCGATGCGCAAAATGTCTACGTATACGGAAGCTCATTCTCCAATCTCGTCGCCCGCTCACTCTGCGAAAAGCTGAGCCGCGTAAACCGACTGTGCTTCTCATTTGGCTCCGTCAAGGGACAGGAGACGTCGCTCTGTCTGCTCCAACCCGACGATCTAGCCATCTTTGTATCGTTCTCAGGGAAGACGAGCCATATCTTCAATCTTTACGTTGAGGCCAAGCGGCGAGGTTGCCGCGTTATTTGGATATCGAGCAACATGACATTCGATAACAACGGGGCGCGCGAGCTCTTGCTACCCGTGAGCGCGGAGTCAATCAGCGAGTACTCGACCGCCTTGGTTGAGGGCATGAGCCTACAAAGCGCGGTTAACGCTCTGTATATCAGCTGTGCAAATCGACTTCGGGCGCAGCGCTAGCCGTAAACACACTAGGACTGAAAAGGACGCACCTCACCGTTGCAAGGCGCCCGAGCACACGATAGGCAGTGCCAAAAGAGAGCAGCGAGCACGTCATGCACTTGCCCATTCGCCCCAAAACAGCACAGGCCGGCGCCCGATTGTAGAATCGGACGCCGGCCTGTATTAATCTTGATCGTGTGTTTGAGGCGTTTACTCCATACCCAGCAGCTCGCGCATCTGAGTTGCGTAGTTAGATGCCATGTTACCGTAGACAATCTGCACGCCGCCGTTGACATGCACGATGCCACGCGCTTCGAGCTTTTCGGTAAACTCGGCGTCATCAACCACCTTGTCACAGTCATTGAGCTGGATGCGCAGACGGGTGAAGCAGGCCTCGACAGACTTAATGTTGTTGTCGCCGCCCACTGCCTCAACGATGGCGGGAATGAGGTCGCTGATCACGGTCTTGGGAGCCTTTTCGGCCTCATCGTCGGACTCTTCCTCGCGGCCGGGGGTCTTAAGGCCCTTCTTAAGAATGATGAACTTGAAGACGAAGTAGTACGCCACGAAGTAGATGGGGCCGAGGAACAGGATAACCTGCCAGTTGGAGCCCTTGGCTGCACCCATAATGCCATTAAAGATCAACGACAGGAGCGGGCCGCCAAAGGATGCGGAACCGGCCACGTTGAACTGCAGGATATAGGTCAGCGCATAGGCAAGACCAGCCATGAGGGCGTGGAACACGTAGAGGATGGGCGCGATAAACAGGAAGGAGTACTCGAGCGGCTCGGTAATGCCGGAGAGGATGCAAGGCACCACGATGGCGATCATGAGCGCTGCGGTCTTCTTCTTGTTCTTGGGAAGTGCCGTCTTGTAGAAGGCGAGTGCAGCGCCGGGCAGGCCGAACATGGCGAAGATAACCTTGCCGTTCATGACAAAACGGCTGACCTCAATGTTAAACGGCGTGCTGGGAGAGCCCAGGATCGCGTTGTAGATATTGATAGCGCCCTGAACAGTCTGGCCGTCGATGGTCTCGACGCCACCGAGCGACGTGAAGAAGAACGGCAAATAGACAAAGTGATGCAGGCCAAAAGGCAGGAGCATGCGCTCGCCGGCGCCGTAGACAAATGCACCAAAGGCACCCGTAGTCTTGATGAACTCGGACAGTGCGCCGAGAGCGTTCTGAATAAACGGGAAAACAAAGGACATGACCAATGCGAGGATGCTGCATGAGAGCAGCGTCACCGCCGGGATAAAGCGCGTGCCGTTGAAGATGGAGAACACGGCAGGCAGCTCAATCTTGTAGTAACGGTTATGCAACCATGCGACGATTGCACCCACCAGAAGACCGCCGATAACGCCAGTGTCGAGCGTGGTGATACCGAGGATTGTGCTCTGGCCCGTCGTAAGATTCGCGGGATCGATAACGCCAGTCGCCGTAAGGAATGTGCCCATCACGGAGTTCATGCACATGTAGCCCAAAAAGCCACAAAGCGCCGCGGTAGCCTTCTCGGACTTGGCGAAGCCATAGGCGAGACAAATCGAGAAGATAACCGGGATGTTGTTCATAACGATGCCGGCTGCGGCCTTGAGAATCGAAAAGAAAATCGCAAAGCCCGGAGCAGCAAGCCAGGGAACAGCTGCCGTAAGGGTGGGGCTGGTAAAGGCATTACCAAAGCCCTGAAGGATGCCGGCGATTGGCAGGATCAGGACAGGCGTCATGAGGACTTTGCCCAGGCGCTGGAACTTTGCCAGCAGCTCATCTTTGTTCATGGGATACCCCTCTTAAAGAAACGGGGCGTGCAGTTCTACAACCCACACGCCCCATAACAGTTGTCAAGCGCTATGGAACTAGTTACTTAAGCTCCGGCCAGTAATCCTTATTGGCCTCAATGAGCTTATCGAGCACCTTGCGCGCCTTCTTTGCGTCACCGACCAGACGATTAAGCGTGAGTGCCTGCAGGGCCTTCTCGTAGGAACCCTCCATCCAAGCCTCAACAGTCAGACGCTCATAGGCGTACTGGTTCTCCATAAGGCCGCGATAGAAGGTGCCGATCTTGCCAACAGCATAGGGCTGCGGGCCATTGGCGCCCACGCTTGCCGCGACCTCGACCATGGCGTCATCGGGCATACCCTCGATAATGCCGTTATTGGGCACGATGACAATGAAGGTCTTATTGGTGTTGCGATAAATGGCCGAGGTGATTTCCACGATCATATCGCCATGAGCATCGTTCTGCACAACCGAGGAGTTCTTTGCGGTGCCGACTTTGGCAACACGCTCGCACTCGGCGAACACGCGCTTCTCACGACCGTTGATAACCTCGTCGGAACGAGTGTAGTCGGGGTCGAGGTGAGCGACCTTGTACTCGGGATACAGATAGTACTGCAGATAAGTGTTGGGCAGATAGTCGGGGAAGTCCTCGAGCATGTCCTTGACCATGGCGTAGGTGTCGAGCCAGGACTGGTCACGCTGCTCGGCATCGGCAGGAAGGAAGCCGTTCTTCTCCGTGTACTCCTTAATCTGCGGGACGAGGTCATGGCCCTCTTCATCGTAGATGTGCTTGAACCAACCGAAGTGATTGAGACCAAAGTACACGGGCTCCGTCTTGCTCATATCGCGACCGAGCAGGCGGCCGTAAGAGCGCATGAGGTTGACGGGCTGATCGCAGATGTTGAGGACGCGATGCTCATCGGGCAGGACGCGCTCGAGACCATATGCCACAATAGCAGCCGGGTTGGTGTAGTTGATAATCCACGCCTCCGGGCTATGAGCGCGAACGTCGTTGACGATCTCAACCATGTCATGCATGGAGCGCATACCGTAAGCCATGCCGCCAGGGCCCACCGTTTCCTGGCCGATGATTCCCATATGCAGCGGAATCTTCTCGTCCTTGCTACGCATCTCGTAGCCGCCGGTACGAATCTGGCAGAGCACAAAGTCGACGTCGGTGTAAGCCTCGTCCTTATCGGTGGTGTAACCAAACTCCACACCGGGCTCCTCCTCGGCGAAGAGGATCTTGCCAAACTCGCCGATCGGACGCTGACGCTCGGCATCGATGTCATAGAGCATCACGCGGTTCAGCGGCAGAATGTCCATGTGCTTGGTCAGGGCTTTAAGAATGCCAGGGCACCACGTGGAGCCGCCGCCAACGATCACAATATTGAGCTTATCCTTCATGTTCCGTCCCTCCAGGGTTGGCTGATCGGTGTTCTCGAAGACCTTGGGCTCCGCGGTTGTCCTCGGCTTGCTTCGTTTCGATTGATATTTTGCGACATAAGGTCATCTGAGAGTCTCCGTGTGGGCCAATGCGAAACGGGGACACATGATTTCGCTCACAACACAGATATGTGTAGGCAGACACGCACGTTTGCCCAGTTCATGGGCAATAGGCAATCTTGACCGATTACCGATTTCTCACCTGGCAACACAAAGCGGTACCATATATACGACGAGGTGCGAGGGGCTGAAACATCTTATGAAAGATCAAGAATCTTTTTATGATCATGTGCGAGCTGGCGAGAGCAAGCTCAACGATCTCGAAGGCGAGATCATGCGCTACATCATCGAGCTGCGTGATGATATTGACGATGTCACGCTTAAGAGCGTTGCTGAACGGTTCTTCGTCGCTCCCAATACAATCGTCAGGCTTGCCCACAAGCTTGGCTTCTCGGGGTTTACGGAGCTCAAACAATCGTATTCCGCCTCGCTCGACCGCAATCGATTCACTATCGAGGCACTTCCTCTTGATACCCAGCTCGTACAGACCAAAGATCTGCTTAACGACCGGGTCATCGATTCGGTTGTGAGTCTTATCCAAGACGCCTCGCATATCGTGTTCTTCTGCTCGGGCTTTTCGAAGTACCCGTGCCTTGAGATGGCTGAAAAGCTCAAGATTATGGGCAAGAACACCGACACGCTCAGTGAACGCCACGTCATGAGGCATTACGCAGAACTCCTCGGCAAAAACGACCTGGTCTTCAGCGTTTCCGTAAGCGGCGAGACGCAGGTGTCTATTGATGCCACATCGATAGCCAAAACGCGCGGATGCAAGGTCGTCACGCTCACCGGCTTTTCTCGAAATTCTCTCTCGAAACTAGCCGACTACCCTATCTACACCGTGCAAAAAGAAATCCGCTTGGGCAGCATGGACCTCGACAGTCGATTGATGTTCTATTACGTTTTCGAATTGATTTTTGAGCGCTACTTCAAACTGGCCAAGAAATAAAACTTGGCATGCGCCCGGCTTCGACTCTTTAGCAGCCTTCTATATGAAAGGTATCGTCCTGTGCAACGCGTACTGTTTATCTGCTATGGGAACATCTGCCGCTCGACGATGGCCGAGTCGGTGTTTACCGAGCTGGTGCGGCGCGCCGGGCGCGCGGGCGAGTTTGTCGTTGATTCCGCTGCGACCTCGACCGAGGAGATCGGCAACCCGCCACACCACGGTACCGTTGCCAAGCTACGCGAGGTCGGGATTCCCGTCGTCGCACATCGTGCACGGCAGGTGCGTCGCGCGGAGTATGGCGACTGGGACCACATTGTCTATATGGATGCTGAGAACGCGCGTGGCCTGCGTCGCATCTTTGGCGACGACCCCGACGGCAAGATTACGCGCTTGCTCGATTGGACCGAGCGCCCCGGCGACGTGGCCGACCCCTGGTACACCGGCAATTTCGACGTCACCTACCGCGATGTACTCGCCGGTTGCACCGCTATGCTCGAGCAGCTGTAGGCGCTCGGGCGGCGCGGGCACACGGGCCACGCCATCGGCATAAAACGAGCGTGGATTTTCTCCCGCTTTGAGCGTTCGAGTGCGCTCTAAACGGGAGAAAATCCACACTCATGAATGTGACAAAGGGACTGCCCCTTTGCCACATCCGGGACTGGCCCTAGACCGCCTTGACCTCCAGCTTTATCCCCTCGGCGCAGGAGTCGCCCAAAACATCCGAAAGGGCCCAGGTCGCATATAGCGGCAAATAGAGAACCGCTCCGTTGCGCTCAACGTTGCCTCTCGAGAAAACGATCCCGAGCCTTACGCCATATTCAGCCGTATCAAGCACATGACCGAGCGCAGCGTGCGCGTGGTAATAGGAGCCCGATTTAACCTCGATCGGAACAGCCGTCCCATCCGGTCCATCGACCACAAAGTCCACTTCACCGCGCTTTTTTGTCTGATAGTAGTAAAGCTGGCGATTTTGGGCAGCCAGCTGCTGGGCCACCACGTTTTCGTAAATGCCGCCCAGATTGGGCTCCTTGCTATCAAGATACGCCGCTTGGGCGACTCCAACGGGGTAGCGCGCCATCAACATGCCCGTATCCGATTGATATAGCTTGAACTGCGATGGCCGTGCCGTCTTGAGCAGGGGCGATTTTGGCTCGGTTACGATATCGGCTTTGAGAGCAACGCCGGCATCGACAAGCCATACAAAATCTCGCTGATACTTCTCGTAGTGCGCCTTAGGGTCAATGGAATTGAGCACGAAGCGCTTGTTTTCGCCCTCGAGCATAATAGGGAGCTGATCGTAGATGCTCTGCACCTGAAGGGCTCGCCCGCTTGCATACTTGGAGATATCCCGCCGGTACTGTTCGTTGAGCTCTGACTGTAGCTGACGAACAGAGGCAAGGTCGCCCTGCGTGTCAAGGAAACGCTGCACGACCTCCGGCATTCCGCCGACAACGGTATAGGTCCTGAAGTTTGCCATCATCGCGTCATGAATGTAATCAGGAACGGGCCTCTCGCTGATACACGCGTCACGTATCGTTTGGCGAGCCCCCTCGCTCACCCCGATTGCCCAGCAAAACTCCTCGAAATCGAGCGGGAACATCCTAAGCTCGTGGACATATCCCACGGGATAGGACCTGACGCCCTTGAACTGAGTCCCGAGCATTGACCCCGAAAACGCCCAGCGGCACCTCCCGTCCTCAACAAGGAACTTTGCCATCGTCATGATGTCGGGGGCCTCCTGGACCTCATCGATAAACACGAGCGTTTTGCCTGGCGCAATCGACTTTCCCGAAAGAAGCGTCACCCTACTGATGAAATCATCGGCATCCCGCGCCTCGAGAAGAGCATCTTTTGCCTGGCGATTTTCCATGAGGTTAAGCTCGATGTAGGTTGCATGGCTGGCTTTGCCAAATGCGCGAATCGAATAGCTTTTGCCGATCTGGCGAGAACCCGTAATGAACAAGGCCTTT
>CALBUZ010000078.1 GCA_937969105.1 uncultured Collinsella sp. | reverse complement strand
GTCGCGAGTTCCGCACGCAAAGGAAAGCACTTAATGTGCTTTCCGTCTTGCGCAGGACTGTAGAGCAGCAAACTTAAACAGCGGGCCGCCCGGACCGGGAATCCGCCCATGCGCGCAGAAGGAGATTCCTTTTGTGTAGGCTTTGCGGAAATGTGCCAATTTTGGGATACGCCCGGCGGCGTGGTCTGTTGACGGCACAGCTTACGGCACGTATCCTATCGAACTGCGTGTTTCGTAGGGGGATGCTGACCCCTCGATTCAAGCCGTTGCACTTTACAGAAAGCTGGAATCATTCGAGAAGGAGTACGCTTTGCCTACTATTAACCAGCTGGTTCGCCAGGGCCGTCGTTCCGTGCCCAAGAAGTCCAAGAACGCTGCTCTGCAGCACAACTCCCAGAAGCGCGGCGTGTGCACCCGCGTCTTCACCACGAGCCCCAAGAAGCCGAACTCGGCTCTTCGTAAGGTTGCCCGTGTTCGCCTCGTCAACGGCATCGAAGTTACTGCTTACATCCCGGGTGAGGGCCACAACCTGCAGGAGCACTCCATCGTGCTCGTCCGCGGCGGTCGTGTCCGTGACCTCCCTGGTGTCCGTTATCACGTCATCCGTGGCGCCTACGACGCTGCTCCGGTCCAGAACCGTATGCAGGCCCGTTCCAAGTACGGTGCTAAGCGCCCCAAGGCTAAATAAGCCAGATAACGTTTTGATACTTTCGCCGTGTGCCGCCTAAGCGCCGCACGGTAGACACTTAAGGAGATTTCACATGCCGCGTCGTGCAGCAGCTAATCGTCGTGAGGTTCAGCCTGACGCCGTTTACAACAACCGCCTGGTGACTCAGCTCATCAACAAGGTCCTTCTTGACGGCAAGAAGGCCACCGCTGAGCGCATCGTTTACACCGCTTTCGAGATCGTTGCCGAGAAGTCCGAGGGTGGCGACGCTCTCGCTACCTTCAAGAAGGCTATGGACAACGTCAAGCCCACGCTCGAGGTTAAGCCCAAGCGTGTCGGTGGCGCTACCTATCAGGTCCCGATGGAGGTCAACTCCCGTCGTTCCACCGCTCTGGGTATCCGCTGGATCGTCAACTTCTCCCGCGCTCGCAAGGAGAAGACCATGGCCGAGCGTCTCGCCAACGAGATCCTCGACGCTTCCAACGGCCTGGGCGCTTCCGTCAAGAAGCGTGAGGACGTCTTCAAGATGGCCGAGGCCAACCGCGCGTTCTCTCACTATCGTTGGTAAGTTAAGGTAAGGAACTAACATGGCTAAGCCTAAGTACAAGCTTTCCGATACCCGTAACATCGGCATCATGGCCCACATCGATGCCGGTAAGACCACCACGACCGAGCGTATTCTTTACTACACCGGTAAGACCCACAAGATCGGTGAGGTCCATGAGGGCGCTGCCACCATGGACTGGATGGTTCAGGAGCAGGAGCGCGGCGTAACCATTACCTCCGCTGCTACCACGTGCTTCTGGAACAAGGACGGTAAGGACTACCGCATCCAGATCATCGACACCCCGGGCCACGTTGACTTCACCGCCGAGGTCGAGCGCTGCCTGCGCGTCCTCGATGGCGCTGTCGCCGTCTTCGACGCCGTTGCCGGCGTTCAGCCCCAGTCTGAGACCGTTTGGCGTCAGGCTTCCACCTTCAACGTCCCCCGCATCGCCTTCATCAACAAGTATGACCGCGTGGGCGCTGACTTCTTCAACGCTATCGAGACCATGAAGGATCGTCTCGACGCTAACGCCGTGGCCGCTCAGGTCCCGATGGGCGCCGAGGACAACTTCTGGGGCGTCATCGACCTCGTTACCATGACTGCATGGGACTTCAAGGCCGACGAGAAGGGTATGACCTACCCCGAGCCGATGGACGAGATCCCGGCTGAGTTTGCCGACATCGCTGCCACCAAGCGCGAGGAGCTCCTCGACGCTGCTGCCAGCTTTGACGACGAGCTCATGGAGAAGATCCTCATGGAGGAGGACTTCACCGTCGAGGAGCTCAAGGCTGCTCTGCGCAAGGGCGTTCTGGCCAACGAGCTCAACCTCGTCTTCGTGGGTTCCGCCTACAAGAACAAGGGCGTTCAGGAGCTGCTCGACGCTGTCGTCGACTACCTGCCCAGCCCGCTCGACGTCGAGGCCGTCACCGGTACCGATCCGGACACCGGCGAGGAGATCCAGCGTCATCCTTCCTTCGACGAGCCCTTCTCCGGCCTGGTCTTCAAGATCATGACCGACCCGTTCGTCGGTAAGCTCACCTACGTCCGCGTTTACTCCGGCCGCGCCGAGTCCGGCTCCTACGTGGTCAACGCTTCCAACGGTCAGCGCGAGCGCCTCGGCCGCATCCTCGAGATGAACGCCGCCGAGCGTATCGACCGTGACGACGCTGCCGCCGGCGACATCGTCGCTTGCGTCGGCTTCAAGAACTCCACCACCGGTGACACCCTGTGCGAAGAGGGCAAGGAGATCGTCCTCGAGAAGATTGAGTTCGCTAAGCCCGTTATCGACGTTGCCATCGAGCCCAAGACCAAGGCCGAGCAGGACAAGATGTCCCTGGCTCTGACCAAGCTCGCCGAGGAGGACCCGACCTTCCAGGTGTCCACCAACCACGAGACCGGCCAGACCATCATCGCCGGCATGGGCGAGCTGCACCTCGAGATCATCGTCGACCGTCTGCTCCGCGAGTTCAAGGTTGACGCTAACGTCGGTAAGCCCCAGGTTGCCTACCGCGAGACCGCTGGTCACGACGTCGAGAAGGCTGAGGGCAAGTTCGTCCGTCAGTCCGGCGGTCGCGGTCAGTACGGCCACGCCGTCATCAAGCTCGAGAAGATGGAGGAGGGCTTCGGCTACGAGTTCGTCAACGCTATCGTCGGCGGCGTCGTGCCCAAGGAGTACATCCCGTCCATCGACAAGGGCATCCAGGAGGCCCTGAACACCGGTGTTATCGCCGGCTTCCCGGTCCTCGACGTTAAGGTCACCCTGTTCGACGGTTCTTACCACGAGGTCGACTCCTCCGAGGCCGCCTTCAAGATCGCCGGTTCCATGGCTATCAAGGACGCCCTCAAGAAGTCCGATCCGCAGCTGCTCGAGCCGATCATGGCTGTCGAGGTCGAGACTCCCGAGCAGTACATGGGCGACGTTATGGGCAACCTCTCCGGTCGCCGCGGCAAGATCGAGGGCATGGAGGATCGCAAGAACAGCAAGCTCATCCGTGCCAAGGTGCCGCTGGGCGAGATGTTCGGTTACGCTACCGACCTTCGCTCCCAGACCCAGGGCCGTGCATCCTACACGATGCAGTTCGACTCTTATGAGCCCGCGCCCAAGTCCATCGTGGACGAGGTCATGAGCAAGAACGCTTAAGTTCGAGCTCCCTGTTACGTAATCCGCGAGAACATCTCTCGCACTCTTTGGAGGTTTAAGTTGGCTACCCAGAAGATCCGCATTCGCCTCAAGGGCTATGATCACGAGGTCGTCGATCAGTCCGCGAAGCTCATCGTCGAGACCGCTCAGAAGACCGGCGCTCGCGTTTCCGGTCCTGTCCCCCTGCCCACCGAGCGCAACCTGTACACGGTTATCCGCTCGCCGCACGTGAACAAGGACTCCCGTGAGCAGTTCGAGATGCGCACCCACAAGCGCCTCATCGACATCCTCGACCCCACCTCGGGCACCGTTGATTCGCTCATGCGTCTCGACCTCCCCGCTGGCGTCGACATCGACATCAAGCTCTAAGCGATATCGCTCATAGCTTAAAGGGCCCCGCTGCCGTAACGGCAGCGGGGCCCTTTTGTTTTGAATGATGGTTTGGACTGCGGGGTAATGCTGCCGAGTAGGTGGTTGCGGCGCCCTATTCGCTCAAGGGACGCAGCGATGCCTCCTCAAAATGGAAGGATCGAAAGCCGTCTTCCGTTTCGATGCACGCGCGACCAAAGCCATCGACCGTTTTAAAGATGCCACGCGCCAGCTCGTCCTCAGCGGGGGAGCGGGCGATAACGTGCTCCCCGATCCAATTGAGGTGAGCGATATATTCGTCGTGGACGGGCGCGAGCGGACCGGCGTCTTCTTCCTTGGCGTTGAGGCGATCTGCCCAGGCATCTACAGCGTCTATAACTGCGTGATAGACCTCATCGAGGAGCATTTCGACGGCGGGAACGTTCTTGTTGAGGTCTGACAGGCCGATTGCTGGCAGGCCGCCATCGGGAACCTCCGCGGGCACATAGTTCACGTTAACGCCGATGCCACAGACCGCAAAGGGGTTGCCTTCGTTATCGCGTCCGGCCTCGACCAGAATGCCGCCGAGCTTGCGTCCTCGCGCGACCAGGTCGTTGGGCCATTTGAGGCCAATCTCGCTTGCAAGACCCTGCTTTTCGAGCGCCTCGAGCACCGCTAGGCCGCTGACGGCGGCAAGACCAGAGTACTTTGCTGGATTAACGCATGGACGCAGGACGATCGAAAGCAATAGGTTACCGGCGGTTGAATCCCACTTGTGGCCGCGCCGGCCGCGTCCTGCTGTCTGAGCCCGTGCGGCAAGTCCTGTGCCGTGCGGCGCTCCCTGTTTTCCTGCTTCGAGCAGGTCATCGTTGGTCGATCCGGTTACGTCGACTATCGTAAATTTGGCATCCATAACGGCTGCTACCTCCTTAATGGATAAGTGAATAACGCAAGGGTGTCGAGAGGCAGACACAATGTGAAGCCTTTGTCGCATTTGGACAATTTAATGTTAACACGTCAACAACGACTAAAATGCGCTATCCTCTCTTGGTCGATGTAAACACGTCAACAATCCAAAGGAGGTTAGTGATGGGTTTCACGATTCTTGGAACAGGCTCGGCGCTTCCTAAGCGCAGTGTTTCTAATGACGAGCTGTCTGAGTTCCTCGATACCTCGGATGAGTGGATTTTTACCCGCACAGGTATCAAGAGCCGTCACGTCTGCACCACCGAGTCACTTGACGACCTTGCCGTAGCGGCGAGCGAGCGGGCACTCCAGGTGTCCGGAATCGACGCGAGCCAGCTGGATCTGATCGTCTGTTCGACGACGACGGGTGACCACCTTGTTCCCGCTGAGGCGTGTGCCGTTGCTGAGCGACTTGGCGCGACGTGCCCTGCCTTCGATGTCTCGGCGGCCTGCGCCGGCTTCGTATTTGCGCTCGATGTCGCCGAGGGCTATATCGCCCGCGGTCGTGCCGAGCACGTGCTGGTCGTTGCAGCCGAGCAGATGACGCGCGCGCTCGACTGGACCGACCGCGCCACCTGCGTGCTCTTTGGCGATGGGGCAGGCGCCGCAGTGATTGGGGCTGGGGGAGACAGCCCCCTTGCCGTTGAGCTTTCGACGGCACCCGACGTCGAGACGTTGCGCGTTCCCGGCCTGGTCGGCACCTCGCCGTTTAAGGCCTCCGCAGATAGCGCGAGCGTGCTGTCCATGAATGGCCGCCGCGTGTTCAAGTTCGGCGTCAACGCCATCTGCGACACGGTCCATAAGCTTGCGATCGATGCGGGCATTTCGGTCGAAGACATCGATCATTTTGTATTCCATCAGGCTAACGAACGAATCCTGAGCCAGGCGGTCAAGCGCCTGGGCGTGCCGGACGAGCGCGTGGTTCGCACGTTGCGCGAGACCGGCAACATTTCGAGCGCATGCATTCCGCTTGCCCTCGACCGGCTGGCAAACGCCGGTGCACTTCGCACGGGTGACACCATCGCCTTGGTTGGATTTGGCGCCGGTCTGGATATAGGTGGCTACCTGCTTCGTTGGAAGTAGTTGCACATAGGAAAAAACGCCCCTAGGGCACAAACAAAGGAGAACTACCATGGCAGATCAGAAGACCTTCGAGCGCGTTTGCGACGTTATCCGCGAGACCGCCGGCCTTGACGACGTCGAGATGAAGCCCGAGTCCACGCTCGAGGAGATTGGTCTCGACAGCCTGGGCACCGTCGAGATCCTCGTCGCCGTCGAGGACGAGTTTGGCATCCAGCTCGATACCGAGGAGAACCCCAAGACGGTCGGCGAGTTCGCCGATACGGTCGAGGCGGCATTGGAGAAGTAGAGATGCTCAAGACTCCTCTCTGCGATCTGCTCGGCATCGAAAAGCCCGTGTTCCAGGGCGGTATGGCCTGGATTGCCGATGCCTCGCTGGCGTCCGCAGTGTCCGAGGCGGGTGGCTTAGGCATCATTGCGGCCATGAACGCCGACGCCAACTGGCTGCGCGACCAGATTCACGAGCTGCGCGCCAGGACGGATAGGCCCTTTGGCGTCAACGTCATGCTCATGAGCCCGTTCGCCGACGAGGTCGCCCAGGTCGTGATTGACGAGCGGGTGTCGGTCGTCGTGACGGGTGCCGGCAATCCCGCCAAGTACATGAAGGCGTGGAACGAGGCGGGCATCAAGGTCATCCCGGTCGTTGCCTCGGTGGCGCTGGCGCGCCTCGTGGCACGTCGTGGAGCCACCGCCGTGGTTGCCGAAGGCACCGAATCGGGTGGACATATTGGCGAGACATCGACGATGGCGCTCGTTCCGCAGGTCGTCGACGCGGTCGATATCCCCGTTGTGGCAGCTGGCGGTATCGCCGATGGTCGCGGCGTGGCAGCGGCCTTTATGCTCGGTGCCGCCGGCGTCCAGGTGGGTACGCGCTTTCTGGTCGCAGACGAGTGCACCGTCTCGGAGCAGTACAAAGAGATGGTCCTGAAGGCCAACGACACTTCGACGCGTGCGACCGGTCGCTCGACGGGACATCCAGTGCGCGCCCTCAAGAGCCCCTTCACCAACGCCTATGCCAAGAGCGAGGGTTCCGGCGCGAGTGCCGAGGAGCTCGGTGCTATGGGAACCGGTGCGCTGCGTAAGGCCGCCAAGGACGGCAACTACGAAGAGGGTTCGTTTTTGTGTGGACAGATTGCCGGCATGGTCAACGAGCGCCAGAGCGCACGCGAAATCATTGACGACCTGGTCGATGGCGCCGAGCATGTCCTGAAGGGTGCGTCCGCATGGGTAGCGTAGCGTTTCTGTTTGCAGGCCAGGGTGCCCAGCATCCCGCGATGGGCGTCGACCTTATCGAAGCATCGCCGGCGGCTGCCGAGGTGTTCGCCATTGCCGACGAGGTGCGCCCGGGGACCAGCGAGCAGTGCCGGAGTGCCTCCAAGGAGGAGCTGTCACAGACCGAGAATACGCAGCCGTGCGTGTTCGTTCACGACCTGGCAGCGGCTGCCGCCCTGCGCGAGCGCGGCGTGGTGCCTGCCGCCTGTGCAGGATTCTCGCTGGGCGAGGTCGCCGCGCTCACCTTTGCGGGAGCGTTCGATACGCGAGCGGGCTTTGAGCTCGTGTGCGAGCGCGCGGCGCTGATGGCCGCGGCTGCCGAACGCCATCCGGGCGGCATGCGCGCCGTCATCAAGCTCGATGCGGCGCAAGTCGAGAACTTGGCTGCACGGGCCGGCGAGGATTGCTGGCCGGTCAACTACAACAGCCCGCAGCAGACGGTTGTTGCCGGAGCGCCCGAGGCGCTGCAGGAGCTCGACGTCCTCGTAAAAGAGGCTGGCGGCCGCGCTATGAAAGTCGCGGTGTCGGGTGCATTTCATAGCCCCTATATGGCCGAGGCGACTGAGGGGCTGGCGACATATATCCAAGCCGGCCACGCGCCGTTTCCGCTGCTGATTCCGGTCATGGCAAACATGACAGCGGCGCCCTATCCGGCGGACCCGCGAGCGGCATCGGATGTCTTGGCCAACCAGGTGAGCCATGCCGTTCGCTGGGTCGACACGCTGCATGCTCTGCAGGATCAGGGCATCGATACGTTTATTGAG
The DNA here is from genome assembly GCA_937969105.1 of uncultured Collinsella sp. Lineage (GTDB taxonomy): Bacteria > Actinomycetota > Coriobacteriia > Coriobacteriales > Coriobacteriaceae > Collinsella. Next base: position 17,928 of record CALBUZ010000078.1, on the reverse strand, counting down.
GTCGGACCTGGCAAAACGCTGTCGGGTCTGGTCAAGCGTACGCTGAGCGACGTTCGCGTGTATTCGTGCGAAACGGCCGAGCAGGTCGCAGCTATTGTCGACGAGCTCGCATAGTCCACAGGGCTGTAACCCGAAAGGAATGACATGGGCAACTTGAACAACGGCGCGCTCGAGCGCAACGACTCACGTCGCGTGGCACTGGTCACGGGCGGATCGCGTGGTATCGGCCGCGCCTGCGCTGTCGGTCTGGCGGAGGACGGCTTTGATATCGCTGTCGTCTATGCCGGCAGCGTCGATGCGGCGCGCGAGACGTGCGAAGCCTGCGAGGCGGCTGGCGCCGCGGCACGCGCATATCAATGCGACGTGGCCGACCCCGCTGCCGTCAACGCGTGCGTGGAAGCGGTCCTCAACGACTTTGGCTCCATTTGGGCGCTCGTCAACAACGCTGGCATCACCCGCGATGGCCTGCTCATGCGTATGGGCGATGACGCCTTCGATCGCGTGCTCGATGTCAATCTTAAAGGAACGTTTAACATGACGCGCGCGCTCACCAAGACCTTTATGCGCCAGCGCGGCGGCTGCGTCGTCAACATGAGCTCGGTTGTGGGCCTGATGGGCAATGCCGGGCAAGCCAACTACGCTGCCTCCAAGGCGGGCGTGATCGGCCTGACCAAGGCGGTGGCGCGCGAGCTTGCGCCCCGCGGCGTACGAGTGAACGCGGTCGCCCCCGGGTTTGTCGAGACCGATATGACGGCAAAGCTATCGGATAAGGTGCGTGTGGCGTGCGAGGAGCAGATTCCCCTGAGGCGCATGGCGCGCCCCGAGGAAGTGGCCGGCGTGGTGCGCTTTTTGGCGAGTGATGCGGCTGCCTACATTACGGGTGAGGTCGTGCGCGTCGACGGCGGAATGGCGATGTAGAAACCAGGGCCGAACAACGGCTTGAATGAGGAGACCATGATGGAACAGAGAGTTGCAATCACCGGTATCGGTGCCGTGTCGCCGCTCGGCAACACCGCGCTTGCCACCTGGGCGGCCATGTGCGCCGGCACGTGCGGCATCGGCCCGATCACGCACTTCGATACCGATGCGTTTGCCGTCAAGGTGGCGGCCGAGGTCAAGGGCTTTGACGGCAACGAGTACTTTGGCAAGCGTGACGCCAAGCATCTCGACCCCTGCGTTCAGTTTGCGATGGCGGCTTCGGACGAGGCCATGCACGATGCGGGCTTTGATGTCGAAGGCGCCATCGATCGCGAGCGCCTGGGCGTCTACGTGGGTTCAGGCGTGGGCGGCATGCAGACGCTTGTCGACAACGTCCACACGATCGCCGATCGCGGGCCTCGTCGCGCATCGCCCTATATGATCGCGATGATGATCCCCAACATGGCATCGGGCAATATCGCAATCCGCCACAAGGCAAAGGGCCCGACCCTGCCCGTGGTGACCGCGTGCGCAACCTCGGCCCATGCGGTGGGCGAGGCGTTCCGCGCCATCAAGCATGGCTATGCCGACGCGATCCTTGCGGGTGGTGCCGAGGCGGCCATTATCCCCGATGCCGTTGCAGGCTTTACGTCCTGTCGCGCATTGACCACCAACCCCGATCCCGCGACGGCTTGTCGCCCGTTCGATGCAGACCGCGACGGCTTTGTGATGGGCGAGGGTGCCTGCGTGCTCGTACTCGAGAGCATGGAGCATGCACAGGCGCGCGGTGCGCACATTTATGCCGAGGTCGTGGGCTACGGCAACACCGATGACGCCTACCACATCACGAGTCCCGACCCGGACGCGGCAGGTATCGCCCGTGCGATATCGCTGGCGGTGGCCGAGGGCGACGTCAAGCCTTCCGAGGGTCTCTACATCAACGCTCACGGCACCTCGACCAAGCTCAACGATTCGTCCGAGACGGCGGGCATTAAGCGTGCGCTCGGCGAGGACGCGGCGCGCGCCGCACATGTCTCGTCGACCAAGTCGATGACCGGTCACATGATCGGTGCCACGGGTGCCATCGAGGTTATGGCCTGCGCCATGGCGCTCGAGCAGGGCGTGGTGCCGCCGACCATTAACTACCACACGCCCGATCCCGCCTGCGATCTTGACTACACGCCCAATCGCGCGGTCCGCGCCGATCTTACCTGGGCGCTTTCGACCAACCTGGGCTTTGGCGGGCACAACGCCGCCATCGCGCTGCGTAGATATACGAGGAGCTAGAGCATGGATTCCAAAAGACTTGCCGAGATAGCCGATGTGATGGAGGACCGCGGCCTCACGCGCGTACGCGTTGAGGAGCCCGATGGCACTGCGGTCGAGCTCGAGCGCGCGAGTGCAGCGCAGCCGGTTGCCGTGCCCATGCCTATGCCGGGTGCCGTGACTGCTCCGGCGGTGGCTCCTGTCGCCGTGCCTGCCGCCGCACCGGAGCCCGCCGCGCAGGCGCCTGCCGCCGCACCGAAGCCTAAGGGCACCGAGGTGACCGCTCCCATGGTCGGCGTTTTCTATGCTGCCCCGGCGCCGGGCGACGAGCCGTTTGTGCACGTGGGCTCCAAGGTCAAGGCCGGCGAGACCCTCTGCATCATCGAGGCCATGAAGGTTCTCAACGAGGTGACGGCAGAGGCGGATGGCGAGGTTCTCGAGATCTGCGTGGCCGATGGCGACCTCGTGGAGTTTGGCAACTGCCTCATGAGGATCGGATAGGTGATATCCATGAACAAAGAAGAGCTTAAAGAACTGTTACCGCATCGCGAGCCGATGCTTTTGCTCGACGAGGCCGAGCTGGTGGGCGATGAGGCCCACGGCAAGATCACGATTACGGGCGACGAGTACTTTTTGCAGGGGCATTTTCCGGGAAACCCGGTCGTCCCCGGCGTGATTCAGTGCGAGATGCTCGCCCAGAACTGCTGCGTGCTGCTGATGGGCGATGAGGAGGCGCGCGGCGCGACGCCGTTCTACACGAGTCTGGACAAGGTGCGCTTTAAGCGTCCGGTGCGCCCGGGCGACACGGTGGATCTGGTGTGCTCCATCACGCGTGCGCGCGGGCCGTTCCGCTTTGCGACGGGTATTGCGAGCGTCAACGGTGAGGTTTGCTGCCGCGCCGATATGTCTTTTGCACTCATGCACGAAAGTTAAGGAAGGCTTCATGTTCGACAAAGTGCTCATCGCCAACCGAGGCGAAGTCGCGGTCCGTGTTATCCGCGCGTGCCGCGATATGGGCATCAAGACCGTCGCCGTTTATTCCACGGCCGATGCGGAAGCACTGCACGTGCAGCTTGCCGACGAGGCGTACTGCATCGGCGGCCCGCGTCTTGCCGAGAGCTACCTCAACGATGATGCCGTGCTCACCTGTGCGGTAAAGTCGGGCGCCAAGGCCATTCATCCCGGCTACGGCTTTTTCTCCGAGAAGGCGAGCTTCGTGCGCGACTGCGACAAGTATGGCCTGGCGTTTGTCGGTCCCTCGGCCGAGGTCATCGACAGCATGGGCGACAAAGATGCCGCACGTCGAACGGCTGCCGCCGCGGGCGTGCCCATCGTACCGGGTTGCGATTTGCTCAAAAGTCCCGAGGAGGCGACGGCCGAGGCCGAGCGCATTGGCTGCCCCGTGCTAATTAAGGCGCGTGCAGGCGGTGGCGGTCGCGGCATTCGCAAGGTCGAGCGCGTGGAAGATGCGGCAAAGGCCTTTATTGAAGCGCGTGCCGAGGGAGAGGCCGTTTTTGGCGACGGCGGGTGCTACATGGAGAAGTTCGTCGCGCCGGCGCACCACGTCGAGGTGCAGATTATGGCCGATAAGCAGGGTCATGTGTTTTCGCTCGGCGAGCGCGAGTGCTCGGTGCAGCGCCGCAACCAAAAGCTGATCGAGGAGAGCCCCGCGCCGTGCCTCGACGGACACGACGGCATTCGTGCTCGCATGCACAAGGCAGCGCGTGACCTGGCGCGTGCCGTCGGCTACGAAGGAGCCGGTACCATCGAGTTCCTGTATTCGGACGACGGCAATTTCTACTTTATGGAAATGAACACGCGCTTGCAGGTGGAGCATCCGGTTACGGAGTTTGTGACCGATACCGACTTGGTCAAGTGGCAGCTGCGCGTGGCGGCCGGCCAGCCTCTGCCCTTTGAGCAGGAGGACATGCCGGTCCGCAACCACGCCATGGAGTGCCGCATCAATGCCGAAACGCCGGACTTTCTGCCGTCATGCGGAACGGTCACCGCGTTGCGTGTGCCGGGCGGTCCGCGCGTGCGCTGGGATTCCGCCATGTTTACCGGTGCGAACGTTCCGCCGTACTACGACTCCATGCTCGGCAAGCTCATCGTGTGTGCGCCCACGCGTGACGGCGCCATTCGCAAGATGCGCTCGGCCCTGGGCGAGCTCGTGATTGAGGGCGTGAGCGAAAACAGCGAGCTTCAGCTCGACGTGCTGGCAAACGACGAGTTCTTGTCGGGCATGTATCACACCGATCTGATGGGGCATCTCTATGCTGATGAATAGAAAAGCGAAGACGGTCAATGTCCTTGAGGGGCCGATAACCGAGTCGTGCGCCGAGTTTCCCGCGCGTCACGTGTTTATCAAGTGCCCGGAGTGCCGCCGCGTGATCGATGAGGCGCGCCTGCACGACAACCTCGACGTCTGCCCTCGTTGCGGCAAGCACTTTCGCGTGAGCGGGCGCGACCGTATGCGCATGACGGTCGACGAGGGCACGTTTGAGGAATGGGATGCCAATCTGGCGTCGGAGGATTTCCTCTTGTTTCCCGGCTATGCCGACAAGCTCAAGAGCGTGAGCGAGCGTTCGGGCGAGCGCGATGCCGTTGTGTGCGGCAGAGGCAAAATCTGCGGTTACGATACGGCGCTCTTCTTTATGGACGCCAACTTTATGATGGGCTCGATGGGTTCCGTGGTGGGCGAGAAGATCTGTCGCACATTTGAGCGAGCGACCGAGCTGGGATTGCCAGTTGTCGGCTTTACCGTTTCGGGCGGTGCGCGCATGCAAGAGGGTGTGACATCGCTTATGCAGATGGCCAAGATTTCTGCGGCGGTTAGGCGCCACAGCGAGGCGGGCGGCCTGTATATCACGGTGCTCACCGACCCCACGACCGGAGGCGTAACCGCGAGTTTTGCCATGGAGGGCGACATTATCCTGGCCGAGCCCGATGCCCTGACAGCATTTGCCGGCCCGCGCGTGATCGAGCAGAACATGCACAAGCGCCTGCCCAAGGGATTCCAGCGCTCCGAGTTTTTGCTGGAGCACGGCTTTTGCGATGCCGTTGTTCCGCGTGGCGAGATTGCGCTCACGGTAGGCGAGCTGCTGGCGCTGCACGAAGGGCACGCGCCCGGCCTGGGGGCACCGCATGAGATCGTGCATACGGGTCGCCGCGGCAAAAAGCTGGGACACTTGTTCAAGCGCGCGGCCGCACCAAAAACGGCGCTCGAGATTGTCAAGCAGACTCGCTCGGCAGATCGCGCCACGGCAGGCGAGATGATCTCGCTGGGCCTGGATGGATTTGTGGAGCTGCACGGCGACCGCTACTTTGGCGACGACGCTGCTGTGGTGGCTGGCATTGGCTGGAAAGACGGGCGACCCGTGACGGTTATCGCCGTCGAGCGCGGCACCACGACCAAAGAGCGCATGCGTCGCAACTTTGGTATGGCACATCCCGAGGGCTACCGCAAAGCGCGTCGCCTTATGCGCCAGGCCGAAAAGTTTGGTCGACCGGTTCTGTGCCTGGTCGATACTTCGGGCGCGTTTTGCGGCATCGGTGCCGAGGAACGCGGCCAGGGTGAGGCGATTGCCCAGAACCTCATGGAGATGAGCGGCCTTAAGACGCCGATTGTCTCGGTGGTGACAGGCGAGGGCGGCTCTGGTGGCGCGCTGGCGCTGTCCGTGGCCGACCGCATCCTGATGCTCTCGAGCTCGGCCTATTCGGTCGTGAGCCCCGAGGCCTGTGCGTCGATCTTGTGGAAGGATACCGAGCGCGCGAATGAGGCCGCCGAGGCGCTTAAGCTCACGGCCCCCGATTTGCTGGCGCTCGGCATCATCGACGGCATTGTTGACGATAGGGGCCTGTCGCATGAGGAGATCGCCGGTGCCGTCATGTCCTCGGCATTTGATGCCTTCGATACGCTTGGGCGTCTCGACGACGCGACTCTCACAAACCTCCGCTACCAAAAGTACCGCGCAATCGGTCAGTATCGCACGATGTGACAAAGGGACAGTCCGCATGTCACATTGGGAAAGGCGTTCCATGTCACAAGTTTCTAACACCTCGTTTTCAACGACGGTTTCATCAAACGCCATGGCCGTGGTGGACTATCTGTCCAAAAGCATGATGTCGGCGCTGCCGTTTATTGTCTGCGCGGCGTTGTTCCGCACCGTCGCCGTCATTATGGGCGAAGGCATGCTGGGCCTGTGGTCTGCCGATTCCGAAATCTATCGCCTGTTCTACAGTTGGCTCTATAACGCCGGCTACTACTTTTTGCCCATTTATCTTGGTTGGGCGGCCGCCCGCCAGCTCGGTTGCTCGGAGCAGCTAGGCATGATGCTGGGCGGCGTATTGATTGCGCCCGATCTGCTTAAGCTCGTCGATGCCGCATCAACGACGGGGGCATCGATGACTTCCGTGTATGGTCTGCTTCCCGCGCCGGTCAACGATTACACGACGACTGTTATTCCGGTTCTCATCTCGGTGCCCGTGCTATGGCGAGTGGAGTGTTTCTTTAAGCGCGTTATCCCTAAGGCTGTGGCGTTTTCGTTTGTTCCGTTTACAACCATGCTTGTCATGGTTCCGGTTTCGCTGTGTATCACGGCGCCGGCGGGCAGCTATCTGGGCATGCTGTTGGGCCAGCTTATGTTTATGCTTGGCAATTCCGGTGGCATCGTGTCGCTGCTCACGCTCATGGGGCTTGCCGCGGGTTGGGAGTTTCTTAAGATTGCAGGCGTCAGCAACGTTGTCCTATCGCTTGCCTATGCTCAGTTTATGAGTGTGGGAACGGATTCGTGCATCCTGATCGCCGCGACGATGGCGACGTTCGCCGTTTGGGGCATGCCCTTTGGCGCGTCGCTCCGCGTTGCGGATAAGGACGAGAAGGCACTCATGCTGGGCTATTCAATCTCGGGTATTCTTGGCGGCGTAAGCGAGCCGGCACTGTACGGTTGCGGCTTTAAATATGGCAGGTGCCTGACGTGCATGGCCATTGGCGGCGCCGTCGGAGGCCTTGTTGCGGCCGTGGGCCACGTTACGGCCTATACCATCGGCATGACGAATGTCCTTATGGTCATTGGCTTTGCCACGGGCGGCATCTCGAACCTGCTGTGGTGCTGCGTTGCCGGCGGTGTGGCATTTGCGGTGTCTGCGGCGCTGAGCTACTGCTTTGGCGTGGTGCCGGCGCAGGGACAGGCGGCAGAAGACGGGGCCGATTCACCCGAAACCTCGAAGAGCGTGGCCGAAGCAAGCGCGTAAACCTGTGCGACGCAAGGACGATTCCTTTGCCACATTCTAAGGCCGTGGCCCGTGTGGGTTGCGGCCTTTTTGTATCTGTGGGGCAAAGTGGCTACACTACAATCCGTTTGAGCAATAGATATATAGATAGCACCGTGGGGGCGGATGTAGATGGTCGAGTGGATTGTTAAGCGTGCGCAGGGCGACCGTGCGCGCGTGGGCACGTTGACGGGCGTGGTGTGTATTCTCGCCAATGTGGCACTATGCGCTGCGAAGGGCGCAATTGGCGTGCTGTCGGGATCGGTTTCGATCGTGGCGGATGCCATGAACAACCTGTCCGATGCCAGCTCAAACATTGTGAGCGTGCTGGGCTTTAAACTTGCGAGCAAGCCGGCGGACCCCGAGCATCCTTACGGACATGGCCGCTACGAGTATCTCTCGGGTCTGGTCGTGGCGGCGCTCGTGCTGCTGATCGGCGTTGAGCTGGTGAAGTCCTCGGTTGAGCGCATCATCCACCCCGAACCTGTCGAGTTCTCGCTTGCCCTGGTGGCAGTCCTGGCGCTTTCGATGGTCGTAAAGCTCTGGATGGCGGCCCTCAACCAAAAGCTCGGCGATCGTATCGAGTCCGAGACGCTGCATGCGACCGCGCAGGATTCCAAGAACGATGTCCTTGCCACAGGCGCCGTGCTGGCATGTGCGATTGTTTCGCAGGTGACGCACATCAATCTTGACGCATGGGTTGGCCTTGCCGTTGGCGCCTATATTGGCTGGAGCGGCCTTGAACTTATTCAAGATACGGTGAGCCCGCTTTTGGGCCAGTCGCCCGATCCTAAGCTGGTCAAGCACATTCGAGACAAGATCATGAGCTATCCCGGCGTTTTGGGCGTTCACGATCTGATGGTTCACGACTACGGCCCGGGCAGGAAGTTCGCAAGCGCACACGCCGAGATGGCAGCCGAGGCCAGCCCGCTAGAAAGTCACGACACGCTCGACAATATTGAGCAGGCGTTTAGGAACGAAGACGGCATGATTGTCACGCTCCATTACGATCCCATCGTGACCGACGATCCCAAGGTGGCAAGCATGCGTTTGCGCATTAACGCCATGGCCCACCAGATCGATAGCCGCCTCTCGATTCATGACCTGCGCTGTGTGCCGGGTCCTACGCACACCAATGTGATTTTCGATTGCGTGCGCCCCTCGGATTTGGGCATGGATGCCGATGAGCTCAAACACGCGTTGGCCCAGAGGGTCGAATCGGAATACCCCAAGTCGATTGCCAAGATCACGATCGACGAAGACTACGTAGGCCATACCCACGAGTAGGGCTGTGCCGGCAAGGTAACTGAAGCAGAAGGGGAGAGCATGAAGCGTCTATATCTACTCCGTCATGGCCAGACGGAATTCAACGTCAAAAAGCTGGTCCAGGGTCGCTGTGATTCACCGCTCACCGATTTGGGCCGTCAGCAAGCCGGGATGGCAGCCGCATGGCTCAAAGCCCACAACGTCGTTCCCGACAAAGTGGCCTCATCACCCTTAGGTCGAGCCATGGACACCGCTAGTCTCGTTGCATGCGAACTCCTTGGCCCGGACGCGGCAGTCGAGCCCTGCGAAGGCATCATCGAGCGCTGCTATGGAACCTTCGAGGAAGGTCCGCACGACGCGCTGCCCACCGACGTCTGGGATCCAGGCGAAGATCTGGTCCCCTTTGGAGGAGAGGGAAGCAAAGCGTTGCAAGAGCGCATGGTAGACACTCTCACCAATATCATGGGCGCCGATGGTATCGAAACCCTTCTAGCAGTAAGCCACGGCAGCGCCAGCCGCCAATTTATCAAGGCTGCAGCCCCAGAGGACTTTGAGCTCCCAAGAAAACTCCCCAACTGCGCCATCATGATCTTCGATTTCGATGAGGCAAAGCCACAAGCAGAAGGCGAGCCAATGCAATGCAAGTTCACCCTCCAGCAAATAGTGGACCCCCAACAAAGTCATTAGCCTGAGCGAGCAAGGTTTAGCAGACATCAACGTGTCGTCTCCCGAGCTTTGGCGGAGGGGCGGGGCCGAGAGTAGTTAAGGTTGTCGCGAGTTCCGCACGAACAGGAGATCACTTAATGTGCTCTCCGTCGTGAGCAGGACTGTAGAGCAGCAACCTTAACTACTCTCGGCCCCGCCCCTCCGCCAAAGCTCGGGAGACGTGCCACGCACTTTACCTGCGTAAACAATGTGAGTGAAATATGAATCTCGATGGATACGCCCGCAGCCGTGTATACTAAACAACTGTGTGTAACCAGGGGAGTATTCTGGCTGGACAAAATGCCTGCTTAATAGGGTTGTCAGGTAGTCCGGACGCAATACAAGGCTGGGGAGCACGTCGTGTAAGTAGTGGTCCTCTAGGGGCGTACGCTCGGTGGTGTACGCATTGTCCCAAGACCACGCGAGAGTTGGGATCATATCTTGATCAGCATGATTCTCGGCCGCAAGATTGGCATGACCCAGGTTTGGGACGAGGACGACAACGTCGTTCCCGTCACGGTCATCCAGGCTGGCCCCTGCGCTGTCTCGCAGGTTAAAACTCAGGCAACCGACGGCTATGACGCCGTCCAGATCGGTTTCGGCGACATCAAGGCCAAGAACGTGAACAAGCCCATGGCTGGCCACTTCGCCAAGGCTGGCGTCGAGCCTGTCCGTTTCCTTCGTGAGGTCCGCGTCGAGAACGGCGAGGAGCACAAGGTCGGCGAGGTCGTCACCGTCGCTGATTTCGCTGATGTCGAGAAGGTCGACGTCATCGGTACCTCCAAGGGTAAGGGCTTCCAGGGTCGCATCAAGCGCTGGGGTCAGCGCCGCGGTCCTATGACGCATGGTTCTCACTTCCAGCGTCACCCCGGTTCTATCGGTCAGTGCGCCTATCCTGCGCGCGTCCTCAAGGGCGTCAAGATGGCCGGTCACATGGGTAACGAGCGCGTTACCGTCAAGAACCTTTCCGTTGTCCGCATCGATGCCGAGCAGAACCTCATCTTGGTCAAGGGCGCTGTCCCGGGTGCCAAGAATGGTCTCGTCGCCATCCGTATGGCCTAAGGGCCCAGCCCATTTAGCCCAGCGTCATACCAAGGAGAACACTTAAATGGCAAAGTTTGAAGTAAAGAACAGCGAGGGCAAGAAGGTCGCCGAGGCCGAGCTCGCCGCTGAGGTGTACGGCATCGAGCCGAACATCCACGTTATGCACCACATCGTCAAGTGCCAGATGGCCTCTTGGCGTCAGGGCACCCAGTCCGCTAAGGGCCGCTCTGAGGTTTCCGGTGGCGGCAAGAAGCCTTGGCGTCAGAAGGGCACCGGCCGTGCCCGCCAGGGTTCCATCCGTGCTGCCCAGTGGCGTCACGGTGGCGTTGTCTTCGCCCCCAAGCCCCGTTCCTACGCTAAGCGTATGAACAACAAGGAGGTCAAGCTGGCTATGCGCTCCGCGCTGTCCGCCAAGCTGGCCGATGGCGAGCTCGTGCTCGTCGACGACTACGGCTTCGAGAAGCCTTCCACCAAGGCTGCCGTCGCCATGCTCAAGGCTCTCGGCCTTGAGGGCAAGCGTCTGACCATCATCGTTCGCGATGAGGACGTCAACGCCTACCTGTCGTTCCGCAACATTCCCAAGACGTTCATCATCACTGCCGACGAGGCCAACACCTACGATCTCGTCAACAACAACGCCGTGCTGATGCCCGCCGACATCGCCGCTCACTTCGGGGAGGTGCTTGCATAAATGACCGCCCACGAGATCATCATCCGTCCGATCGTGTCCGAGCGTTCCTTCTCCGGCATGGAGCAGAACAAGTACACGTTCGAGGTCGCCAAGGATGCTAACAAGTATCAGATCAAGGACGCTGTCGAGGAGATCTTCGGCGTCAAGGTCGTTCGCGTGAACACCCTGACGGTCAAGCCCAAGACCAAGCGCGTGCGCTATGTCGCCGGCAAGACCCGTTCTTGGAAGAAGGCCATCGTCACGCTGGCCGAGGGCGACACCATCGAGGTCTTTGGCAACCAGGCCTAAGACTCGCTGCTGTTGAGTGAGCTCATGCCTCCCAAATAGGGGAGGCGAGAGCTCAAGGTTTTGGGCGTATAAAATGGACACGCCCGGAACCGTGTATACGTCCGGTGTCATCGCACCCGAGGCAGAACCTCGAATCCCTGTCTGCGATGGCTAACGGATTCCTATTGAAAGGGATTGTAATGGCTGTAAAGCACCTTAAGCCGACCTCCGCTGGTAGGCGTTGGCAGACGATCTCCGACTTCTCCGAGATCACCTGCACCAAGCCCGAGAAGTCTCTTCTCGAGCCCCTGCCCAAGAAGGCCGGTCGTAACAACAACGGCCGCATCACCACCCGCCACCAGGGCGGCGGCGTGAAGCGTCGTTACCGCGTGATCGACTTCAAGCGCAACAAGGACGGCGTGCCCGCCAAGGTTGCCACGATTGAGTACGATCCGAACCGTTCCGCTCGCATCGCTCTGCTGCACTACGCTGACGGTGAGAAGCGCTACATTCTGGCCCCCAAGGGCCTCGAGGTCGGTCAGACCATCATGTCCGGTTCTGACGCCGACATCAAGCCGGGCAACGCTCTGCCCCTCGCCGACATCCCCGTCGGTACGCTCATCCACGCCGTCGAGTTCCAGCCGGGCAAGGGCGCCGCTATCGCCCGTTCCGCCGGTAACTCCTGCCAGCTGATGGGTAAGGAGGGCAAGTACGCCATCGTCCGTATGCCTTCCTCCGAGATGCGCCGCATCCTCGTTACCTGCCGCGCCACCGTCGGTGAGGTCGGCAACGCCGATCACTCCAACATCGTCATCGGCAAGGCCGGCCGTAAGCGTCACATGAACGTGCGCCCGACCGTCCGCGGTACCGTCATGAACCCTGTCGACCACCCGCACGGCGGTGGCGAGGGCAAGAACCACACCTCTGGTCGTCCCTCTGTTACCCCCTGGGGTAAGCCGACGAAGGGCCTTCGTACGCGCAAGAAGAAGAAGGTCTCGAACCAGCACATCATTCGTCGCCGTAAGAAGTAATTTCGGATACCGAGTTTTAGGAGAAAGCACTTATGAGCAGAAGTCTCAAAAAGGGCCCGTTCGTGGAGACTCGCCTTCTCTCGCGTATCACCGCGATGAACGAGGCTGGCAAGAAGGACGTCGTGAAGACCTGGTCTCGCGCGTCCACCATCTTCCCCGAGATGGTTGGTCACACCATCGCCGTCCACGACGGCCGCAAGCATGTGCCCGTGTATGTTACCGAGTCCATGGTTGGTCACAAGCTCGGCGAGTTCGCGCCGACTCGTACGTTCCGTGGCCACAAGGCCAAATAGGGGGTTAACCGTAAATGGCAACTAAGTCTATTGAAACTGAGGCCACCGAGGTTCGCGCCGTCGCTAAGTACGTGCGTGTTTCCCCCAGCAAGGCCCGCCTGGTGGTCGATCTGATCCGCCGCAAGCCTGTCGCTCAGGCCTTCGACATCCTCCACTTCTGCGACCGCGCCGTCGCCGTGGATGTCGAGAAGGTTCTCCGTTCCGCCGTTGCGAACGCCGAGAACAACAACGGTCTGCGTGCTGACAACCTGGTTGTCGCCGCTGCCTATGTTGACGAGGGTCCGACGCTTAAGCGCATCCGTCCCCGCGCCAAGGGTTCCGCTTCTCGCATTCTGAAGCGTACTTCCCACATCACCGTCGTCGTTGCTCCTCGAAAGGAGGCGTAAAGCTGTATGGGTCAGAAAGTCTACCCCACCGGCTTCCGTCTTGGCATCACCGAGAACTGGCGCTCCCGCTGGTTCGCAGAGAAGGATTACGCTAAGACCCTCGGTAACGATCTCGAGATCCGCAAGTACCTCGAGAAGCGTCTTTCCCGCGCAGCTGTCTCCCGCGTCGAGATCGAGCGCGCTGGCGACAAGGTGAAGGTCATCATCCTCACCGCTCGCCCCGGCGTTGTCATCGGTAAGAAGGGTGCCGAGATCGATACCCTCCGCACCGAGCTCGAGAAGGTCGCTGGCGTCTCCAAGGGCCAGCTCTCCGTCGACGTTGTCGAGATCAAGCGCCCCGAGCTCGACGCCAACCTCGTTGCTCAGTCTATCGCCGAGCAGCTCGAGGGCCGCGTTGCCTTCCGTCGCGCTATGCGCAAGGCTGTCCAGTCCGCCCGCAAGGCCGGCGCTAAGGGCATCCGTATCCAGTGCTCCGGTCGTCTCGGCGGTGCCGAGATGGGCCGTCGTGAGTGGTACCGCGAGGGTCGCGTGCCTCTGCACACCCTCCGTGCCAAGATCGACTACGGCACGGCTGTCGCCAGCACCACCATGGGCGCTTGCGGCGTGAAGGTCTGGATCTACCTGGGCGAGAAGCTCCCGGGCCAGCCTGTTCCCAACCCTGCACTCGAGGGCTCTTCCCGTCCTCGTCGTCGTAACTCCGAGAGGAGGGGTCAGTAGTGCTTGCCCCTAAGCGTATTCTTCACCGCAAGGTGCAGCGTGGCTCCATGAAGGGCCAGGCCAAGGGTAATACCGAGCTGCATTTCGGCGAGTTTGGTATCCAGGCTCTCGAGGCCCATTGGATCACCAACCGTCAGATCGAGGCCGCTCGTATTGCCATGACCCGCTACATGAAGCGTGGCGGTCGTGTCTACATCACGATCTTCCCCGATAAGCCCATCACCAAGAAGCCTGCCGAGACTCGCATGGGTTCTGGTAAGGGTAACCCCGAGGAGTGGGTGGCCGTCGTCAAGCCCGGCCGCATCATGTTCGAGGTCAAGGGCGTGCCCGAGGAGGTCGCTCGCGAGGCTCTGCGTCTTGCACAGCACAAGCTTCCCATCAAGACCAAGATTGTTGCTGCCAAGAACGCTGAGAAGCGCATCGAGAAGGAGATGGCTGAGGAGGCCGCTCTCGAGGCCAAGTGGGCTGCTGAGGACGCCGCCGCCGCCAAGGAGGAGAACTAATGAAGCCCGCAGAGATTCGTGAGCTCTCGGACGCTCAGCTCGTTGAGAAGCTGAAGGAAATGCGCGCCGAGCTCTTTAACCTTCGTTTCCAGATGGCCACCAGCCAGCTGGACAACACCGCTCGCGTCAACACCGTGAAGAAGGACATCGCTCGCGTCCTCACGGAGCAGCGCGCCCGCGAGATCGCAGCGGAGAAGTCCGCTGTCGCCGAGTAGGACCTAAGGAGAGAACATGACTGATTCGCGTAACTCGCGTAAGGTCCGTACGGGTGTCGTTACCTCCGTCTCCGGTGCCAAGACCATTGTCGTCACCATCACCGAGCGCAAGCGTCACCCCAAGTACGGCAAGATGATGACCAGCTCCAAGAAGCTGCACGCTCACGACGAGGAGTGCACGGCTGGCGTGGGCGATACCGTCCGCGTTATGGAGACCCGTCCTATGTCCAAGATGAAGCGTTGGCGCCTCATCGAGGTCGTCGAGCGCGCTAAATAAGCAGTCGCTCTTACGACTTGTACGTTTCCGAAGATGTGCGTATGCCTGGCTTGCATACCACGGGCCGTATAAAGGCTGCGCACCTCTCTTCGGTTCTTAGTTCGGAGGAACATCTACCATGATTCAGATGCAAACCATGCTGAACGTCGCCGACAACTCCGGCGCTCGCAAGATTCGCTGCATCAAGGTGCTTGGCGGTTCCAAGCGTCGTTATGCAGGCATCGGCGATGTGTTCATCGGTGCTGTCCAGGAGGCTACCCCTGGCGCCAACGTCAAGAAAAAGGACGTTGTCCGTTGCGTCGTCGTTCGCACCGTTAAGGAGATCCGCCGCAAGGATGGCTCCTACATTCGCTTTGATGAGAACGCCTGCGTTGTCATCAACAACGATGGTTCGCCCGTCGGCACCCGTATCTTCGGGCCCGTCGCTCGCGAGCTTCGTGACAAGAAGTACATGAAGATCGTCTCGCTCGCTCCCGAGACCCTGTAGTTAGGGGAGATATATGTATATCAAGAAGGGCGATAAGGTCCAGGTTCTCTCTGGTAAGGATCGCGGCAAGCAGGGCGTTATCCTGCGTGCTCTCCCTGCCGAGAACAAGGTCGTTGTCGAGGGCGTTTCGGTCGTCAAGAAGGCCGTCAAGCCCAACGCTGCCAACCAGCAGGGCGGCATCGTTTCGCAGGAGGCTCCCATCGATGCCTCCAACGTCAATCTCGTCTGCCCCGAGTGCGGTAAGGTTACCCGCGTCGGTCACGAGAAGGACGGCAAGAACAAGCTGCGCGTCTGCAAGAAGTGCGGCCACAAGTTCTAAGCTGCCCGCAACATCAAGTTGCTAGCAAAGGCCCGGATGCCCCACAGCACCCGGGCCTTTTTCTATCCCCACTCATTGGGGACAGACTTAAATGAGTAGTCCCGGCAGTTTGGGACGGTCCATTGATGCCTGATGCCCCTAGAGGGGAAGAGTAAGACAGCCTGCTCTGCCTTTTTGGGCTTTGGTGTTCCGCTTCTTTATCCTTTACAAGGATCCTCGCATGCGCATTATCGCGCATAGCATTGCGTGTTAATGCGTATTACCGCGTAAAAATGTGTAAAATATGGCTAAATAAAGACCGATTAACAAATAAACACGCAAATACAAGCAAATGCGCGCGCATTTGTGCGAATATAAGGCTGTTGGAAATGAAGAACTTCCGATGACTCAGGAGGCACATATGGCAGATTCCAAGCAGGCTCCACTCGACTCTGCGGCAGCCGCAAAGGCAGCGTTCGCTTCGGTCCAGGGTAAGCCATTCCCCGATGATATCTTTACGGCTCCCGAGCTTCGCTGGGCTGTGATCGGTTGTGGCGTTATCGCCAACCAAATGGCCCAGTCCCTCGCGCTGGCCGGCCGCAAGCTTGCGGGCGTCGCCAACCGCACGCTGTCCAAGGCCCAGGCTTTTGCTGAGCAGTATGGCATCGAGAAGGTCTATGAAACGGTTGAGGACCTCTATGCCGATCCGGATATCGACGCCGTCTATATCACCACGCCGCACAACACGCATATCACCTATCTGCGTGCCGCGCTGGCCGCCGGCAAGCACGTGCTCTGCGAGAAGGCCATTACCCTCAACTCTGCCGAGCTCGACGAGGCCCGTACCATCGCCGACGAGCACAACGTGGTCCTTATGGATGCTACCACGGTGCTCCACATGCCGCTGTATCAGGAGCTGCGCCGTCGCATGGATGCGGGCGACTTTGGCCGCATGAACCTCGCCCAGCTCAACTTTGGCAGCTATAAGGAGTACGGCGACCTGACCAACCGCTTCTACAACCGCAGCCTTGCCGGCGGCGCCATGCTCGATATTGGCGTGTATGCCCTGTCCGTCATGCGCCTCTTTATGGCAAGCCAGCCCGCTGAGGTCGTTTCGCTGGGCAATACCTGCGAGACTGGCGTTGACGTCGCAGGTGGCATTGTCTGCCGTAACGCCGAGCAGCAGCTGGGCGTCGTGAGCCTTACGCTCCACTCCAAGCAGCCCAAGCGCTCGGTTATCAGCTTCGACAAGTGTTATATCGAGGTCAACGAATATCCGCGTGCTGACCATGCGACCATCGTGTGGACTGCAGACGGTCACCGTGAGGAGGTCCACGCCGGAACCGAGGCCTACGCACTGTGCTACGAGATGGCCGACCTGGAGAAGGCCGTTGCCGGCGATGATTCGAAGCGCGAGCTTCTGGGCTATGCTTCCGATGTTATGGAGCTGATGACCAAGCTCCGCGCCGACTGGGGAGTCGTGTACCCCGAGGAGGAGTAAGCGATGCTTGCGGAAGATAGGCTCAACGAGATCGTGTCGATGGTGCAGCAGGCCGGCTCGGTTACCGTGCCGGAGCTTGCTGAGGCCCTGGGCGTGACGGCGTCTACTATTCGGCGCGACCTGCAGACGCTCGACCGAGCACACCGTATCGCCAAGGTGCACGGAGGTGCGACAAGTCTGGAGCGCGCGCACGTGACGCGCGACCTGACGATCAACGAGCGCAGCGATCTCCATAATGATGACAAGGAGCGCATCTGCGCCCGTGCGGCGGCGCTTGTGGAGCCCGAGAGCTTTGTGTACATCGATTCAGGTTCGACGACGCTTAGGCTCATCGAGCATCTTCCGCGCCTTGAGGGTGTCACCTATGTGACTGATTCCGTGCTCCATGCTCAGCATCTCGCTCTGCGCGGCATGCGCACCGTGGTGCTGGGCGGCGAGCTCAAGCCCGAGACCGAGGCGCTCGTCGGTCCCGACGCCTTGGCAACCCTGGACCGCTATAACTTCAACTGCGGCTTTTGGGGTTCCAATGGCATCGCCGCCGAGCAAGGTCTCACCACACCGGATATCGAGGAAGCGCAAGTCAAGCGTATCTCGATGCGCCATACCGCCAAACGCTTCGTAATCTCAGACGCCAGCAAATTCGGCATGGTGGCGCCCGTCAAGTTCGCGGACTTCCGCGACGCAACGATTATTACCGCGGGCGAGGTGCCAGCCAATCGAACCAGTATTCTTCGCTTATCCTGATAATGAGGTGCTTAACGAACTCCTGATGCGTTATGCAGCAACAACACC
>CALBUZ010000077.1 GCA_937969105.1 uncultured Collinsella sp. | reverse complement strand
AGGTTACCTCCCAAATCTTTCCGCAGGACGGAGGAGCCCCCGCAGCGCGAAGCGCGCAGCGGGGGCTCCGACATGTCCGAGGACGATTTGGAGAGTAACCCTGTGCCCGGCCGACGGGATCCCTAAGCACGCCATGCTTCTTATGTGCAGCAAAGCTAATACTGCTAAAATACAAAGCGCTCATGTAGTTTAAACGCACGACGATAAGGAGCACCAGTGGGTAACCACTTCCGTACCTCCGGTGCGGGCGATGAAGCCCCCAAGACGCAGCCGAGCGTCGCGGGCAGTCGTTTCGCCACTCCGGATTCAGAGGATCAGCTATTTAGCCCGATCCCCGCACAGCCGGCAGATCAGGCACAGCCGGCGGCAGATCCCTTTGCCTACAACCCCAACAACGATGTTGCGCTTTCCGGCACGGCCGGCTTTGAGCCCGTTCAGGCGGTGACCGCTCGCGTGGCTCAGCCTCAGATGAGCGCAGCCACGCCGCAGCCTACCATGGCCGGCATCCCCGATCCCATGGCCCCTGCGGCTCCCGCGCCGCAGCCCGCGCAGTCCGGTCTTTTTGCCGGCATTCCCGACCCCACGCAGCCTGCGGCTCCCGTGGTCGAGCGCGATCAGGCCGCCGAGGTCGCAAGCCTCGACAACGCGCTCAACAACCCCGACTTCACGTCGGTGTTTGCGCCCATCGACCCGCAGGCCAGCCGCAAAAAGATGGCCAAGCAGGCCGGTGTCGAGCCCGTCATCCTTATGGAGCACGTCACCAAGATCTATCCGGCGCAGCCCAACAAGCCCGCACTCGACGACATCAACATCGAGATCTATCCGGGCGAGTTCGTCTTTTTGGTCGGTCACTCCGGCTCGGGTAAGACCACGCTGTTGTCGACGCTCAACCGCGACGTCAAGCCCACAAGCGGTCGCATTTTGGTCGCTGGCCAGGATCTCATGAAGATCAAGAACCGCAAGGTTCCGTTCCTGCGCCGTCAGATTGGTGCCGTGTTCCAGGACTTTAAGCTCCTGCCGCAAAAGACCGCCTACGAAAACGTGGCGTTTGCCCTGCAGTGCATCGGCAAGCCCAAGGGCGTCATTCGCAGCCAGGTGCCCGAGGTGCTGCGTCTGGTCGGTCTGGCCGACCAGATGGACTCGCTGCCCGATCAGCTTTCCGGTGGCGAGCAACAGCGCGTGGCCGTTGCCCGCGCTATGGTCAACCGCCCGCCGCTGCTGATTTGCGACGAGCCCACGGGCAACCTCGACCCGGCGATTTCGCTGGGCATCATGAAGCTGCTCGAGCGCATTAACCGCACCGGTACCACCGTGATCGTCGCTACGCACGACCGCGAGATGGTCGATAGCATGCACCGTCGCGTGATCGCCCTCGAGGGCGGCCACGTAATCCGCGACCAGGAGAGGGGAGGTTACGGCAACTATGGCACCAACTAACGTGGGCTACTCGCTCAAAGAGGCAATCAGCCACTTCTTCCGTAACTGGACCACCTCGCTCGGCGCCGTCATCACGATTTTCCTTTCGCTGTTTATCATCGGCCTGTTCATTATGGGTTCTGCGATGCTGAACTCCGTGATCGGCACCGTCGAGGATCAGGTCGTCATCAACGCCTTTATTAGCGATGACGCCGACCAGGCAGATGTTCAGGCCTTTGAGGCCGAGCTCAAGACGTGGAGCAACGTCAAGTCCGTGACGTACAAGGACAAGGACGACGCGCTGGCCGAGTACACGAGCAAGATGTCGGGTAACGCCGACGCTACCATGAGCGCGCTCGACGGTCAGAACCCGCTGCCGGCTTCGTTTGCCATCGAGATGGACGATCCGTCCATGGTCGAGAGCACGGCTCAGAAGCTCAAGAAGAACGCCGATTTTCAGAAGATCGCGGACGACGGCGACGTTAACGCGAGCGTTCTGTACGGCCAGGAGGAAGTGAGCCGCCTGTTCCAGGTGACGAACTACATCCGTATCGCCGCTGTGGTGCTTGTCGGCCTGCTGACCTTTATCGCGTTCATTTTCATTAACAACACGATCCGCCTGTCCATTACGGCGCGTCGTCGTGAGATCGCGATTATGCGTCTGGTGGGCGCAAGCAACGGCTTCATTCGCGGGCCGTTCATTACCGAGGGCGTGCTGCAGGCCATTTTGGGCTCGCTGCTTTCCATCGGCGTGCTGGAGCTGCTGCGTAACCTGATGGTTCCGCGTCTGCAGGAGAGCATCGGCTGGATGTCGTTTGCGCTGCCGATGCAGTACTACCTGGTGACCTACGCCGCGCTGATTCTGGTCGGCGTCATTATCGGTCTCTTTGGTTCCGCCATCGCCATGCGCCGCTATCTGCGCGTGTAGGCGTGCTTGGAATTCGTTCCTTCAACGGGTCGTCTCTTTTGGGGGCGGCCCGTTTTTTGATCCCCAGGGGACGGCAGGATTGCGGATCATCGTGGCACGGGTCTATCTACGTGATCCGTTTTCCTGCCGTCCCCTAGGGATCATTTGGGTAGACTCTTGGGGTGTAAACGGCCATCGATAGCAAGGAGGCGCCATGGGGCGCAATAACAAGCATAAGCGTGGAGCTCGCAATAAGCGCGGGCCGGTGCGCAGCGAGCGTCGCCCGAGACTGACCGGACGCGTGCAGCTCCATGAGCATAGCGCCTACGTTGTAACCGAAAACGGCGACTACAAGGTCATGGGCCGCGGCAAGCGCGAGATTATGGACGGCGATACCGTTGCCGTGAGCATTAAGAACAGCCCGCATGGCGAGCGACGCGCCGTAATCGAGGGCGTCGTCGAGCGTGCAGCCATTAGTGTGGTGGGCACGTACCAGACCGCCGGCCCGCTCGGGGTGATCGAGCCGCTTGATTCTCGCCTTAAGGCCGATTTCTTTATTCTGCGGGAGGACACCTCGGCGGAGCGCTTGGGCGTTCATCCGGGTGATGCGGTCGTCGCACGCATTCTGACATATCCGACGCGCCTGGAATCGGGCACCGTGACGATCGAGCGCCGTATTGGCGGCGACGATGCGCCCGATTTGGGCGTTCAGTATGTGATGGCGCGCTATGGCTATACCGATACGTATCCCGAGGCCGCGCTAACCGAGGCCGAGGCACTTTCGCTCGATGTGGCCTCGGCACTCAAGGACCCGCTCCGCCGAGACCTGCGCGACCGCTTTGTCATTACGATTGACCCGGTCGACGCGCGCGACTTTGACGACGCCATCTCGCTGGAGCGCACGCCCGCGGGTGGCTACAAGCTGGGTGTCCATATTGCCGACGTTTCGCACTATGTTGCCTGGGACGGACATATCGATCTGGAAGCCCGCCATCGCACGACGTCGGTGTATCTTGCCGATCGCGTGCTGCCCATGTTGCCCGAGCGCCTGTCGAACGATTTGTGCTCGCTGCGTCCCGACGAGGACCGCTTGGCGTTTACCGTCGACATTGAACTCGACGCGCAGGGTCGCGTGCGCCATTACGATCCCTATCCCAGCGTGATCCGCTCGCGCGTGCGCATGGACTACGACGGCGCCGAGGCGCTGCTGGTGCGTGCCGGTGCGGTGGAGTATTCGGTGCTGGAGGGTGCCGCCGAGGATGTTGCCGCGGTTGAAGCCTCGCGCGAGGAAGCGCTCGAGCGCGGGCTTGCGTGCGAGGAGACCGCTCGCGGCTATAACGTCGACTTGGGGGATTTCCTCGTAGCTGCCAACGAGCTCGCCGAGCTTCGCCGTCGTATTCGTCGCACACGCGGTTCGGTCGACTTTGATACGGCCGAGATCCGTGCGCTGTTGGACGAGGACGGTGTACCCGTGCAGATCGTGGCCCGTGAGCGCTCGTGCGCCACGTCGCTGATTGAGGAAGCCATGCTGCTGGCCAACGAGTGCGTGGCGGAGTGGCTGGCCGACCGCGATATCGAGGCCTGCTATCGCGTGCATGACGATCCCAGTCCCGACAGCCTGCACGGTGCCGCTGTGGCGCTGGCACAGCTGGGTATCATCGATGACCGTCGCGCGGCAGGCATTGCTCTGGGAAGCCCCGACGAGCTGCAGGCGGCGGTTGATGCCGCAGCCGGTACGGCCAATGCGCCGCTCGTCAACACGTTGTTGCTGCGCAGTATGCAACGCGCACTGTACAAGCCGCGCAACGAGGGCCACTTTGCACTTGCCGCGCCGTGCTATTGCCACTTTACGAGTCCCATTCGCCGCTATCCCGACCTGGTGGTGCATCGCGTGCTCAAGCTGCAGTTGGCCTACGAGCGGCTGGGCGGCAAGGACGCCTTGGTGCGTACGCCGCGGCTGATCGGTAAGGGCCGCGAGTCCCTGCCGCGCATCCTGCCGCAAATCTGCCGCGCGTGCAGCGATGCCGAGCGTGCGGCCGACGCCGCCAGCCATGCGACGCAAAAGATCAAGATCGCCCAGTACTACGAGGACCGCCTGGGTGAGCGCTACGCCGGAACGATCTCGTGGGTCAGCAGCATGGGCCTCTTTGTGCGCCTGGATCTGACGGAACCGAAACTCAGGAGCCATACCGCATCAAACAGGCACATGCCGGAAAGCAGCACCGTCACAGCCCTTTGAACCCGGGGCCTGCCCGCCTCACGCCGTGCTACGGCGGAAATCACGCAGGTAAACAAAAACAGGCCGAAAGCATACCACAGCAAGGCCGGAGGAAGAACGGACTCTCCTCCCGAACGGGCAAATGCCAGGCCGGCGGCAAAATCTTGCAGCAGGAATGTTGAGAAAGGATAAAACATTAAGAATCCTTGAGATAGACTTGGATCCTCAATGCAACTTGACCCTTTTAAATCATGCACCAGAAGGGTGTGCTACTGTTTTTGAGTCAATGATCGCATGTAAGGGATTACCTATCTACAAAACAGAAACAGGTGTATATTATGTTCCTGGCTCTGCAAAGATGCAGGATGTCGATCCTTTTCTTCAAAACACAGGTGCACCTCGTCAAGTGTTAGGCGCATGCATCAATAGTGACTGTATTGATTATACAGGTGAGAGCATAAGTAATCCAATAGATTACTTTGATTACATCTTTATAGATTGTCCTCCAGCAATGTCGCTATCTACTTACAACGCAATGGTGGTGGCCAGTCATTTGCTTATTCCTGTCCAGATGGAAGGCTTGTCGGTTTTTGGATTGTCCGCAGTTCTTGCAGCAATGAAGGAAGTCAAAGAAGGTCGTTTTGCATTGAATAAAGATTTGGAATTGTTAGGGTT
>CALBUZ010000076.1 GCA_937969105.1 uncultured Collinsella sp. | reverse complement strand
TGGCCCGTTCGTCTAGCGGTTTAGGACGCCGCCCTCTCAAGGCGGAGATCACCAGTTCGAATCTGGTACGGGCTACCATGAATCTGAGACCCGGACTTCCCACGGAAGTCCGGGTTTTTTATTTCCGAGCAAACCATCTGCAATTCCCATTTGGCCCATAGCTTTTCGTTCTGCTTGTGGCCCTTGCGGGTACAATATGCAAGATATTTGGACGGTCAGAAGGAGCCTCATGAAGGAGTCCTCTCAGCATACATCTAAGCCCCAGGTCGAGGTTGAGGCCTCGGGCGGCGATGACAACAAGGGTGCACGTCGCGGTGCCATTTTCATTGGCGTCGTGCTGGTTGGCTATATCGTCTATCTGGTCGTGACCGGGCAGATGGGGCAGTTTTGGGCCGCCATGTCGAGCGTCCAAGCCCCGTGGCTCGTTGCTGCATGCTTTTGCATGTTCCTGTACCTGTTCTTTGGCATCGTTGCCTATGCGATCGCCGTCTGGCTCGATCCCAATTCGCCCGTCGGCATTCGCGACCTGATCTCGGTCGAGGCGAGCGGTATCTTCTTTGGCAACCTGACGCCCATGATGATGGGCTCCACGCCTGCCCAGATCTACCGCCTGACCAAAGCAGGCCAAAACGTCGGCGAGGCCGGTGCCACGCAGTTCACGCGCTTTATCGTGTATCAGTTTGGCCTCGTTGCCTGGGGCGCCATTCTGCTGCTTGCCCGCATGCCGTTTTTCGCCGAGCGCTATGGCGACATGACGCTGCTGTGCGTCTTTAGCTTTGGCGGTCACTGCTGCATTCTGCTTGGCATCTTTGCCGTCGCGCTCATGCCCAAGACCGTCACGCGCGTCGCGCACTGCATCATCAATTGGCTCGAGCGAATGGGCGTCTCGGCCACCAAGATCGAGGGCTGGCGTACGTTTGTCGACGGCGAAATCTACTCGTTCTCCGAGAAGTTCAAGCTCTCGGCCGGCCACTTTTCGTCCATGCTGCTCACGGTGGTCATCACCATGTTGCAGCTCGCGTTTTTCTATCTCGTGCCGTATTTCCTGATGCTTGCCTTTGGCCACCACGAAGTCGATTTTTTCTCGGTCATGGCCGCGAGCGCGTTTGTTCAGCTCCTGAGCTCTGCTGTTCCGCTGCCCGGTGGCACCGGCGGCGCTGAGGGTGGCTTTGCGCTGTTCCTGGGTCATTTCTTTGGATCGGCGTCGACCGCCGGTTACCTGCTGTGGCGCCTCATTACGTTTATTGCGCCGACTATTTTGGCCGCGCCCCTGCTGGGCCTTAAGAGCGCCCACAACGAGAGTATCCATGCACGCTGGGATCGCGTGATGCGCAAGCTCGGACGAACGCCTCAGACGTCCTCTAAGCCTCCAAAGCCCCATCCCGTGAATGCGGTTACCGTGGATCCCAATCAGCATGCCCAGAAGGCTTCTGGGGCCGCCAAACCGGCGCATAAGGCCTATGTGCGCCAGACGGGCGACGGCATCCGTGTGTCCCCGGCTGCTTTGAACAAAAAGAAACACCCTAAGGCGTAATAGTTGGTCGTGCGTTCTTCATGTTGCCGGGCATTTTTGTGCCGGATGGGGGATAATCCTCTTACGTAGATTAACTCTCATCTGTTGATGAATGCTCGCATACCGGAGGGACACGTCCATGGCCACCAGCAAACCGCGCCTCGATCGCCGCATCGTTCGCAGCCGCAATGCCATCCTTTCTGCGTTTGAGCGCCTGTTGATGGATAAGCCGCTTGCCGACATTACGGTGAGCGCCATCGCACGCGAGGCAAATGTCGACCGCAAGACCTTTTACGTGCACTTCGGTACGGTTGATGGCCTACTCGATGCCATCGCTGTTGATGTGGTGGAGATGATTGCCGACTCGGTCGAGAAAACGCTTGCTTCCATGGACGGCGACACGAACGAGCGTGCCCTCGGAGCGGCGGCAACGTTTTTTAAGACCATCAACGAGGCGCTTTGCAATAACCTCGTGCTCAATCGCCAACTGATTGAAAACATCCCGCTCGACGATTTTATGACGCGTTTGCGCGTACCGCTCGAGCACGAGATCGCCGAGCGCAATCTGCTGCCCGAGGGCCTAAAGGACGAGATGTTCGATTACTACCTGGCGTTTTTGCTGTCTGGTATTATCGGCATCTATCGTGCGTGGGCTTTGTCCGACGGCTCGGTTCCCATTGAGCGTGTCTCGGCGGTCGCCAACGACCTGACTCTTAACGGCCTGTCGAGCCTGGAGTCTCGCTTGGAATAGACCTTCTGTTGGCAACTGCTTCCATCAGACCCTTAATGAGTTGCGGTGAAATAGTGTCTGTTTTTGCTGGTAGAAGGCATAATCAGACACTATTTCACCGCAACTTAGGGGTTATATGTCATATATGGTGCGGGCTCCCCAAAATACCTTGGGGCGCCCGCGCGTTTGTATTCTATCGATGATGGGGTACTAGC
>CALBUZ010000075.1 GCA_937969105.1 uncultured Collinsella sp. | reverse complement strand
CTCGCTTGTTCTCTTCAATTGTTTGAGCAAAAAGGGCTTCTCCGAGTTCAGCTAAATAATCATTTACCGGAACATAGGCCTGCACTTCAGAATTGTTTCCATCGAACCAAGGGGAAAGGAGCCCCCGGTGGAAGCGATGATCAATATGGTTCTAACACAGATGTAGCCGGTTCTAGACTATCTGCAGATAAAGCAATCTTAAAAGCAGTGCTCGAAAGCACTATGTGTAGCCATGCCGAAAGCAGCGTGCCCAGCAACTCGAGTCTACTCGGTCTCTTCCTTACCGACAAGGAAGTCGAGGGGTGCTCTCCGAGAACAATCGCGTACTACGAAAGCGCCCTCAAACCATATGAGGCATGGATGGAAGAGAAGACGATGCTGAGCGAAGACGGCCGAATCGTCAGGGTGGACAACCCATGGTGTTCGTTCTACATCGACACCGAGCTGGCACCTGCGCTAGACGAGAGCAGGTGCGGGAAATGGATGTTCTACTTCAACGATATCGAGTTCGCGGAGGAAGTCTGCCGCAAAGCGGCCCTCGGAATGGTCGTCGCGGAATGCAAGCACAGCTCATTCGAGTCCGTTATCGAGAACGGCAGAGGCGTCGCCTGCTTCTACCTGAACTTGGACGACGTCGAAGCACATCGCCGCGTTGTCGCATTCATGTTGGAGCATGGCCTGGTTCGGAAGACGAAGTCGGGGAAGCTGTATAACATCGGCTTCAAGTTGGATGACCAGGCACGGGCGGGAGAATATGGAGCCGGTTTCAAGGCACGAATCACGTTGAGCGATCGCTCGAATTAGGCGAATTTTACCTGCGAAGAACAATGAAGGGCGGGGGTGTATCGGCTAATGCCGAACACCCCCGCCCTCGACGCGGTTAAAATAGCGAATGATTGAAGCGGATCAGCCTGGTTCCGCCCTCTTCCCTAATCCCGCTTAAACAAATCCCGCGTGTACACCTTGCCCGCCACGTCTGAGAGTTCGTCGCTCCAGCGGTTGGCGACGATCACGTCGCAGCCGGCCTTGAAGGCCTCCAGGTCGTGGGTCACCTCGGAGCCGAAGAACTCCGGAGCGTCCAGCGTGGGCTCGTAGACCACCACGGGCACGCCCTTGGCCTTCACGCGCTTCATGACGCCCTGGATGGAGCTCGCGCGGAAGTTGTCGGAGTTCGACTTCATCGTCAGGCGGTAGACGCCCACGACCGGCTTCTCCTTGCCGGCGTACACGCGGTCCCACACCATCTGCAGCACCTCGTCGGAGACGAAGTCCTTGCGGGTACGGTTGGCCTCCACGATGGCCTCGATCAGGTTCTGCGGCACGTCCTTGTAGTTGGCCAGCAGCTGCTTGGTGTCCTTGGGCAGGCAGTAGCCGCCGTAGCCGAAGCTGGGGTTGTTGTAGTGGCTGCCGATGCGCGGCTCCAGGCAGACGCCGTCGATGACGTCGCGGGTGTTGAGGCCTCGCACCTCGCAGTAGGTGTCGAGCTCGTTGAAGTAGGCCACGCGAAGCGCAAGGTAGGTGTTGGCGAAGAGCTTGACGGCCTCGGCCTCGGTGGTGCCCAGCACGAGCTCAGGGATGCCCTTGGTGCCGTCGGCGTTCACGCGCTCCAGCTCGGCGGGGTCGGCGCCCTGGGCGAGCAGGCCGGCGAAGCACTCGGCGGCCGCGACGGCCTCGGGGTCGTCCTTCGGCGCGCCCACCACGATGCGGCTGGGGTGCAGGTTGTCGTAGAGCGCCTTGCTCTCGCGCAGGAACTCGGGGCTGAAGAAGATCTTGTCGTCGCCCAGCCTCTCGCGCAGGCCCGCGGTGTAGCCGACGGGGATGGTCGACTTGATGACGATCCAGGCGCCCGGGTTCACCGAGCGCACGGCGGCGATGGCGGCCTCGACGGAGCTCGTATCGAAGAAGTTCTTCTCCGAGTCGTAGTTGGTGGGCGTGGCGATCACGGCGTAGTCGGCGCCCGTATATGCCTCGGCCACGTCGACGGTGGCGTACAGGTCGAGCTCGCGCTCCCCCGACTTGGCCTCAGCCAGGAAGCGCTCGATCTCGTCGTCCTGGATGGGCGATACGTAGCTGTTGATCTTCTCGACCTTCTCGGGGACGATGTCAAGCGCGTGGACCTCGTTGTGCTGCGAGAGCAGGACGGCGAGGGACAGGCCGACGTAGCCGGTACCGGCGACAGCGATCTTCATGTCATTCTCCAATTGTCAAAGAAAAATAATTCGCATTAAAAATGGCCCCTGTTACAGGGCCATGATTTCCTAAATGTAGTAGTAGCGCTTATACCACTTGGCGAAGGCCCTCAGGCCGTCCTCGAGCGGCGTCGCGGGCTTGTAGCCCAGGTCGCGCTCGAGCGCCGTTGTGTCGGCATAGGTGACGGGCACGTCGCCGGGCTGCATCGGTACGAGCTGCTTGTGGGACTCGAAGTCGTAGTCCGCAGGCAGCACGCCCTCCTCCACCAGCACGCGCTGCAGCGTGTCGACGAAGCCGAGCAGGTTCTCGGGGTGAGAGTTGCCGATGTTGTAGACGCGGTGAGCGGCGAGAGGCAAACCGTCCTCGCCCATCTTCACCTCGGGCGCGGCGTCCATTACGCGCCTCACGCCCTCGACAATGTCGGCGACGTAGGTGAAGTCGCGGCGGCAGTCGCCCATATTGAAGATCTTGATGGTGTCGCCTCGGCGCAGCCTCTCGGTGAAGCCGAAGTAGGCCATGTCGGGCCTGCCCATGGGACCATACACCGTGAAGAAGCGCAGTCCGGTCGCCGGGATGGAGTAGAGCTTGGAGTAGGCGGCGGCCATGAGCTCGTTGGACTTCTTGGTGGCGGCGTAGAGCGACACCGGCGAGTCCACGCGGTCCTCCTCGGAGAACGGCACCTTCTTGTTGCCGCCGTAGACCGAGCTGGAGCTGGCGTAGACGAGGTGCTTGACCGGGTGGTGGCGGCAGGCCTCGAGCACGTTGAAGAAGCCGACGAGGTTGCTCTCGAGGTAGGCACGCGGATTCTCGATGGAGTAGCGCACGCCCGCCTGGGCGGCGAGGTTCACCACGACGTCGAAGCCGTTCTGGGCGAACAGGCGCTCGATGAGGGCGGCATCGCACAGGTCGCCGCGCACGAAGGTGAAGCGGCCGTCGGTGTCGGCCTCGGCCAGCATGCGCAGGCGCGCGTCCTTGATGCCGGGGTCGTAATAGCTGTTAAGGTTGTCGAGGCCGACGATTGTGTCATCGGTCTCCTCGAGCAGCTTCTTGACGAGGAACGCGCCGATGAAGCCAGCGGCTCCGGTGACGAGTACTTTTCTATTTGCCATATAGTAATCTCCTAAATATTGAAAGCGCCTAAAGCTCGACTTTTCGGTTGATATATCCTTCGGTCGCATTCTCACGAGGAATAGCGCGGCACGGATTGCTCACGACAATGGAATGGCTGGGGATATCGCAGTTCACATACGCCCCTGGAGCGATGAGGACATCGTCGCCGACCATAATGGCCCCGACGATGGTGGCGTTTACGCCGACCCAGACACAATCCCCCAAAACGGGCGCGCCTTTCCTCTTGCCACGATTCTCCTGACCAATGGTCACACCCTTGTGCAGGTTGCAGTTCGCACCGATGACGGCGGCCTCGTTCACCGTGATGTTAAAGGCGTGCCCAAGGTAAAGCCCTGGTCCAATCTGAGTGGTGCTGGGAATTTCCAAACCATACCTTTCACGCATTCGACGAATCATTAGTCTCCAAATCGGATTATTGGACCTCTGCGCTCTGCGCAATAGCCAAATAAATCTCATAGCGTGCTCAGACCAGAAGGTGGAACCAGATGGATATCTGCCAAAATCGCGACAGCCCCCCCCCGAGCATTTTTCAGCCGCCAAAAATAACCCCTCCCCAACGATTTACAGATCTTCAAAAAAGACAATGTCCAAT
>CALBUZ010000074.1 GCA_937969105.1 uncultured Collinsella sp. | reverse complement strand
GAAAGCAACCTCATTCCGGCCCGAACAGGTCAGTCTACCTGCGCATTTACAAATTCGTAAACTTTTTTGAAAAAAGTGCTTGCACAGTTCTCGAATCATAGGTTATTATCTTCCTCGTTGAACGCGCGGGTCCAACAAAACGAACCGTGAATCAACAACATAGCATGTCGGAGTGGCGGAATTGGCAGACGCGCTAGCTTGAGGTGCTAGTGACCGCTTTTTGGTCATGCGGGTTCAAGTCCCGCCTCCGACACCATCGCATTTGAGAAGCCTCTTCGGAGGCTTTTTTGTTACCGATAGACGGTGGGGTCCACGATGGAAACGCTTGAACGCAACGAGTGGGCAGACGTTGCCCAACTAGTCGAGATCACGAGCGATGCTGTCATCATCTGCGAGCTCGATGGAACCATTCTGCATGTGAATAATCGCTTACTTGGTTTGATGTGCGAGGAACGCGACGATGTCATCGGTGGAGATGTTAAAGATGTCCTGTACTCGTCCGCTTTTGAACGTGCGACGGAACATCGTCTGCCATTTGAAACTGATGGGTCCGAGAGTGAACTGATGCTCAAGCTGAGTGACGGCTCCTTTATCCCCGTCTTGGTTCGCGCGGGTTCTGTTACGCCTCCGCGTATCTTTGGACGCCGTGCGCCACGTGTCCTGGTGGCACTTCACAGTATCGAGGAACAGTATTCTCACGACCGTCAACTCAAGCGCGCGTTATCGGAGCTTAGAGTGGCGAACAAGCGTCTCTCTGGCACGCTTTCGGTCATTATGAGCACCGTGGGCTCCGATGAGTTACCCAGCCTGCTTGATACCGTTTTAAACCAGCTTGTCGGAACGCTCGATGCTTCTGGAGCTGCGATTTATTTTTCGGAGAGCGGCGGCTTTAAGCTCCGCGGTGTTTCTAAGGAGCTTGAGGATAGCTATCTGCCCGAGTTTTTGCCGTATGGTGCGGGCATTCCGACGTATGTGCTTCGCGAGTCGCGCGCTTGCCGCTTGTCGATTCAGCAGGATCTTGAGGGCGATCGTGTCGCCTCGGGCATGTTTATGGATTTGGACAATCGTTCTAAGCATCTGTTGCGCATGCAGGATATGCCTCCGTACCGCAGTGAGATCTGTCTTCCCGTTTTTTACGGTACGCAGATCCTTGGCGTGCTGGAAGTTGGTTGGAAACGCCCCCAGGCACCGCTCGCCTATGACGTTAATGTACTCGAGGTCATTTGCGATTACCTGTCTATCCAGCTGGTCGGCATGGCATCGAGCCTTCGCTCTCGTCGCACGGCCGAGCTTGGCCGCTCGCTCAATGTCTTGCGCGATGAGCTGTTTACCTTTCTAGACGATTCCGCCGCGGCTACCCAGGTGGTATCGTCCGAGATCTGCAATATGCTCAACTGCCATTTTTGCCCTGTTGAGTATGACGCCAGTCTGGACGCCTACGTCATAGATTTTGAAGGCGGCAGTCGCGTTGCTTTGCCGGACGATCCCGAGAAGCTTTTCTTTTCTACGACGGCGCCGGCGGCACGTCTGGGAGCTGGCCCTGATGGCTTTGAGGCCTCTGTTTTGGGCGGCACGAGTGCCGAGGACCTTAAACACGTCCGTATAACTCGCGTTGACGAATCGATGCCTATGGGAGGCTGGCTTAGGGCGCATGGTCTGCCTTGCCAGGGTCTCTACGTCGACTCTGGCATCGAGGCGGGGCACCCACGCTCTGAGGGTGATGGCAAGCACAGTAACGACGCGATTGTTCCTGCTTCTGTTGCGAAGGGCCCGACGACGCGCGCGCTGCTGCTTCGTGATGGCAGCCAAGAGCCGATTGATGACCTTGAATATGACTACTTGGTGCACTTGGCGCATGACTTTGAACTGATCTACGAAGGCGAATCTCAAAAGCGCGAGGAGCGCCATATCGCTCAGACCCTCCAGATCGGCATGAGAAATTCCCTGGGGGATGTTCCGGGTATCGCAACCGATTCGGTGTACCTGTCGGCCACGAACTCGGCGTTGGTCGGCGGCGATTTCTATACGCTCATCCGTCTTCCCGACGACTGCGCCGTCATGATTCTGGGCGATGTGTCTGGCAAAGGCATTGAGGCCGCATCGATGTCCGCGCTCGTCAAGACGGCCCTGACAGCATATGCCTGGGAGGGCGCTGGCCCGGCCCGCATGGCACGCTCCCTTAACAGCATGCTCATGGGCTTTTCGAGGGTCGAGACGTTCGTGACGGCCTTTATCGCCAAGATTGACCTTAAAGCCGGACGCGCAACGTATTGTTCGGCGGGCCATCCTCCGACCATGGTCATCAGGCCAGAGTCGATGCCGCTGGGCGGCGGCGGGGCCCGAGGGGGAGAAGTGGAGCTCCTTGGGTGCCAATCGGGCGTGATCGGTGCCTTTGAGAGCATGGTCTACGAGACGGGTGCCTTTACGTTCGCTCCTGGTGACATGCTGTTTATGTATACCGATGGAACGATTGAGGCACGCGACCGCACGGGGGCGTTCTTTGGCGAACAGCGTCTGCGCGATCTTTTGCTATCGGTATCGGGCGAGGGCGTATCGGGAATCTGCGGTAAGGTCTTGGGCGAGCTTGACCGCTTTACCGAGTCGGCGCTGGACGATGACATCGCGCTGGTTTCCCTTGAGTTTTTACGGGGTCGATCGTAGGCCGCGACGTTTGACGAGCAAAATCTGCGCGGTTGCAGATGCGTATGCATCGAGCGAGCACTTTTGGGGAACCATGGTCGTATGAAGACACCGCTGACGAATATGGATGACCTTCTGGCGGCCATCGAGGGCTTTGCCGCTCCCCTTCAGGGGCAATTCGTGGGCTGCGCCATCTCTATGCCGGGCCGCATCGATACCAGAAACGGCATCGCCCATACCGGTGGAATGCTCAGTGCCTTTATGTGGGAGCAGCCCTTTGCTGCGCAGGTAGAGGCACGGCTGGGCGTGCCGGTGACCATCGCCAACGATGGCAAGTGTGCCGCAGCAGCGGAGGGCTGGACCGGTGCGCTGGCCGGTGTGGAAAATGGTCTTGTGCTGGTGCTGGGCACCGGCATCGGCGGCGGCATCATCCTGAACGGGAAGGTGCTGATGGGCGCTCACGCTGCCGCAGGCGAGGTTAGCGGCCTTGTTTCCAATATGGCAGCCATGGAGACAGAAACCTTTGAGATGAACAAGGTGGAAACTTTCTCGGATGCACCCCTGTGGGCAGGTGCCGCTTCGGCGACAGGTTTGATCCGGGAATATGCCCGGCAGAAGAAACTGTCGCTGCAGGGCCCGCTACCCACCGGCGAGGAGATCTTTGCGGCTTACAATGCCGGGGAGCCGGAAGCGCAGAAGGCTCTTAAGATCTTTGCCCGGCGGGTGGCCGTTGGCATCCTGAGCCTGCAGCATGTGCTGGATGTGGAAAAGGTGGCCATCGGCGGCGGTATCAGCGCAGCGGAGGCTCTGCTGCCTGCGATTCAGGCCGAGTTGGATTGGCTGTTTGAGCGCTGCACAGTCATGCCGACGGTCAAGCCGGAGCTGGTGCGCTGCCGCTATGGCAACGATGCCAACCTGATTGGTGCCCTGAAGCTGTTCTTTGAACAGAACCCCGCCTGAACCAGAACAAAATAGAATAGGAGTAGAAACTTATGAGCGTTTTCCGTGATGATTTCCTGTGGGGCGGTGCCTGTGCAGCCAACCAGTTCGAGGGCGCATGGGACGTGGATGGCAAAGGCCCCAGTGTCCCTGACCTGTGCACCAATGGCTCTCACACCAGCCCGAAATGGGTGACAACTGCTATCCGCTCCGACCGGCTGTATCCCAGCCATGAGGCCATCGACTTCTACCACCACTACGAGGAGGACATTGCTCTCTTCGCCGAGATGGGCTTCAAGACCTTCCGCACCTCCATCAACTGGACCCGCATCTTCCCCAACGGCTGGGAAACGGAACCCAATGAGAATGGTCTGGAGTTCTACGACCGCGTGTTCGACTGCTGCAAGAAGCACGGCATCGAGCCGCTGGTCACCATCAGCCATTACGAGCTGCCCTATGCTCTGGTGGAAAAGTACAACGGCTGGGCTTCCCGGGAACTGATCGAGTTCTACATGAACTACTGCAAGGCAATCTTTGAGCGCTACAAGGACAAGGTAAAGTACTGGCTGACCTTCAACGAGATCAACTGCGGCACCATGCCCATGGGCGCGATCCTCGAGACCGGCACGATCAAAGGCTTTGAAGGCTCCACCGCCGATGTGCCCGACAACAAGCAGGAGCGTTTTCAGGCACTTCATCACCAGTTCGTGGCCAGTGCCAAGGCGGTCAAGTACGCCCACGACAACTATCCCCAGTTCAAGATTGGCAACATGATCTGCTTCATCACCAGCTATCCGCTGACCTGTGACCCTGCCGATGTGATCGCCAACCAGCAGAAGATGCAGGTCACCAACTGGTTCTGCTCCGATGTGCAGGTGCGCGGCGAGTATCCCAGCTATATGAAGCGCTGGTTCGCCGAGAACGGTATCACCATCCTGCAGCAGCCCGAGGACGCTGCCATCCTGAAAGAGGGCACGGTGGACTTCTACACTTTCAGCTACT
Organism: uncultured Collinsella sp.; assembly: GCA_937969105.1. GTDB lineage: Bacteria > Actinomycetota > Coriobacteriia > Coriobacteriales > Coriobacteriaceae > Collinsella. The sequence goes on along the minus strand of CALBUZ010000074.1, from coordinate 548 downwards.
ATATGTCCAACTGCATCACCACCCATAAGGATGCCGAGGACGTGGGCGGCAACATCGTTGCCGGAAAGAAGAATCCCTACCTGAAGGCTTCCGACTGGGGCTGGCAGATCGACCCCATTGGTCTGCGCTACACCCTCAACGAAATCTACGACCGTTACCACCTGCCTATGATGGTGGTGGAGAACGGTCTGGGTGCTTACGATGTGAAGAGCGAGGACGGCAAGATCCACGACAGCTATCGCATTGACTACCTGCGCCGGCACATCGAGCAGATGGCTGAGGCGGTCAAGGACGGCGTGGATTTGATGGGCTATACACCGTGGGGCTGCATTGATCTGGTCTCCGCCTCCACCGGCGAGATGGCAAAGCGTTACGGATTCATCTACGTCAACAAGTTCGATGATGGCACCGGCGACCTGAGCCGCGAGAAAAAGGACTCCTTCTACTGGTACAAGAAGGTTATCGCCTCCAACGGCGAAAAATTGGAATGATTGATTTTTCTAGAATTGTGCAACGCCTCCATATAAGCCGCACTTCTTTCACTTTGC
>CALBUZ010000073.1 GCA_937969105.1 uncultured Collinsella sp. | reverse complement strand
TGTTGCCTGTACAGTTTTGGAAGGAGAGATTATGCCCCGATGCGCCCGCGCCGTTTCGATCACCGGCTATTACCATGTCTTTGACCGCGGTAACTCCAAACAGATTATTTTTGAAGATGACTCCGACCGCTATCGCTTCTTATCGGATATCTCAGACAGGTTCGTGCGCCATGAAGTGGCGGTGTTGGCTTGGTGCCTTATGGACAACCACTTCCATTTGATGGTTGATGACCCATGTGACAACCTTTCAAAGGCGATGCAGTGCGCATTGACGGCATATGCTAAGTACTTCAATGGGAAAACGGGGAGAACGGGGCATCTGTTTGACAATCGCTATTCGCGGGTCGCGGTTGAGTCGGACACGCAGGCGGTGCAGCTGCTCGATTATATCCATCTCAATCCGGTGAAAGGTGCGATCAACTCACTCGAGGCGTACCGTTGGTCAAGCTACAAGGCATACCAGCTGGGCTACGATCCCTTTGACATCTGTGATGCGGCCCCTATGCTCGATATTGTCGGCGGGTCTCGTCGTTATTGCGAGCATCTCGAGGAAGTTGCCGGGCGCATCTGGTCAGTGGAGGTTCTTCCACGCCGGCGGATCCCCGATGAGGAGGCCTTTTCCGTTGCGCGCGAAGTCCTGCCGAGCATAGATCCTGCGCTGCTCAAGGCCCTGCCGCGACCCGAGCGCGATGCCTGTTTGCTGAGGCTCAGGCGGGCGCATCTCACGGTCAAGCAAATTGCCCGTATCACCGGTATCGGCGCCACAAGTGTGACCAAGGCCACCACAGGCTGGAACGAGGCAGCGTGAGGCAGGGTGGGGCGAACCGCTGCCGGCACGCGTCATGTCTGTCCCAAATGCGTGAAAGCACTCATGTATGTCTGTCCCCAATGAGTGCAAAAAGGCGCCCTCCACATGGAGGACGCCTTTGGTAAGTTCTATGTGAACGCGAGGTCTTTGACCCGGAGAGTCCGAGGTACTTGTTGGTAAGACCTTATTTAGGAGCGCGCAACCTTGCCGGACTTGAGGCAGGTGGAGCAAACGTTCATCTTGCGACGGTGACCATCGACGACGACGTAGACGCGCTGGATGTTGGGGCGGAACTTACGGTTGGTGACGCGGTGAGAGTGGCTGATAGAGCGACCGGCAACGGGGTGCTTACCGCAAACTTCGCAAACTTTGGACATAACTGACCCTCCTTGGGCGACAAACGAACATGTCGCGTTAACAAACAAGCCTGAACTATAGCACAGAAGCATGTCTCTGTGCGCAATCTACACAGAGATATTCCTCTTTTGGCGATAGTGCCCACGCCACGGCCCTGGACGTAGATCCGATTTGCGTGCAGCAGAGGGGATTATGCCAGCTCGCAACAAGGTTTTCAAGCGCGTCCCACAAATATATATAGGTTTATGGAGCTATTGGCTCTGTTCACGGATTGACTAGTATTTATGCTCGCATTTGAGCCCGAGGTTGGCTACACTATGCCTTGACCATTAAAGGGGTACGAGATACCCACATGGAATTACATAGCTGTCAATGAGCAGTACTTCCTGTGGGTGTCTGGTCCGCTTTGAGCGGTCGGGCATCTATTTTTTTGACTGTGTCAGCAGTCAAGACATGTGAGGAAGGAGATCGATGGGCACGACTTCCCCCAAGGCGGTCATCATGGACGAGACCGCCGTCAACCGAGCGATGACCCGCATCGCGCACGAGATTCTCGAGCGCAACGAGGGCTGTGAAGACCTCGCTCTGGTCGGCATCGTCACGCGCGGCGACCTTCTGGCAAAGAAGCTCGCCGAGGCGATCAAGGAGATCGAGGGTGTCGACGTTCCGCTCGGCAGCCTGGACATCAGCTTCTATCGCGATGACTATGCGACCAATTTCGCTCCCGCGATCCACGCTACCAACATTCCCTTCAGCGTCGACGGCAAGCGCGTCGTGCTGGTGGACGACATCCTGTACACGGGTCGTACCATCCGCGCCGCTCTGGACGCCGTTATGGACCTGGGCCGTCCGAGCCGAGTCGAGCTGGCAGTTCTCGTTGACCGCGGTCACCGCGAGCTCCCTATCTCGCCGGACTTTGTCGGCAAGAACGTTCCCTCGTCGCACGAGGAGAACGTGCACCTATATATGAAGGAAGTCGACGGCCGTACCGCTGTCGAGATCAACGACGTCGCGCCGGGTTCCCACGTGGGCTCCGCGCCGCTGGGAGGTGAGTAGTACCGTGGCGTTCAATCATAAGCACCTGATCGACATTACCGAGTACTCCGAAGAGGACATCAAGCTCATCCTCGAGACCGCCAAGGCGTTCTCCGAGGTCAACGAGCGTGCCATCAAGAAGGTCCCCACGCTCAAGGGCAAGACCATCGTCAACATGTTCAATGAGCCCTCGACGCGTACCCGCAGCTCCTTCGAGCTCGCCGAGAAGCGTCTTTCGGCCGACAGCCTCAATTTCGGCGGCTCTTCGACCTCCACGGTCAAGGGCGAGAGCCTCGTCGATACCGTCGAGACCCTCAACGCCTACAAGATTGACTGCATTGTCGTGCGCGACAAGCATGCCGGTGCTCCCTACATCGTCACGCAGAATTCGCCCGCGAGCGTTATCTGCGCCGGTGACGGTAAGCACAACCACCCCACGCAGGCTCTGCTTGACCTGTACACCATCTGGGAGCACAAGGGTGACTTCCACGGTCTGAAGGTCGCCGTCGTCGGCGACATCTCCCACTCCCGCGTTTGCGGCTCGCTGATCCCCGCGTTGAAGATCATGGGCTGCGAGACCTACGCCGTCGCCCCCGGCACGCTGCTGCCGCCGGCGCCCGAGGTTCTGGGCTGCGACCACGTGACGAGCGACCTCGATTCCGTCCTGCCCGAGCTGGACGTCGTCTACATGCTGCGCGTACAGCAGGAGCGCCTCGAGGGTGCCCCGTTCCCCACGATTCGCGAGTACCACAAGCTCTTCGGTCTGACCAAGGACCGCGAGAAGCTCATGAAGCCCGACGCGATTATCTGCCACCCGGGCCCCATCAACCGCGGCGTCGAGTTCGACTCCTATATGGCCGACCACCCGCAACGCTCCGTCATCCTGGAGCAGGTCTACGCCGGTATCTGCGTGCGTATGGCTATCCTGTATCTGCTGCTTGGAGGTGCCGATAATGGCCTTGCTTCTTAAGAATGCCCACGTCGTCGACCCGTCCGTCGAGCTTGACGGTGTCGTTGACGTCCTGATCGACGGCGACAAGATCGCCGAGGTCGGCGAGAACCTCGCCGCCGAGGGAGCCGAGGTCCGCGACCTTTCCGGTAAGTACCTCGTCCCTGGCTTGGTGGACATGCACGTCCACCTGCGCGAGCCCGGCTACGAGGTCAAAGAGGACATCGAGAGCGGCACCCGCGCAGCTGCCAAGGGCGGCTTCACCGGCGTGTGCGCCATGCCCAACACCGACCCCGTTACCGATAACGGTACCGTCGTTGAGTTCGTCAAGTCCCGCGCTGCCGAGGTCGGCCACTGCCGCGTCTATCCTTCTGGCGCCATGACCCGCGGTCTCAAGGGCGAGGCCATGTCCGAGATGGGCGATATGGTCGCCCACGGCGCCGTCGCCTTCACCGACGACGGTCGCGGCGTGCAGGGTGCAGGCATGCTCCGTCGCTGCATGGACTACGGCAAGATGTTCGGCAAGGTCTTTATGAGCCATTGCCAGGACGAGGACCTGGTCGGTCACGGCCAGATCAACGAGGGCAAGGTCTCTACCCGTCTGGCCCTCGAGGGCTGGCCGGCGGCAGGCGAGGAGCTGCAGATCGCTCGCGATATCGAGATCGCCAAGCTGACCGGTGCCAAGCTGCACATCCAGCACATCTCCACCGCCCATGGCTTGGAGCTCGTGCGTGCCGGTAAGGCTGCTGGCGTGCAGGTCACCTGCGAGGCCACCCCGCACCACATGTTCCTGACCGAGAACGACCTGGACGAGACCTACAACACCTCGCTCAAGGTCAATCCGCCGCTGCGTACCGATGAGGATGCCGAGGCAATCCGTCAGGGCGTCATTGACGGCACCGTAGACGTCATCGTCACCGACCACGCTCCCCACACCCCGTGGGAGAAGGCTCGCGAGTTCGAGCTTGCGCCCTTCGGCATGATCGGCCTCGAGACCTCGCTGGCGCTCGTGCTTACCGAGCTGGTCAACACCGGTAAGATGGGCATGGGCCGCATGGTCGAGCTCATGGCCATCAAGCCGCGCGAGATCCTGGGTCTGGACCAGGTTCAGGTCAAGGCGGGCTCCGTTGCCGACCTGACCGTGTTCGATCCCACCGCCACCTGGACGGTCGGCGAGGACGGCTACGAGTCGCGCGCCGAGAACTCCGGTTTTGCCGGCCGCACGCTCACCGGTCGTGCCACCGATGTGTTTGTCGGCGGTAAGCAGACGCTTGCTGACGGCTGCATCTGCTAGCATAGCCTTATCGCTTTTGTGCGCGGCGCCCTTGCGGTGCCGCGCTTTCTGTTCGCCTGAACCATGCAACCGCATGGGGGATTGGAGCGTCTATGCCCACACCTTCCACTGCACGCATGCACGACTTCGAGGTCGTCTCGAACCAGGAGATCGCCGACGGCATCTTCTCGCTCGTTATCTCGGCCCCCAAGCTTGCAAGTGCGCTCAAGCCCGGTCAGTTCGTGAATATCGCCGTGCCGGGCGATGCTTCCTCGCTGCTTCGCGTGCCCCTGAGCTTCTATCGCGCCGACGCCGAGGCCGGCACTGTCGAGCTGTGGTACGCCGTCGTGGGCGATGATACCCGCCGTCTGTCACAGATGGCCCCTGGCTCCACCTCTAACTTGCTGGGCCCTGGCGGCCGCGGCTGGCTCGTGCCCGAGGGCACCAGGAAGGCGTTGCTCGTCGCCGGCGGCATTGGCGTTCCGCCCGTGCTCTGCCTGGCCGGCATGCTTGCCGAGCAGGGCGTGGACGTTGACGTGTGCCTGGGCTTTGGCACCGCGTCCAAGGCCGTGGGCGTCGACGAGTTCCGCGCGCTGGGAGCCACGGTCAATGTGTGCACCGACGACGGCTCGTTGGGCACGCACGGCTTCTGCACCGATCCTGCCGCCGAGCTGCTCGGCGAGGGCGGTTACGACTACGTCGCCAGCTGTGGTCCCGCCGTTATGATGAAGAAGGTCGCCGCCGCTGCCGCCGAGGCCGGCGCGTACTGCGAGGTGTCGCTCGAGCGCATGATGAGCTGCGGCTTTGGTGCCTGCAACACCTGCAATGTCGAGACGGTCGACGGTATGAAGGGCGCCTGCATGTGCGGCCCCGTGTTTGATGCTTCCAAGGTGGTGGTCTTCTAGTGGGTACCGTGAATATGGCCGTCGATTTCGGCGGCGTCAAGATGCAGAACCCCATCAACACCGCAGCCGGTACCTTTGGCTACGGTTGGCAGTTCCAGAACTTCTTCGATGTCTCCCAGCTGGGTGCCATCACCACCAAGGGCTGCGCTGCCGAGCCCTGGCCCGGCAATCCCGCACCCCGCATGGCCGAGATCCCCGGCGGCATGATCAATTCCGTGGGCCTGCAGAACCCCGGTGTGGCCGCTTTCGCCCGCGAGTCCGGTCCGTGGCTCGAGCAGCTCTCCAAGGACGGTTGCCAGGTCATTTGCCAGGTTGCCGGTCATTCCGTGGACGAGTTTGTCCGTGCGCTCGAGATGTATGTCGAGCTGTGCCCCTGGGCTGCCGGCTATGAGATCAACGTGAGCTGCCCCAACATTGCCGCCGGCGGTGCCGCCATGGGCTCCACGCCCGAGGGCGCCTCTGGCGTCATGGCCGCCTGCCGCAAGGTGACCGACAAGCCGCTGTTTGTGAAGATGGCCCCGGTCAACGTCGCCGAGATCGCCAAGGCCCTCGAGGCCGCAGGAGCCGACGGCCTTTCGGTCATCAACTCCATCCAGGGTATGGCCATCGACGTTCACACCCGCAAGTCGCGTGTGGCCAAGCCCAAGGGCGGCCTTTCGGGCCCGCTGTGCCACCACATCGCCGTGCGTATGGTCTGGGAAGTCGCTCAGGCTGTCGATATCCCCATCAATGGTGTCGGTGGCGTCATGACTGGCGAAGATGCGGCCGAGTTTATCCTGGCTGGTGCCACCTGCGTATCGGTCGGTATGGCCAACTTCGTCGATCCGTGCGCCTCGATTAAGATCGCGCGCGAACTCGAGGCCTGGGCCGAGTCCCAGGGCGTGAAGGACATCAACGAGCTGGTGGGTGCTTTCGAATGCTAGAGACCGATGCCCGCGACCGCGTTATCGTCGCCCTCGACTGCGACCGTGAGCGTGCGCTTGAGCTCGCCCATGAGCTTTCGGGCCATGCCTCTTGGCTTAAAGTGGGCATGACACTCTATTACGCCGAGGGTCCCGAGATCGTCAAGACGTTCAAGAACCTGGGCTTTAAGGTCTTCCTTGACCTTAAGTTCCATGACATTCCGCATCAGGTGCGCGGTGCCGCTCGCTCGGCCTCGCTTGCCGGTGCCGACCTGCTTTCGGTTCACGGCTTGGGTTCGGGTGCTATGCTCGCCGCCTGCCGTGAGGGTGCCGAGGAGGCGCGCGAGGACCGAGCCAAGCTCGTCGCCATCACCGTGCTTACGAGCATGAATCAGGATGCGCTGAGCGAGATCGGCGTCGAGTCGCCCGTTGCCGAGGAGGCCGCCCGTCTGGCAAAACTCGCCCAGGCCAACGGTATCGACGGCATCGTGTGCTCGCCGATGGAGGCTCATGACATGCGTGAGCTGCTGGGCCCCGATGCGCTGATTGTGACCCCGGGCGTGCGTCCGGTTGGTGCTGCGCTGGGCGATCAGTCCCGCGTGGCCACGCCTTCCCAGGCTATCGAGCGCGGTGCGAGCCATATCGTAGTGGGCCGCCCCATTACCGGGGCCGATGATCCGGTCGCCGCGTTTGACGCCATCGTTGCCGAGCTGGTCGAAAACGTCGCGTAAAAGATTCCCTTAAGTCACCACTTTTTGGGTTCAATAGCACAAATTAGCCCCTGTGCCTGCGTAATCTTTCCCATCCTTTGTGTGGAATCGCAGGTCGGGGGCTCATCTTTTAGCACGATATATTGCACTTTTTGCGGGTATCGTCTAACCTATGGAGCCGCGATTGGGCATTTTGTACGTTTTACGTGCTAAAATGCCAAATATTGAATCAGATATAACCCAACTATTTGGAGGTACGAATGGCACTCCCTCAGCTTACCGATGAGCAGCGCAAGCAGGCTCTTGAGAAGGCTGCCGCCGCACGTCACGCTCGCGCAGAGCTCCGTGAGCAGATCAAGAAGGGCGAGAAGTCCCTCGAGTCCGTGCTCAACTCCGATGACCCCATTGCTTCCCGCATGAAGGTTTCCACCCTCATCGAGTCTCTCCCCGGTTATGGCAAGGCTAAGGCCGCCAAGATCATGGAAGAGCTCGGCATCTCCGCTACCCGTCGCGTTCAGGGCCTTGGCGTCCGTCAGCGCGAGCAGCTCCTCGAGCAGCTGACCAAATAAGTGAGCGCTCAGGATTCAAAGCTCTTTGTGATTTCTGGACCGTCAGGCGCGGGCAAGGGCACGCTCGTCACTCGTGTGCGCGAGCGTCGCTCTAACCTGGGCCTGACGGTTTCGGCTACCACGCGAGCCCCACGCAAAGGTGAGGTCGATGGCGTCAATTACTTTTTCCTGACGCGCGAGGAGTTCGACCGCCGCGTGGCAAACGGTGAGTTTGTTGAGTGGGCCGAGGTCCACGGTAACTGCTACGGCACGTTGGTGAGCGAGGTCCAGTCCAAGCTCGCCTCTGGATCGTCTCTCATCTTGGAGATCGATGTTCAGGGTGCCCTGCAGGTCAAGGAACGTTTCCCCGAGGCCGTGCTGATCTTTATCAAGCCACCCTCGCTCGAGGTGCTCCGCGAGCGTCTGGTCGGTCGCGGTACCGAGACGCCCGAGACGATTGAGCTGCGTATGGCAAACGCCGCCCATGAGCTTGCCCTTGCCGACCGCTACGACGACGTCGTGGTGAATGACGATCTCGACCGCGCGACCGACGAGCTCGTTCGCGTTCTCGATATGCATGAAAGGATCTGAGGTCCGTGTCCGTTGTAAAGCCTTGCATTGACGATCTTCTGGAGAAGACCGATCACAACCGCTTCCTGCTCGCTTCGCTTGCCTCCAAGCGTGCCTGCGACATCAATAGCATGCTGCGTGGTCAGCATAACCGCGTGCTTGCCGTTCAGGATGTCGACGACATCACCATCGCGCTCTCCGGTGCCGATACCATCTCGATGGCTATGGACGAGATCGTCGACGGCGATATCTCCTACGACGAGGCCCGTTATGAGAAGGCGCTCGGCCATAAGGTTGCTGAAGCCTAAATGGCAGCTCGCGTCTGCCTGGTCCACTATCACGAGGTTGGACTGAAGGGCAAGAACCGCGCACATTTTGAGCATATCCTCATGGATAACATTAAGGCGGCTTTGGCCGCCTTTTCCGTGAACGCCGTGTCTCGAATTTCCGGTTATATCCTCGTGACCTTTAATGAGCATCAGGCCGATGAGGCGGCGCGTGTCATCCGCACCGTTCCCGGCGTTGCCCGTGTGTCCCTGGCGTACCACACCAACCGCGACCCGCAGGAGTACTGCGCCGCCGCCGTCAAGGCACTGCGCGAGTTTGGCCCCTTCGATTCGTTTAAGGTGCACGCCAAACGCTCCAATACCGACTATGAGCTCACCTCGATTGATATCAATCGTCAGGTGGGCGAGGTGCTGTGCGAGGCCTTCCCCGATAAAAAGGTTCAAATGCACGACCCCGATGCGATGGTGCACGTACTGGTGGTCCAGGGTAGCGTTTACGTGTACGCGCGCTCCGAGCGCGGCGTGGGCGGTCTGCCGGTGGGTTCTGCCGGCAAGGTCGTGACGCTTCTGTCGTCGGGCATCGATTCTCCGGTGGCGACCTGGATGCTCGCGCGTCGCGGTGCGGTGTGCGTGCCGGTACATTTCTCCGGTCGTCCTCAGACGCCCGATACGAGCGAGTATTTGGTGCAGGACATCATCCGCGCGCTTGAGCCGGGTGTCCAGATCGGCCGTCTGTACGTGGTGCCGTTTGGCGATTGCCAGCGTGAGATTTCCGTCACCTGCCCCAGCAACCTGCGCGTGATCATGTATCGCCGCATCATGTATTCGGTTGCCGAGCGCATCGCGCATATCGAGGGCGCCAAGGCCATCGTGACCGGCGAGTCGCTCGGTCAGGTTGCCTCCCAGACGCTCGAGAACATCATGGCCGTCAACGAGGCCGTGAAGATTCCCGTGTTCCGTCCGCTCATCGGGTCCGACAAGCAGGAGATCATTGCGCGCGCTCAGGAGATCGGTACGTTCGATATATCTACTGAGGCAGCGCCTGACTGCTGCACGCTGTTTATGCCGCGTCGTCCCGAGACGCACGCCAAACTCGATGCCGTGCATGAGGCCTGGGAGCTGTTCGACCACGAGGAGATGATCGAGCGCCTGCTTAAGCAGACCGAGTACATCGACTTCTCCAGCAACACGTATAAGGCCCCTAAGACCTTAAAACGCAAACATTCGGAGCTTGCTCCGCGTGAGATTTACCAAGATCACGAGTAATTGCCTGCATAGACCGACGATGCGCCTGTATCGTCGGTCTTTTGCTATCTGGGCAAATGATGCCAAGATGTTCATTTGCTGACGCGTGGCTGAATAAATGGACATGTTCGCGCAAGGTTTTGGTCGGTATTTGGTTTGACCGCGAAAACTGGTGTGGACGTGCGGAAGCTGCGGCGCTCGTTTCCTGACACGATGGTGCTGGGAGGTTTTGCTATGGCGCAGCGCGAACAACATGAACGGGTCAAAAAGATGGACCGCTGGGCGGGCAAGTTGCTCGGGCATAAAGCGGTGGTGGTGGCGATTCTGGTTGTCATTGCCGCCGCGAGCGGTTTGGCGATGGCAAGTTTTGGTGGCCACTCCAGTGGCGTGTCGTTTGAGCGTAGTGATGAGGCGAGTGCGTCGGATGTGCACGGGGCCGGGGATGCGTCTTCTGATGTTGCCGAAGAGTCGTTTGCCAAGAGTTCTTCTACTGCCGAGGTGTACGTCGATGTTGATGGGGCCGTTGCGAGGCCTGGCGTGTACCGGCTCAAAGATGGGGCGCGGGTGTCCCAAGCGATCGATGCAGCCGGAGGGCTTACGGCCGACGCGGATGTTACAGGGCTTAACCGTGCGTCCAAGATCACGGATGGTCAAAAGATTTATGTGCCGACGGTGGGGGAGCAACAGGCGGCTGCGACGGTCGGCGGGGCCGAAAGTAGTGCTGCCACGACCCCTGGTGCGGGGTCTTCTTCGGGTCTCGTTAACATCAATACGGCAAGCGCGGCGGAGTTGCAGACGCTTTCGGGCATTGGGCCTTCTATGGCTCAGTCGATTATCGATGAGCGGACAAAGAACGGTGCTTTTGCCTCAGTCGATGACCTGATGCGCGTATCGGGAATCGGTGAGAAGAAGTTCGCTAAAATCAAAGATTGCATCTGCGTATGAGTGCGTCCGAGCGCGAGCATGTGATGCCACCTCGGCCCCTCATGCCATGGACGATGGCCTTGTGTGCCGGCCTGTGCGTTAGCTGTGTCTTGGTGCTCAACGTGGCCGCCGATGCGATACTGGGGGAGCAGACATCGGCGGTCGGACCGCTTGTAGTTATTTCGGTTGCGGTGTCGCTGTGCATGGTGCTGGCTCGATCTTGTGAGCGACTTGTCCTGTGGAAACGTTGGCTATATGCCGCAGCTATCGGTTTGCTGGCGGGCTCGATTGTATCGGTATGGTGGGCAGAGGGTGTGCTGAGCTCCTCGAAATCGCTCGACGGCAGGGCGGCGAGCAGCCTTGAATTTGTGGTGCAGGGAGATCCGTCCATAAACGAAGGGACGTATTCCTACACCTGCGAAACATGCGTGGACGGTAGGAGCGTGGGTGAGGTTCGCCTATCGTGCGACCGCGAGCTTGGTGCCGGGTCTCATGTGCGTGTTATCGGCCGCGTTTCGCGCTTTGAGAATGATGCGTATGGGCGCTCACGCGTGCTTCGGGGCGAGCTTCGTAAGGTTAAAGTCATCCGGTTGGTTTCGGTCGACGATGGCTCTCCGGGGCCGCTGCTTCAGCTGCGAAATGGGCTGCTTGCGTCCATCGCGCCTGCGACCGACCCGGCGCGTGCGCTCATAGCCGGTGTCGTCTGCGGTCGTTCTGCCGAGCTGCGCGCCCAGCCGGCGGGCGACTGGTTTTCGGTAACGGGCACCGCGCATCTCATCGCTGTCTCGGGCAGCCATCTTGCCATCGTGGGGTTTGTGATTGAGAGCGCCCTGCAAAAGACGCGCCTCTCTCGTGGGCTTCAGCGGGGGCTGTTGGTGCTGGCCCTTGCTGCCTATGCCGTCTTTACGGGCGCTTCGCCTTCGGCCGTGCGCGCGTGCTGTATGGTGGCAGCGACGCTTGTCGCCAACGGCGCCGGACGTCGTCGGCATGGCCTCTCGGCTCTGTTTGTGACCATGGCAATCTTTGTGTTGCTGCGTCCGACGGTATTGTTTGAGATGGGTTTTCAGCTTTCGTGCGCCAGCGTATTTGCCATCCTTTGTTTTTGCCCCTACGCCACCCACGCCTTAGTTGAGCTGGGCGTGCCCTCGGGGGTTGCCAGTATTTTGTCCGTCACACTGTGCTCGCAGCTGGCGACTCTTCCCGTTACCATTCCCGCATTTGGGACGTTTTCCCTCATTGCCCCGATCGCAAATGCCGTGATCGGTCCGGTGATAAGCGTGCTGCTGGCTTCATCGGTTGTGCTGGCGCCCTGTTCGCTTGTGCCGCTGTTGAGCCACGGGGCGCTCGTGGTGCCCATGATCGTCGCACGCTGTGCGCTGTTCTTTGAGCAGCTTTTTGCTGCTGTTCCAGGCGCATCCGTTAGTGTGCCGCCCGATACGGTCTGGGTATACGTGGTGCCGTTCGCGCTGGCGGTCCTTTTTGTCTGGTGGCCGCGTCCTCGCGCACGCCCCATGGCTGCGGGGCTGCTGTGTTTGGTATTTGCAGCGGGTGTTCCGTATGTCTATTGGGATCGATTCGCGCCGCCTTCGGCAACGGTGCTCGATGTGGGGCAGGCCGATGCCATTCTTATTCGCCAAGGTGGGACCGTGGCGCTCGTCGACTGTGGGCTTGATGAGCGCGTGGTAAGCGCGCTGGTGCGCAATAACGTTCACCATATCGACGCCGTCTTTGTGACACATTGGGACGAAGACCATTGGGGTGGCCTTCCCGATGTGCTTGATCAGTTTTCAGTTGGAACCATTGCGGTCGCGGCTAATGCGCTGGAGGATGCGCCCGCTGAGGTCCTAAATCGCCCGGGCGTAACGTACCGGCAGGTGGCTCGCGGGGACGCGATCGATATCGGCGCATTTCGGGCTCGTGTGATGTGGCCGTTTGACACGGTGGATGGCGAGGGCAATGAAGACTCGCTTGTCTTGCTGCTCAGTTATGTCCAAGGAGGCCAGAGCCTCCGCATGCTACTCACCGGCGACGCCGAGCTCGATCAGGAACGCGAGTTTGTACAGGAGGTGGGGGATATCGATGTGCTCAAGCTGGGACATCACGGCTCAAAGGTTTCTGTCGACCTAGACCTGCTGGAAACGCTTAAGCCCGAGCTCTCTATCGCGAGTGCAGGCGAGGGCAACCGCTACGGTCATCCGTCGGACGCCTGCATCGATGCCGTTAAGGAAGCGGGTGGTGCATTCGCATGCACCATCGAACACGGTGATATCACCGTCACGCCGACCGCGAAGGGCTTTGCGATGCGATGCCGGCGACCGTGATGCTGCCGTTGGCGCGGGACCAACCCCTGGGCTAAAATGGCACGGTACGAATTCGAGAGTCTGCGAGAGGGGAGCGCAATGTCCGAAACCGGTCTGCTGCCGGCATATCTGATCGTCGGTACCGATGGGGTCAAGCGCGACCACGCCGTCTCGCGTATGAAAGCTCGCTTGGAAAAGTCGGGTATGGTTGAGTTCAACCTCGATGAACGCGACATGATGAAAGATCCCGATATCGAGTCGATCATTGGCTCACTCAATACCTTTCCCATGGGTAGCGAGTTTCGCCTGGTGATCCTCGACGGCTGCTCCAAGCTTGCCAAGGCGGTCTCGGAACCGCTCGTGGAGTACCTCGCAAGTCCCAGCCCGACGACTGTCTGTCTCATTATCGCCGACTCACTTGCCAAGAATACGCGCCTGTATAAGGCAATCGCCAAGATCGACAAGAAGGCTATCGTCGATTGCTCGGGCACCAAGCGTTGGGAACTGCCGCGCCGCGTTCAGCAGATGGCGACGCAGCACGGTAAGTCTATCTCGACGGCTGCCGCCGAGGAACTCGTCTCGCGTTCGGGCGAGAACACGCGCATGCTCGATAACGACCTGGCAAAGCTCGCTCAGATGGTCGAGGCGCCCCAGATCGAGGTTGCTGACGTTGAGCGCTGGATTGTGCGTACGGCCGAGGTTCAGCCCTGGGACTTCCTCAACGCCGTCTCGGCTCGCGATATGCGGCGTTCGCTCGTGCTCTTTAAGCTTCTGCCTTCTAAGAGCTACGTGTGGACCTACACGCTGCTATGCGGTCGCATCCGTGAGCTGATCGTCGCCAAGGCGCTCGATGGGCGTGGGCAGGGGCGTGAGCTCGCCGCGACGCTCAAGCTTCAGGCCTGGCAGGTCAAGAATCACCTTACCTGGGCACGTCGTTTTTCGATGACCGAGCTCGTTGCCGCGCTCGAGGGCGCCGTCGATGTGGAGCTCGCTCTCAAGGGTTCGGCCGATTCGGAGACCGCGCTTTTGCTCTGGATTACGAACATCTTGAGAAAATCGTGATGATACCTGCCTATTTGACAAATTCGTTCTATCCCTTTGAGGGGGAGCGTGCTATAGTAGGCGCTTGCATGACCTCACCGTGTCTCAGAGGTGTCATACATTTTTTGCAAGGAACTCGAAAGGAACTCCAGAAGTGGCAAACATCAAGTCTCAGAAGAAGCGTATCCGCACCAATGAGGCAGCTCGCATGCGTAACAAGGCTGTCAAGTCCGAGCTCAAGACGCTGACCAAGCACGTTCAGTCCGCCGTTGCTGAGGGCGACGCCGAGAAGGCCCAGGCTGCCCTCAAGACCGTCACCAAGCGTCTCGACATGGCTGCCGCTAAGCATGTCATCCACAAGAACCAGGCTGCCAACCGCAAGTCCGGTCTTGCCAAGCTCGTGAACAGCATCAACGCTTAAGTTGTAAATTTCACACCACACAGATTACGCGCATAAATGGAGCCTGTTTTATGGAACAGGCTCCATTTTTTGTACCGCTCGGGTAAGATAGTCCGCATGAATACTTCAATTGACATTTCCCACATCCGTAACTTCTCGATCGTTGCGCATATCGACCATGGCAAGTCCACGATCAGTGACCGCATCCTCGAGCTCACCCATACCGTCGATGAGCGCGATATGGAGTCGCAGCTGCTTGACACGATGGACATCGAGCGCGAGCGCGGCATCACGATCAAGTCCAATGCCGTCCGCGTGTCCTATGACGCCGACGACGGCGAGACGTATCAGTTCAACCTGATTGATACGCCGGGCCACGTGGACTTTACCTACGAGGTCTCGCGTTCGCTGGCCGCTTGCGAGGGCGCGGTGCTCGTCGTGGACGCCACTCAGGGCGTCGAGGCGCAGACTGTTTCCAACGCGACGCTCGCCATGAACGCCAACTTGGACATTGTTCCGGCCATCAACAAGATCGACCTTCCCTCGGCGCACCCCGACGAGGTTAAGACCGAGATCGAAGACGATCTGGCCATTCCCGCCGACGATGCCGTGTGCGTGTCGGGCAAGACTGGCGAGGGCATCCACGATTTGCTGGAGTCCATCGTCTTTTTGATCTCGCCTCCCAAGGGCGATGCAAATGGCCCTCTCAAGGCACTTATTCTGGATTCGTACTTCGATGAGTACCGCGGCGTCGTCGCCACGGTGCGCGTCTTTGACGGTTCCATCAAAAAGGGCGATACCCTGCGCATGATGCAGGCCAAGGGCGACTTCTTGGTCGACGGCGTGGGCGTCAAGCGCCCTGCCGAGACGCCGGTCGATGCTCTGACCGTCGGCGAGGTTGGCTATGTGGTCACGGGTCTGAAGGACCCCGAGGCTGTGCGCGTGGGCGATACCCTTACGTGGGCTTCGAACCCCTGCCCCGAGCCGCTGCCGGGCTACCGCGAGGCCAAACCCATGGTCTACACGGGCCTGTTCCCCATCGACAACAAGGACTATGAGAACCTGCGCGACGCGCTCGATAAGCTGCACGTCAACGATCCGTCGTTGGTGTGGGAGCCTGAGACGTCGGTGGCGCTGGGCTTTGGCTTCCGCGTGGGCTTCCTGGGCCTGCTTCACATGGAGGTCGTCAAAGAGCGCCTGGAGCGCGAGTTCAATCTGGACCTGATCGCCACGAGCCCCTCGGTCGACTACCACGTGTACAAGACTGACGGCGAGATGGTCGATGTCCGCAGCCCGCAGGATCTGCCCGAGGCCACGCGCATCGAGCGTATCGAAGAGCCTTACCTCAAGGCAAAGATCATCTGCCCGCCCGAGTATACGGGTGCCGTCATGCAGCTCGCTATCGAGCACCGTGGCGTCACGACCGATATGATCCACCTGACGAGCAAATCGGTCGAGATGCGCTTTGATATGCCGCTCGCCGAGCTCATCTTGGACTTTTTCGATCAGCTCAAGAGCCGCACCAAGGGTTACGCCTCGCTCGACTACGAGTTCAACGAATATCGCCCCTCCGAGCTCGTCAAGCTCGACATCCTGCTTTCGGGCGACGAGGTGGACGCGCTGTCGTTTATCGTGCACAAGGATAAGGCCTACGGTCTTGCCCGCGGCCTGTGCGACAAGCTCAAGGAGATCATCCCACGACAGCTGTTCGAGGTGCCTATCCAGGGCGCCATCGGCAACAAGATCATCGCCCGCTCCACCGTTAAGGCACGCCGCAAGGACGTGCTGGCCAAGTGCTACGGCGGTGATATCTCGCGAAAGCGCAAGCTGCTCGAGAAGCAGAAAGAGGGCAAGAAGCGCATGAAGGCCATCGGCTCGGTCGAGGTTCCGCAGGAGGCTTTTATGGCGATTCTTAAGGTGGACGAGTAGGTCCATGGCGCTTTCTGAATACAGCAAGCGGCTGCTAGGTGCCTATGCCGAGCAGCCGTTCCTTATGGCTCCCATGGCGGGCGTAACCGACCCCGCCTATCGCATCATGTGTCGCCGCCGCGGCGCCAACCTTGCCTACAGCGAGATGGTGAGCGTTGCGGGCCTTGCCTATGCCAGCAACAAGACGTGGCGCCTGGTGTTGCCGGCCGACGAGGAGCAGCAGATTTGTGTGCAGCTCTTTGGTTCCAAGCCCGATCAGTTTGCGAGTGCCGTCGCTGCCGTCGAGGAGCGCGTGGGCGATCGCCTGTCATTGATTGATATCAACATGGCCTGTCCGGCTCGCAAGGTCGTTACCAAGGGCGAGGGCTCGGCGCTTATGCGCACGCCCGACCTGGCCGAGAAGATTGTCGAGGCAGCGGTGGGCGCGGCGCATGTTCCCGTGACCGTGAAGATCCGCAAGGGTTTTTATGCCGAGGATCGCAACGCCGCAACGTTTGCCCAGATGCTCGAAGGGGCGGGCGCCTCTGCAGTTGCCGTGCACGGTCGTTGTGCCACGCAGCTCTATACGGGCCAGGCCGATTGGTCTGTCGTCGATGAGGTTGCCGACGCTGTCGAGATTCCCGTGATTGGTTCGGGCGATGTGTTCTCGGCCGAGGACGCTGCTGAGCATCTGCGAGGCTCGGGTGCCAGCGCAGTGTTTATCGCGCGCGGCATCTACGGCAATCCGTGGGTGTTCGGCGATGCCCGAGCCCTTGCACTCGACGGTACGCCGGTTCCTTCTCGCTCCTCGGTCGAGCGCCTGGAGGCTCTGCGTGAGCACCTGACGTTGACGCACGAGCTTCTGCCGCTTATGTCGCGCGCCCGTACGTATGCAAGCTGGTACTTAAAGGGCATGCCCCATGCCGCCGCCTGGCGCGCCCAGGTGGTGCGTTGCTCTACGTATGAGGAGTTCATGGCATTGGTCGATGATATCGAGCGCGATGTGGTGGCCTGCGAGGCCGCGCTTGCCGCCGGTGAGTCGGTGCCCGCTCATCCGCTGGAGGCTTAAGGGTGGCCGTTACCGCGCTGTATGTGCACGTGCCGTTTTGCGCTCAAAAATGCCGCTATTGCGACTTTGACTCGCAAAGCGTGGCGCCGTGCGACCTGGACGCTGCGCTCGATGCCTATTTTGAGCACCTGTATGCGCGGCTCGATGCCTTTGGCAACGCTGAGGCACTCGGGCAGATCCGCACGGTCTACGTAGGCGGTGGCACGCCGTCGCTGGCGGGGGAGCGCCTGGTGAAACTTGCCCGTCGTATCTCCATGTGGTGCAAGCCCGTTGAGTTTACCTGCGAGGCTAATCCTGAGTCGTTGACTTCGCAGCTCACCGCGGCGCTTGCCGGGGTGGGCGTCACGCGCATTTCTCTGGGAGTCCAAACCCTCGACAACGCCGAGCTTGCTGCGATTGGCCGTATTCACGATGCCGACCGGGCGCTCGCTGCCATCGCGACGGTCAAGAACGCTGGGCTTGATGTGTCGTGCGACCTTATGTGCGGGCTTCCCGGACAGACTATGGCGAGCTGGCAGTACACGCTCGATGGCGTGCTTGCGGCGGCCCCGCACCATGTGTCGGTTTATCCGCTCACGCTCGAGGATGGGACGCCCCTCTATCGCATGGCGTGCCGCGATGAGTCGCTTGAGCCCGATGAGGATTTCCAAGCCGCATGCATGGACGTTGCGCGCGAGCGGCTGGGTTCGGCGGGCTACCATCCGTATGAGGTGGCGAGCTACGCACTCGATGGGCATGAATGTGCTCACAATATCGCCTACTGGACTGGTCTGGGCTATCTGGGTTTGGGCCGTTCTGCCGCGGGTATGCTCGATGCCGAGGATTTCGATCGCTTGGCCGGGCTGTTTCCTGACGTTCCCGCTCGTGGCGATGCGCACCGCGTGCGACTGGTGCAACGTGACGATGGCGCGACAGCGTTTGAGGCCGAGTACCTGTCGCATCGCGAGGCGGCGGCCGAGGATTTGATGCTCGCCTGCCGCATGACGCGCGGCATTGGGCCCGAACTGTTGGTTCACTCGGCAAGCGTGATTGCTGGAGACGAGCTGGCGGCGGCCTGCGACCGTGCGCTCGAGTTGGGCCTTGCCACCTGGGTGCCCGATCATGTTGAAGGACATGCGGGTCGCGTCACCTCAAAAGACGTTATCGCAGGTCGCGCCCGCGCCCGTTTAGCGCCGACCCACCTGGGCTGGCTCGATGGAAATATGCTGTTCGAGCTGTTTTGGGGTCTAGCCTAGGCCGCTCGGGTAGAATTACCGCAATATATACGCTGCTGTGAGCAGGAGGTTGCCGCGCATGGCGACGATGAACGAAAAAGATTACTACGAGATTTTGGGCGTCTCCAAGGACGCCACCTCGCGTGATATTCAAAAGGCTTTCCAGCAAAAGGCCCGCAAGCTCCATCCGGACGTCAATAAAGAGCCGGGTGCTGAGGAAAAGTTTAAAGAGGTTTCCGAGGCCTACGCCGTGCTCTCGGATGAGCAGAAGCGTGCGCGTTACGACGCCATGCGGTCGGGCAATCCCTTTGCCGGTGCACCGACGGCTTCGCCCTATGGCGGTGGCTATGCCGGCAGCGCCGGTTACGGCAATCCCTTTGACGGCGGTTTCCCCTTCGGGGGCGCCTGGGGCCAGCCCCGTCGCGGCCAGGCGGCCTACAACCCCGAGAGTGGCGCCAACGTGGTCGTCGATATCAAGCTCGACGCCAAGGAGGCCAAGGGCGGTGCCCACAAGACCGTTCGCTACACCCGCTTTGACACCTGCGGACATTGTGGCGGATCGGGCTCCGTTTCGTCAGAGCATGCCCACACCTGTCCGAGCTGCGGTGGTCGCGGCCATATCGATGTCGACCTGTCCTTCCTGTTTGGTGCGGGCACGTTCCAGACGGTTTGTCCTGAGTGCGGCGGTTCCGGCAAGGTCGTTGCCGACCCGTGCCCCGATTGCGGTGGCAGCGGCCGTACCCGCGTAACCTCCGAGCAGACGATTGAGTTTCCCGCCGGCACGCATGATGGCGACGAGGTGCGCATCCCCAACATGGGTCACGCCGGCACGAACGGCGCTTCGGGCGGCGACCTGGTCGGTCGCGCGCACGTTGAGGCCGAGCGCCTGGAGGGTAAGGCTCGCACCGGCTTCTATCTCATGGGTATCATCGCGCCATTTTTGGTGCTGTCGGCCATCTCGGGCGTGTTCTCCGCCTTCGCCATGATGTGCTTCATTCCGTTTGCCATGGGCTTGTTCATGGTGCTGTCGGACGGCGTGCTTCATCGCAGTCTGCTGTGGTGGAAGCGCGGTGCGATACAGTTTGCCAATGGATTTGCCAACGGTTTTATGTTCGCGCTCGTGTCGGTTTGGTTCGCGAGCTGCTCACAGCGGGCCGTGCTTTCGCCTTACGGAGCTCAATAACATCAAACCCTCTGTTTGCGCCCGGCCCAGCTTGGGTATAGGACGCACTGTGACAATAATGAAAGTTGGAAGGATTCGGTCGTGTCGGAAAATAGGGATTACTACGAGGTACTTGGCGTTGACAAGGATGCCGACGCGCGGACGATTAAGCGTGCGTTTCTAAAGAAAGCCCGTACGGTACACCCGGATGTTTCGGACGACCCCGAGGCCGAGGCCAAGTTCAAAGAGCTCAACGAGGCCTATTCCGTTCTTTCCGACGAGCAGAAGCGTGCTAACTACGACCGTTACGGCACTGCGGATGGCCCCGGTGGCTCTGGCTATGTCGACATCAACGATATTTTTGGTGGCATGGGCATGGACGACCTGTTCTCGTCGTTCTTTGGCGGTGGCGCCGGTGGTGGCGCCCGCAGCCGTCGCGAGCGCCGTCGCGGTCGCGATATGGCCATTTCCCTTTCGGTGACGCTCGAGGAGGCGGCGCTCGGCTGCAAAAAGACCATCAGCTACGACCGTCTTGCCCCTTGCGAGGACTGCAATGGTACCGGCAAGGCCGAGGGCGCGACCGAAAAGCAGTGCAGCCGCTGTCACGGCACAGGCTATGTGACGACGGTCCAGCGTTCTTTCCTGGGCCAGGTTCAGTCCTCTTCGCCCTGTCCTGACTGCCACGGCGAAGGCACGGTCATCGATCATCCCTGCGAGACCTGTGATGGCCAGGGCCGCACGCCTTCTCACGAAAAGATCGACATCGATATTCCCGCCGGTGTTTCGACCGGTCGCCAGCTGCGCGTGAGTGGTTTTGGCGAGGCCGGCCTTCGTGGCGAGCCGTCGGGCGACCTGATCGTCAACGTGCGTGTCGCCGACCACGAGCGTTTTAAGCGTAATGGCGATGACCTGTATCTGGTGAGCGATATCTCGATTGCGCAGGCCGCGCTCGGTTGCGAGATTGAGGTCGAGGGCATTATGCCTGACGAGGTCGTCAAGGTGTGCGTCCCCGCCGGCACACAGTACGGTGACACCGTGAGCGTCAACAATTACGGCATGCCGCGTATCGGCGGTGGCGGTTCGCGCGGTCGTCTGGTCGTGCAGCTGAGCGTGGTCGTCCCCACCAATCTCTCCAATAAGCAGCGCGAACTGCTTCGCGCCTTTGCCGACGAGATGGGCGATGACGTCGCCTCCGGTAAGAAGTCGGTGACCGACCGTATCAAGAGTGCCCTCGACGATATCCTCGATTAAGGAGCCCGTGTGCTCGCACCCCATATTTCCGTCGTCAACCTCGGTTGTCGTGTCAACCGGGTTGAGTCCGACCGTATCACTGCCGATCTTATGCGCCTGGGCTTTGCGATGGTGGAGCCCCAGGACGCCGATCTGATCGTTATCAATACCTGTGCCGTGACGGGGGAGGCCGAGGCCAAGACCCGCAAGGCCGTCCGTCACGCCCTGGCCTATCCGGGCGAGCCTTACGTGGTCGTAACCGGCTGCGTCGTCAACTTGCATCCCGAGGAGCTGCTGGAGCTCTCCGATCGCGTGATCGCCGAACCGTCCAAGATTGACGTCGCCGAGCGCGTCTGCGAGGTGCTGGGTGTCGAATCCGATAGCGTACCCGCCTGCAGCGATGGCGACGTGGTCGATGCGCTCGGTCGCTCTCGCCTGGGCGTGAAGATTCAGGACGGCTGCAACCATCGCTGCACCTATTGCATTGTGTGGAAGGCACGCGGCCCCGAGCGCTCCGTGCCCGTCGAGTCCGTGCTCGAGCAAGTTCGCGAGGCCCAGGAGGCCGGCGTGCCCGAGGTGGTGCTGACCGGTGTGAACTTGGGTGCCTACGATGGCAAGAGCGCGACCGACGAGCACGTCGAAATCGATGAGCTGCTCGAGGCCATCATGGAGCGCACGTCTATTCCGCATGTGCGCATTTCCTCGGTCGAGCCTATGGATATCTCCGAGCGCCTGCTTAAGGTTATGGCGCGCTACCCGCAGCGTGTCGCCCCGTTTTTGCACCTGCCCGTGCAGTCCGGCTGCACGGCGACCCTGCATCGCATGGGCCGTCCCTATAGTGCCGAGGCCTTTGAGGACACGGTGCGTATGATTCGCGCCAATCTGCCACAGGCGTCACTTTCTTGCGACGTTATTGTCGGCTTCCCTGGCGAGACGGACGAGGAGTTCGAGGAGTCGCTGGCGCTGTGCCGCCGTGTGGGTTTCTCGCGTATGCACGTGTTCCGCTACAGCAAGCGTCCCGGCACCCTTGCTGCCGAGATGCCCGACCAGGTGCCGCCCGAGGTTATGGCCGAGCGCAGCCGCCGTATGCGGGCCGCCGCACAGGAGCTCGCCATTGCCGACGCTCGTCTTCGCGTGGGCACGGTCGAGCGTGCCGTGCTCGAGTATGGTGACAACCTGACGCTCGGCTCGTTCCATCATGCCCGTCTTGACGATACCTGTGGACTTACAGCTCCGTGCCTGCTCGATGTTGCTATCATCGGAGTCGATGATTCCGGCTTGGTCCATGCACACAGGGAGGTTCATGGAAG
>CALBUZ010000072.1 GCA_937969105.1 uncultured Collinsella sp. | reverse complement strand
CGAATTCATCAGGCGAAATCTCTCCCAATCCTTTGAATCGGGTGATTTCAGGATCAGGGCCCAAATCGCGAATCGCCACGGCGGCCAAGGCCGAAACACTTGCCGCAGAGCTAGGCTGTCAGACGGCTACCAACGCCGAGGTGGCCGGTGACTGCGACCTGATCTTTTTGGCGGTGAAACCCCAGATGATGGAGGCCATGCTGGAGCCGCTGCGGTTCATCCTTGCCGAGCGCACTAAGCGGTTCGTGCTGTGCACCATGGCCGCCGGCCTGCCGGTGGCACGCATTCAGGAGATGGCGGGCGGCGACTACCCTGTCATCCGCATCATGCCCAACACCCCGGCATCGGTGGGCGAAGGCATGATCCAATATTGCTCTGCCAACGTGACCGCCGAGGAGGAGGCCGCATTCTGTCAGCTGATGGCTCCCGCCGGGCGTCTGGACGCCGTAGCCGAGGGCATGATCGATGCCGCAAGCTGCGTTTCCGGCTGCGGCCCGGCATGGGTGTACCAGTTTATTGAAGCGCTGGCCGATGGCGGCGTGGCCTGCGGCCTGCCCCGGGCAAAGGCACAGGAGTACGCCGCACAGATGGTGCTGGGCAGCGCAAAGCTGGTGCTGGAAAGCGGCAAGCACCCCGGTGCGCTGAAGGACGCTGTGTGCAGCCCCGGCGGCAGCACCATTCAGGGCGTGCGGGTATTGGAAGAACATGGGCTGCGCGGTGCGGTGATGGATGCCGTGCTGGCCGCTTACGACAAAACAAAGGAAATGGGAAAGGGTTAAAGGAATCATGCGCATCGTTGTGAAAGTAGGCACCTCCACATTGGCATACCCCACCGGGCGGCTGAACATCCGCCATGCAGAGGAACTGGTCAAGGTATTGAGCGATTTAAAGAACGAAGGACACGAGGTCATTTTGGTGTCCTCCGGCGCTATTGGCATGGGCGTAGGCAAGCTTTCACTGCCCGCACGCCCCAAGGATACCACCACCAAGCAGGCCTGCGCCGCCGTGGGGCAGTGCGAGCTGATGTACACCTACGACCGGCTGTTCAGTGCCTACGATCACACGGTAGCGCAGATTCTGCTTACCGGCGTGGACGTGGAGCACACCGAGCGCCGGGTGAACATCCAGAACACGCTGACCCGCCTGCTGGAGCTGGGTGCACTGCCCATCATCAATGAAAACGACAGCGTTGCCACTGATGAGATCACCTCCATTGGCGACAATGACACGCTGGCTGCTATTGTGGCCTGCTGCTGCAAGGCCGATTTGCTGGTGCTGCTGAGCGACATTGACGGCCTGTACACTGCCAACCCCCACACCCACCCGGATGCGGCGCTCATCCCACTGGTGGAGGAGATCACCCCGGAGGTGATGGCACTGGCAGACGGTGCCGGCTCGGCACTGGGCACCGGCGGCATGGCCACCAAACTGCGGGCTGCCCGCATGGTGACCGGCAGCGGCGCGGATATGGTGATTGCCAACGGCGCACACCCGGAGCTGCTGTATGATATCGCTGCGGGCAAGCCCATCGGCACCCGCTTTGCCGGACATAAGCAGCCTGCACTGTCTACACAGGAGGTTTGAGCTATGACCACACAGGAAATTCTGGAAGCCGCCCGCGGGGCAAAGGCTGCGCTGGCACTGGCTGACGGCGCTGCCCGCGCACAGGCACTGCACAGTATGGCTGCGCAGCTGTGCAGCCCCGCAAGCATGACGGCCATTCTTGCGGCCAACGCCGACGACATGGCCGCCGCAAAGGGACATATCAGCGAGGTGATGCTGGACCGTCTTGCCCTGACCGAGGAGCGCATCCGCGCCATGGCAAAGGGCATTGAAGAAGTTGCCGCCCTGCCCGACCCGGTGGGCCGGGTGCTGAAGCGTGTAGAGCGCCCCAACGGGCTGGTGATCGAAAAGACCGCCGTGCCCATGGGTGTGATTGCTATCATCTATGAGAGCCGCCCCAACGTGACCAGCGATGCCGCCGCCCTTGCCATCAAGAGCGGCAACGCCTGCATCCTGCGCTGCGGCAAGGAGGCATGGCGCAGCGCCAACGCCATTGTACAGGCGCTGCGGCAGGGGCTGCGGGAGAACAGCCTGCCGGAAAACGCGGTCTGCCTGATCGAGGACACCACCCACGCCTCTGCCAACGCCCTGATGACCGCCGTGGGCTATGTGGATCTGCTGATCCCCCGGGGCGGTGCAGGGCTGATCCGCGCCTGTGTGGAGAACGCCAAGGTACCCTGCATCCAGACCGGTACCGGCATCTGCCACATTTTTGTGGACGACACCGCCGATCAGGCCAAGGCGCTGGACATTATTGAAAACGCCAAAGCCAGCCGCCCCAGCGTGTGCAACGCCGAGGAAGTGTGCCTTGTGCACTCTGCCATTGCGCAGGAGTTTCTGCCTAAGCTCGCACAGCGTCTTGGCCCCGACCGCGTGGCTGCGGGCAAGCTGCCGGTAGAACTGCGGCTGGACGCACGCGCCGCCGCCATCATTCCCGGCACACCTGCCGGTCCTGCGGACTTTGACACCGAGTTTCTGGACTATATCCTTGCCGTCCGCGTCGTGGACAGTCTGGACGAGGCCATCCGCCATATCCAGCGGCATTCGACCGGACACAGCGACGCCATCGTGACGGAGGACGCGGCCCACGCGCAGCGCTTCACCCGCGAGATCGACAGCGCGGCGGTCTATGTCAACGTCTCGACGCGCTTTACCGACGGGGGAGTGTTCGGGCTCGGGGGAGAGATCGGCATCAGCACTCAGAAGCTCCACGCTCGCGGGCCCATGGGCGCGGAGGCCCTCACCACGACCAAGTTTCAGATTCGAGGGGACGGCCAGGTCCGATGAGCATGCCCTGCGATTGGAAAGACCGTCTAGAGTCCCTGGGCATGCCCATCTTGGGCGCAACCGAGGGAAAGACGTACCGCCTGGGCATCATGGGCGGGACCTTCGACCCGATTCACTATGGGCACCTGGTAGCCGCCGAGCAGGCATACTCGGATCTGGGGCTCAACGTCGTCGTGTTCATGCCGGCTGGGCGACCTGCTTTCAAGCTCGACAAGAAGGTCGCCTCCGGTGAGGACCGCTTTGCCATGACGCTTCTTGCCACGGCGGACAACCCTCATTTCTTGGCCTCACGGTTCGAGATCGACCGCGAGGGCGTGACCTACACCGCGGACACGCTCAGGCGCCTCCGCGAGCTCTATCCCGAAAACGTCGAGTTTTATTTCATCACCGGCGCCGACGCCATCGCCGAGATCGTTGCTTGGCACGACGCCGACGATATCGCGCGCGTGGCCCATCTTGTGGCTGCCACGAGGCCCGGCTATAACCTCGACCGCGCGATGGACGCCATCGCGGCCTCCGGCATCGACTTCGACGTGACGTACCTCTCGGTCCCCGCGCTCGCCATCTCCTCTTCGTATCTGCGCGAGCGCGTCCGCAACGGGCAGAGCCTGCGCTATCTCACGCCCGACCCAGTTACCGGCTACCTCCACAAGCATCGCCTCTACGGCGCCTCAGCTCGCCATTACGGACAGACTGGAGATGTATTCGCCTAGCATGAGCTCAAAGAAGAAGAACGGGCGTCGACTTCCCGTTGCCTGCTACACACCCTCACAGCTCGCCGTTCTGGCTCAGATCGAGGCCGACGTGGCGACGCAGCTCGCCAGTAAGCCTCGCCGCCTTGCCCATTCCATGTCCGTCGCCACGACGGCGGAGTCGATGGCCCTCATGTACGGAGCCGACCCGTTTTTGGCCCGCGTCGCCGGGCTGCTCCATGATTGGGACAAGGTTGTTCCCGACGAGGAGCTCGTCTCCCGAGCCCGCGCGCTCGAGCTCGACTTCGAGGGGGCGGATTACGAGGACGTGAAGCCTCTTCTTCACGGCTGCGTGGCCGCTTGCGAGCTGCCGGCGCTCTACCCTGATCTTCCTGACGAGGTATGGCATGCCATCAGCGTGCACACGACCGCGGGCTATCGCATGAGCCCCCTCGACAAGATTCTCTTTGTCGCAGACGGCATCGAGCCCTTAAGGCCCTCCAGTCCGGGCATTGAGGCCACGCGGGCTCTTGTCGGCCGCGCGCCTTTGGACGATGTGTTCTGGAATTCCTTTGTGGGAGGCATCATCTACGTGCTCGAAGGCTCTCGCCACCTCTACGAGGGAACCATAAGGATTTATAATGCTCTGGCTGCGGAACGCTCCGGAAGCGCCCGCTAGATTTTCACGAAGCTGGTTAGGAGAACCAAACACATGGCTGCAAGCTCTCTCGACATCGCCCGCGTCGCCGCCGTCGCGGCCGACGACAAGAAGGCGACCGACATCCTCGTCATCGACCTTATCGGCACGACCGACGTCTGCGATTATTTCGTTATCTGCACCGGCGCGAACAACCGCCAGGGGGACTCCATCGTCGACGTGGTTCGCGAGAAGGTCTTCCAGAACTGCGGCGTTCGCCCCTTCTCTTGCGAAGGCCGCGAGGGCCTGAACTGGGTGCTTGTGGACTATGGCTCGGTCTGCGTCCACGTGTTCAACCCCGAGACCCGCGATTTCTACCGTCTAGAGCGCCTTTGGGGGGAAGCGCCCCGCGTGAAGCTCGACCTTGAGGGCGCGGCTGCCGTTGAGGACGCCGTCGAGTCGGTGGAAGATCCCGTCGAGGCTGACGAGTAGGCTATTTGGCCTACGCGCAATTGCTTATGCGAGTGGGAGGGGGGCGTCGTTCGCGACGCCCCCCTCGTTTTCGATTTGGCCGAACGGGCTACTTGCCTTGAGGC
>CALBUZ010000071.1 GCA_937969105.1 uncultured Collinsella sp. | reverse complement strand
TCTACTACGTTTGCCAGGGTTGGACCGACCATGGAGCGTTTTTTAACAATGCGGCAAGACGTTTACCTGCGGTTTTGTTAACACAAATATGGCCATGGTTGGCACCCTTGGGTTAAACGTAGTAGATGGGCGCATTTTTTGGTGCACAGCCCAAGAAGGGATCATTAGCCGCGCTGGAGGCCGAAGAGTTTAGCGTTGCGCTCGGCGACCATCATGTTGATGTCGGCGATTTCCATCTCGCCGTCAATGTAGGGCTGGTAGGTGCCATACGGATCGCCGGCTCCCAAGCTGCAACTTCCGCAGTTGTCGCAACTGCCATTGCCGCAGCCAGCGAGCGCTAGCTTGATGATCTCCTCACGTTCGGCGCGCGTCGTGTCTTTGATGAGCTTGCTTTTTGCCATGGCATATCCTCGATTCGCTTGTGACCGTCGGCCGCGCATGTCTTGTAGATACCGGCGGGCTTTGCCCATCATAGGCTTTTGCGCGGGTAGAATGCATGGATAACTTGATGCTTACGGGCGACGGAAAGGAATCGTTGCATGGACCAGGATAAGACGACCGTAATGGGCGGCTACGGCTCCCCGCGGACGGGCAATGGCGCCGATGAGACCCGCGTCGTGCCGAATCCCGGCTACGCTGCCCCCGATACGACGCAGGCGTCGGCCGATCCCACGCGCGTTGTGAATTACGGAAACGCAGCGCAGGACCCGTATGGCGCCTCGTCGCAGAGCCCCTACGGCAACGCGGCGGCAGACCCTTATGATGACCTGCTGCAGAATCCCATTCCGCAGCCTCAACAGACGACGTATATGCCGCGTACGGCACAGCCTCGCTACGAGTCGCGTGACCGGTATGCGCGCGAGCCGTATCGTGAGTATCCCAAGTCCATCCCTCAGTATGGCGAGGACGAGGAGAAGAAGCCTTCGCGTTCGTCGAGCGTGATTAAGAAGATCCTCATCGTGCTGGCGATCTTCTTTGCCTTGTCGGTTGTGTTTGCCATTGTGTCGGGCATGCTCAACAAGCGGGGCACCACGACTGATACCACGGCCGAGCAGACCGAGACTGCCCAGTCCGGCACCGTCGGCCTGAGCGATATCCCGGGTCAGTACTGGTCCAACGCCAAGAAGCTCCTCAAGTCGCGCGGGGCCGATCTTTCGAACGCCGTGATTCTGACCGATGACGGCTCGACGCCCGTTGTCGATGCCAATTGGGTCGTGACGTCTGCCTACTATAACGACAACGGTAACCTCGAGATTCAGCTCACGCGCAAGGACGGCTCGTCGGGCAACGCGTCCGGCGACCAGGGCACCACGGACAGCTCGAGCTCCAACACGCTGGAAGACCTGAGCAACAAGGCCCAGGAGCTTGGGGATAAGGCCCAAGAGCTGGGTGACACGGCTCAGAATCTCGGCGATACCGCACAGAACTTGGGCGATATGGCAACGAATGCCTGGGATGCCCTGCAAAACGGCATTTCGGGCGCGCAGGGGAACTAGCGGTCGAGCGGATAGAGCCTTAGCAGTGCAAACAAAAACGGGGCGCAGGATCGCGTGACCGGGCGCGTAGGCGCGTTGGTCGGCGGTCCTGCGTCCCGTTTTGCTGTCGATTACAGCTGCTCGGCCGGACGCTCGGGCGAGCTAAAGCCGGAGTCAAATGTGACGACGCACGAGGCATCGGGCCGGCGCTCGTGCACGATGCGCGTGACGAGCTCCAGCAGCTCCTCGTCGGATATGTCAAAGCCGTCGGGACGCACCAGGTCAAACGAAACGAACCCGTCGTGCTCGTGCAGGTCATGGATGGAGAGCGTGGGGTCGATTTGCGCTATGCCGCGCTTGACCCAGCCGCGCAGGTCGCCGCCGGTGGTGGCGATGGGGTCGCAGTGTAGCGTGATACCGATGCCCATCTGCCGTTTGATATCGTGCTCGATGGTGTCCAGGATCTCGTGATGTTCAAACGCATCGCCCTCGCCGGGCATTTCCACGTGTGCGCTGGCAAACTGGCGGCCGGGACCGTAGTCGTGCACCATGAGGTCGTGCGTGCCTAGGACCTGCGGATACGACATGATCTTGTCGCGGATTGCCTGGACGAGCTTGGGGTCGGGCGCTTGCCCCAACAGCGGGCTGATGGCGTCGCGCACCAGGCCCATGCCGCTGATGCAGATGAAGATGCCCACGCCCAGGCCTGCCCAGCCATCGAGGTCAAACTCAGTCGTCTGCGAAATAAGCGCTGCGGCCAGGACCGAGGCCGAGGTAATGACATCGTTTTTGGAATCCTGCGCCGTGGCGATAAGCGTCTCGGAATCGATGCGGTTGCCCAGCGTGCGGTTGAACGCCGCCATCCAAAACTTGACGAGCATGGACAGGACAAGGGCTGCCATGGAGAGCGCCGAATACGCGGTGGGGGAGGGCTTGATGATCTTGGTGACCGACTCCAGGATCAGGTTGATGCCGACGGCGCAAACGAGAACGGCGACAAACAAGCCGGCGAGGTACTCGTAGCGGCCGTGGCCATAGGGGTGCCCCTCGTCGGCCGGGCGGCTGGCAAGGCGGAATCCGAGCAGGCTCACGATGTTGCTCGAGGCGTCGGAAAGGTTGTTGAAGGCATCGGCGATAAGCGAGACGGAGCCCGCGAGCAGACCGGCTATGCCCTTGGCCAAGCACAGCGTGATGTTGAGGCCGATGCAGATGAGGCTTGCGGCAAAACCCGCGTTGGTGCGGCAGGAGGTATCGACCGGCTCGCTTTCGCTGCCGGGAACAAGCGTATGTACCAGCCGATTTACAAATAGCATAACGATCGTCCTCACAATCATGTTTAAGGGGATAGTGTAGCTCGCACAGGCGCAACGTGTGCCGATGCTCAGAAAATGCAGCAATGGTCTGCCGGCGCTAACGGGCGCGAGGCAGAGGGGGCGACTATCCGCGCGCCTCCGAGTTCACTGCGCCTTCCCGTCCGACCGAGTGCTCCATTTTGGGCCACATGGGTATGGGCATGTGCCTGCCTGCCCGACATACTTAATGTCGACAGCCCCTGCGCAAAGGAGGACGTTTCCATGGACGAGATGTTTGCCATTAAATGCCAAAACTGCGGCGGCCCCATGTATTCGCACCAGGCAAAGCGCAGCTTTGAGTGCGCCTATTGCGAAACGGTTATTCCGTGGCAAGCGGACGCCGGGGAGCCCAAGAGCGCCCTAGGTATCCGTCATGCGCCGCTGACGGTGGTTGACGGATTGCTCAAGCTCACGCATGTGTCGCAACTCGAGCGCCCGGAGGACCCGGACTGGTATTTCTTCAATTCGCACTGGCGCAATCAGTCGGTTCTGGAGCATCTGCTGTGGGAAGATCGCGGCACGGCGCAGGAGTTCCAAGAGGCGACGCATGTGAGCATTCCCTGTCCCTTCTGCGGCGCGTCCTTTGAGGGCGAGTCGACCCAACGCGTGTTTGAGTGCCCGTCCTGCGGCAATAAGATCGGCGTGGCCGACCTGCTCAAGCCCGGTACGTTTAGCAAACGCCTGACCATGGGCGTGGGTGCGGAGTATGTACCTGAACGGGACATTCCCTGTGAAATCTCGCCGCAGCAGGCGCGTGCCAACGCGCTGCAGCTGGTGCGTCAGTATCCCGATGCCTTTGCCGGGCACGACGTGGAAGACGCGATCCAAAACGACATGATGCTCTTCTATTTCCCCATGGCGCTGGCGGACCTGCGCATGATGGCGTCCTTCCCGGGCAAGGGCCTGAGCAAGGAGACCCTGGTGTACTACGAGGTGCTCGACTGGGCATATCCCAGGGCCAACTACCTGGATGTTTGCCTTATGGGCATTTTGGAGCCGTGGGACTTTGGCAAGGTTGGGCCGTTCGATCCCGCTATGCAGGAGGGCGACTTCCGCGTCGTTTCCGACGATGCGTCTACCAAGGACCAGGTGGTCATTGATAAGCTGGCGCTCGACATTGCCGGCAACGATGCCGAGGCGGTGCTGGGGCTCAATAAAAAGAGCATCCGCGCCTGGGCGCGCAAGGCTCGCAAGCACAAGGACGGCCTGGTGATGGTACCGGTCTACTTTGTCGATCGGCCGGCGTCGGATAGCCGCGACGGCGAGCAAGTGCGCATCGCCGTGAACGGCCAGACGGGCCGCGCGGCCGCGGTGGTGTTTAGCGACAAGCGCGAAACGCATGTGGTGGCACCGCTCAATCCCAACGTGATGCTGTCGAGCGAAAGCACCGTGCACGCCACGCCCATCGAGGTCAAATACGTTAAATCGCCCTTCCTATACCAGATCGTGCGCCGTGGAGGCGGCGAGCAGCCGCGGCAGGTTACAGCCGTAGCCGAGGGTTCCTACCGAGAGGAGAAGCCCAAACGCAAGGGTTTGTTTGGCGCGATATTTGGTAAGTAGGGGAGTGGCGCTGGTTGGCGCTGTAGCGTGATGGCCGGGGATACGGGGCAGTTCGCAGGAGCGTGAGCTGCCCCGTTTTTTGTATTGCGGGGATATGACATCCGAATGGTCGTAGGGTTTCAGCTAAATGGCTATTTAGAAGAACTGTTCGACTTGATCTTTCAACGTTTAATAGACGACGCGGGTTCTGATTGGGATACCGCTTCTTTGCTGGACATTGCTGACTATAAAAACGGACTTGCAATGCAAAAGTTCCGCCCAGACACTGGAGATGAAGGTCTACCCGTGCTGAAAATTCGCGAACTGGGACAAGGCTTTTGCGGAAGCGATGCCGAGCGTTGCAAGAGTGGCATTGTCGATAGCGCTAAGGTTCACGACGGTGACCTCATTTTCTCTTGGTCCGGGACCCTATTGCTGGATTTTTGGGCGGGCGGGAACGCCGGTCTAAATCAGCATCTATTTAAAGTGACTTCTTCTGCGTATCCAAGCTGGTTCTATTATGGCTGGACCAAACATCATTTAGCACGATTTATTATGCTTGCCAAAGACCGTGCAACGACAATGGGGCATATCAAGCGCAGCGCGTTGGCAGAGTCCGAAGTTGTTATTCCACCTGAAAATATTCTTCTAAGCCAAACTCAGCTTATGCAGCCGATTATTGATCAGTATGTCATGAGTAAGATTGGAGCTCGAAAGCTTGCTGTTTTTCGCGATAGTCTTCTCCCCAAACTCATGTCGGGCGAGATTGATGTTTCAGAGGTTAACCTCACGCAGCTAAATAGCCATTTACTTCACTATGTACAACGCGCCGTCCACACTGTGGCTATCGTACTCGACGAAAGGAACAGCGTGGAAACTGTCATCAATACCGTACTTTCGGAAATGCAGGGCCTTCTCGACCCACACCAGCTCAAACATCTAACCATTACGCTTAGACGGGTACTCGGACCGAAACAAACAGAGCCAGGGCAAGATCTGCTTGCGCTCTTTCTCACCGCTAAAGAGGTCGAGGGATGCTCTCCTAAAACCATTGCATACTATGAGGCAACCCTACGGCATATGAACACAGCGCTTGCTAAGCCCTATACCCAGGTTGAGAGCGACGACTTGCGCCGCTATCTCAATGATTACGAGGTGAAACGCGGTTCTAGTAAGGTCACAATCGATAATATACGTCGTATCATGTCGAGCTTCTTTTCGTGGCTTGAAGATGAGGATTACATCGTAAAAAGCCCGGTACGCCGGATCCACAAGGTAAAAACGGCAAAAGTGATCAAGGAAACCTATACCGACGAGGCATTGGAAATCATGCGGGACAACTGCTGCAATGTCCGCGATCTTGCGATGATAGACCTTCTTGCGTCCTCTGGAATGCGTGTTGGTGAGATGGTTGCCCTTAACCGCGATGA